>JAYPCB010000055.1:0-11745 GCA_038124525.1 Cryomorphaceae bacterium
TGCGTACGTGCTTGTAAAAATTGCCGAACGACCTGTGTATTGGGTACTGCTGTACTGTATTCCAGTGGTGGGCGTGGTGATGGGTATTATCATGATCTACGAACTGCTGCACGTGTTTAAATTCCGTAAGACTTGGCAAACGGCTGCGGTGATGATCTCTTTTGGGTTGTATCTAGGTTATTTGAATTACAAGGAAAGCTTGAAATATTGGGGCCGCGATGATGCTTACATCAAGAAGAACTTAGGCGAAGGGGTAAATAGTATTTTCTTCGCTGTAGTGGTGGCCACTGTGATTCGCTCCACCACGTTTGAGGCGTATACCATTCCTACGAGCTCGATGGAGAAAAGTTTGATGGTGGGAGATTTCTTGTTTGTGTCGAAGATGCATTACGGGGTTCGCGTACCGATGACGCCCATTAGTTTGCCGTTGGTGCACAATAAGGTGCCTTTTGCGGGGGTTCCCTCCTATCTGAATTGGCCCCAGATTCCTTACCTCAGACTTCCTGCCATTTCCCCTATTGCATCTGGCGATCCGGTGGTCTTCAACTATCCGATGGACAATATGCCCGTGGATAAGAAGGAAAACTACGTGAAGCGCTGTATCGGAACGCCAGGCGATAGCTTGGAAATTGTGGATCGTACTGTGCTGGTCAACGGCAATGCCTTCAGATTTCCAGACCGCAGTTATCCGCAATACCTGTATTATGTGAAGACGGACGGTCGTGGATTCTCGAAGAGTTGGTTGAAAGACCGATTGGACATCAACTACCTCACGAATGAGGAAATGCGTCAATATCCTACCGATCAGGATGTGTATCAACGCACTCAGGACGAATACATCATGTTCCTACAGTCAAGACATGTGGAGGCTATTTCCGCGCTGGAAAATGTGAAAATGGTATGGCCTATTGTCGCACAGCGCCCAGGCACACCTCTTGACTCAACGCTTCCGCAAGGGTTGATTGATATTCAGTTGGGACAAGCGGAGGAGATTCTCTTCCCTAATCCAGATACGGGGCATGGAGAACGTCCGTACAACGATACTTGGGATAATTTCGGGCCCATTTATGTACCGAAAGCCGGCCAAACCGTCGAGCTCACGCCGAAGAACTTGAACAGCTACAGACGCATTATTGGTGAGTATGAAGGTCACGATTTGAAGATCAAAAAGGACGGTGAAGTGCTTATTGATGGTGTTAAGGCCACCTCTTACACGTTCGAAAAAGACTATTACTGGATGATGGGTGATAACCGTCATAACTCGCTAGATAGCCGCAAATGGGGCTATGTACCTGGGGATCATATTGTCGGAAAGCCTGTATTTATTTGGATGTCTTGGGACAAGCACGGTGAAGGACTGAAGAAGATTCGTAGCGAGCGTGTGTTCACTACCGTAAACGGCGAAGGCGAACGCACCAGTTACTTCTGGTATTTTATCGCTGCCATTGCATTGTACCAAGTAGTGCAATTCGTACGTCGTCGTAAAAAAGCATAATGTCTGGCGTTGTTCTTTCTACCGCATACTTCCCTCCCATTGAGTGGATGGCGCATTATGTGCAACAGAACAGCATTACCCTCGAGGGACAGGAGTTTTATCAGAAACAAACCTACAGGAGTCGGGCGTTGATTGCCGGACCCAACGGCACGCAAATTCTCAATGTTCCGGTCAAGCGCAAGGTTCGGGAGATTCAAGACTGCTTGATCAGCTATGAAGAAGATTGGGTCAAAGACCACGTGAAAGCGCTGGAGAGTGCCTATGCCAAAAGCCCTTTCTATGAAGTATTGATGCCAGATGTTGTGGCGTTGTTGCGAGAAAAAAGAACGACGTTATGGGAATTGAATTTGGGCACCTTGGCGCTTTTTGAGCGCTGGTTGGATGTGGACAAGAAGTGGAAGTTGTCGGAGCGGTTTGAGCTCGAGGCCCGTGGATTGGACCTTCGCAACCTTAGTCCGAAGGTGCCGAGCACCTTGGAATTTGCTCCTTATCCGCAGGTATTTCAGGAAAAAATTGGTTTTCAAAACAACTTGAGTGCCTTAGATCTGTTCTTTAACTTAGGGCGTAGCTCGTGGGACTACCTCACCGAGCTTGAACTATGACAAGAACCACATCACATTCATGAACCTATCCTTCAACAAAAATGACGACGAGCTGAGGCTCTTGCTCAGTGAATTGAGAAAGCGTCAGGCCCAAGTAGAATTGGGCGGAGGTGCCGCCAAACTTCAAAAACAACGCGATCAAGGCAAGCTTACTGCTCGTGAGCGCATCGCTTACCTCGTCGATTCCAAACAACCCTGTCTAGAAATTGCCTCCTTTGCGGGCGACGGCATGTATGAGGAGTATGGCGGATGTCCCGCCGGCGGCGTGATCGTCGTATTGGCCTACATCAAAGGGCGCCAATGCATTGTCGTGGCGAATGATGCCACAGTGAAAGCGGGTGCCTGGTTCCCCATCACGGGAAAGAAGAACCTCAGAGCACAGCAAATTGCCATAGAGAATCGCCTTCCCATCATCTATTTGGTGGATAGCGCGGGGGTTTTCCTGCCTCTGCAAGATGAGATCTTCCCCGACCGGGAGCACTTCGGGCGCATATTCCGCAACAATGCCGTGCTTTCCAGTATGGGCGTTCCACAGATTTCTGCGATTATGGGGAGTTGTGTGGCGGGCGGCGCCTATTTGCCCATTATGTCCGACGAGAGTTTGATTGTCAAAGGTTCTGGAAGCATTTTCCTGGCCGGCTCGTATTTAGTTAAAGCCGCGATCGGTGAGGATATCGACAATGAGACGCTTGGGGGAGCCGATACCCACTGTGATATTAGCGGAGTAACGGATTACAAGTGTGAAAACGATGCAGAGGCGCTGGATACCATTAAAGGATTGGTCAGTAAACAAGGTGCGTTCCCGAAAGCAGGGTTTGATCGAATAGCATCGGTCGCGCCTAAACATCCAAGCGAAGATATTTACGGGTACATCCCCCATGACGGCAAGCCTTTCGACAACATGCCCATTATTGAATGCATCATTGATGCGGACAGCTGGCAGCCCTATAAGGAGTCTTACGGTCAAACCATACATTGTGGCTATGCTCGCATAGACGGCTGGGCCGTGGGCATTGTGGCGAACAACAGGGCTATCATTAAAAACGCCAAAGGAGAAATGCAGATTGGTGGTGTGATTTACAGCGATAGCGCGGACAAGGCGGCCCGTTTTGTGGCCAATTGTAACCAAAAGCGCATCCCGCTCATCTTCCTGCAAGATGTTACTGGTTTTATGGTTGGCTCGAAGAGTGAGCACGGCGGCATTATTAAAGATGGTGCGAAAATGGTCAATGCTGTGGCCAATTCTACGGTGCCGAAATTCACCGTCATTACCGGCAACAGCTTTGGCGCTGGGAATTATGCGATGAACGGGACGGCTTACGACCCGAGACTCATACTGGCTTGGCCAAACGCTAAACTAGCCGTGATGGGCGGTGCTCAGGCGGCCAAGGTACTTTTACAGATTGAAAAATCGCGGTTGAAGGCCGCTGGGGAAGAATTGGATCCAAAGGCACTTAAAGCCTTGCAGGAGAAGATTGAGGCGCGCTATGAAGCGCAGATGAGCCCGTATTATGCTGCTTCTCGACTGTGGGTAGATGCAGTCATTGATCCTGCGAAAACGAGACAATGGTTGAGTTACGGTATTGGAATGGCCGATCATAATCCCGATATTCCACGCTACAACCCTGGAGTAATTCAAACCTGATGAAAAAACTACTCGTCGTATTCCTGTTGAGCACCACGACGCTCTTCGCACAAAGCATGCAACAAAAGCGTATTTCTATTGAGTACGCAGGCACCTTTGATCCACGATTGGCCAACCCGGGGGTAATCTCTTTCCTCTATCCTACGGGAGCGCCCGTTCCTGGCGGAGAGGGCTACAAGAGCTTTCTAGCGTCGCAAAAGGCCGCACAGGATTATCGGAATTTTCCAGCGAGTACATCGGCGAATAAAACTACTACCACTCCATCACCCACTGCCGGATACGGGACGTCCATTTACAGATTGACGCCGCAAGGTAATCCCTTTGATTTCAGCGGTGGTATTCCCAACGATAACGCCATGGCCATCAGCAAAGATGGAATCTTGTGTGCGGCGGTGAATAGCGTCTTTTGGGCACAGGACATCCACACCGGGGATTTGGTGATGCCCAGCCCTGTTGGATTGTTCAGCCTACAGCAAATGGCGAACGGTTCGAGCTTTGAAAACTATTACGACCCCAAGCTCATCTACGACCCTACTCAGGATAGGTTCGTATTAGTGTTCCTAAAGGATAATGATGCTGCCAACAGTAAGATTATCGTATGTTTTAGCTCCACCAACGACCCGGCGGATCCGTGGCACGTGTACCGCTTGGACGGAAACCCGCTAGACAATAACCGCTGGACGGATTTCCCTGCCGTGGCCCTGAGTGAAACGGGGGTAGTCATTACGGGTAACCTTATCATTCCTAATGTGAGCTGGCAGGTCGGTTTCGACGGATCCGTGATTTGGCATTTGGACAAGGCGGCCGGTTTCAACGGTGGAAATGTGATGGCCACGGTCTACACACAAATCAAGCACAACGGCCGATTAGTGCGCAACCTCCACGCCGTTCGAGGGCATGACAATATTGCGGATCGCCTTCAATTCTTGAGCAATAGAAACTTTGACCTTCAAAACGACACCATTTTCCTCGTAACGCTGAACGAGGGCGATGTGGACACCACAGTGGATGTACAAGCGTTGGTTACGAATTTGCCCTATGGCGTACCGCCGAACGGCAAGCAAGGTGATACCGATACGAGCGATGCCACCAAAGGACTACAGACCAATGACGGCCGCGTTTTGGGTGCGATTCAGAAAGACGATTGGATCCAGTTTGTAAGTACAACAGCGCACGGCAACAATGCCAATGCCGGGATTTACCATGGTTTCATTTCGAATGTTACTACATCGCCAAAGGTTACGGGGCGCGTATTGTGGGATCCTGTGCGCGATTTGGCCTATCCAAATATTACTTGGACCGGAGTACATCCCAAGCAAACCCAATGTTTGATCGGGTTCAACTTCTCCTCCATCGACGGTCATCCAGGGATGGGCGCAGTATTGATCGGCAACGACACCACCTTCTCTGACCCTATCGATTTGAAAAACGGCACGACCTATGTGGATCGACACAGCGACAGTTACGAGCGCTGGGGCGATTACTTCGCTGTACAGCCGATGTTCGATGCCAACGGAGAACTCATACCTTCCGAAGCTTGGATGGCAGGATTTTACGGAGACGGCCCAAACCAGAACCGCACCTTCATTT
Organism: Cryomorphaceae bacterium; assembly: GCA_038124525.1. Lineage (GTDB taxonomy): Bacteria > Bacteroidota > Bacteroidia > Flavobacteriales > Schleiferiaceae > UBA10364. The sequence goes on from JAYPCB010000055.1 coordinate 5,333, forward strand.
CCCAAGTGTTCAGCAATGATACTGTGGTCCCACTTCATCCGGACGGCGGGCGTGTATTCCCAAACCCAGTGGCGGACAACAGCATCGTTACGGTTGAGTTCAACCTCGAAGTCGAGCAAAACATCGAAGCTCGCCTGTACTATGAAAACGGCCAATTAGTGCAAGAACTCGCGGGCCGCCTACTCCCTAGTGGTCCGGCAGAACTGTTCCTAGATATGAGCACCTTGAGCCAGGGCGTGTACATCATCAAGATTCAAGGTGATGCCGGATTTGAAAAAGTCGCGCGCCTCGTTCGTCTCTAAGCGTATTAACTTAAGAGACTGTTAATAAACCATCAATTTTTGTTCATAACCTTGGTTTTGCGCGGATTATTGGTATATTTATACCATAACCAACCAAAACTAAATAATTATGTACCCTTTTAAAACTATTCAAAAGCCCGTTGTGGTGATTGAAGGGCTGCCTCAGACACAGGTCGAGGAAACAGACAACAGCCCCGTAGAAGAGCTTTTCACGTAACACTTGATTGTGTTTTGTTTATTTGTTTAACCCGCGTTTCACGCGGGTTTTTTTATGCCTTTTTTCTCAAGGCATAGCTTACTCCATAGACAATTGACGAGGTTCCTATACTCACAAAGGCAATGGCTGGATCTATCTTACCTGCAGTGTACATCATCCACAAACTAGCGGACAAGCTCACGATGGTCATGATCACAAGGGCACGCACCAAACTTTGTTTATCGTGCTTTCCAGCCCATTCATAGAAGATTACCGGGGATATACCTATACCCAGCGCTTTAAACGTGACCACAATATCCTCGATTCGCTGGAAGAACAGGGCGATGAGCAGGGCCAAAATTCCCACAACCACCAAGGCCTTACGAATGCGCTGAATCCCCTCCTGTGCACTCTCATCCTTGTTTGGAAATAGATCATTCGTGACATTCAGGCTAAGCAGGAACAAATACGTGTCTGAAGTGCTAAGAATAGCTGCGAAAAAGGCGATGAGTACGGCAATTTGAAATTCTGGTGGGACCAATTCCGTAAAGGTGCGCAACACCATCATTTCCGCATGCTCATTGGTGATGCCTTCTGAAATGGGAAATTGGGCCCTTGCAATCAAACCAACATAAGTGAGTGCCACCGTCAAAAGGATGTTCACCCCTGCCCCTACGCCAAAGCTTTGTTTGACGACCTTTTCACTTTTCATCGCGAACACCTTCTGCCAATAATCCTGGGTGGCAAAGGGCGTGAGGATTCCCAGCAGCAAAAACGCAACGATATTTACGGGACCCGCATTAAAGGGCTCATACATTTCTTCCGGCACCTCTCCCCCTTGTTGTATGGTTAAACTGACCAGGATGAGTACCAGGAAGATGACCATGAATTGGAACATATCTGTCTTTACCACCGATCCAAATCCCCCGACCAATAGATAGGTCAATACACATACCAGCATACTCACCTTGGCGATGTTCACGGGGATGCCGCCGAGTTCGTTGAGAAGGTTGGATCCGACCAGTAATTGGGTACTCAACAAGCCCACATACCACACGAAGATGGTACCGATCACCCAGCGGGCAGTTTTACGGCCATACCGAAACACGAAGTAATCCGTCAGAGTGAAGAAGCCGTGTTCAACTCCCAGTCTATATAACTTTAAAGCAAAGGGTATAAATATCAGAAAACCAAGTGTGTACCCTATGAATATCCAAGCCGCGGAAATCCCGTAGATGTAGACAAAACTGGTATAGACCATCAGCGTCACCGCACTGACAAACGTTCCGCTTAGGGTCATCAACGACGGGAAAAAACCCATGCTTCTACCCCCAAGAGCAAAGTCGTCCACGGATTTTGTAGAGGTCATTCTTCCCAATAAAATTCCGACGATAGTGAAGCCTACGAGAACGAGTACTAAGGTGGAGGTGGTCATGGTTATTCAGTTATAATGATGGTAGGCGTTTCAAGTATATTGCTTTTGCAATTTTAACATTGGTTAATTTTTAGAATAATACACAAGCTTAACTTCGATTAAGATCTATAAAATACAATCAAAAGATATGAACGAATTAATAAATTGGATAAAGGATTCCCTAGCTCTCTCAGAAGAAGCGGAAAATTACATCAATTCTGTATCTCATTATAGTCATTATGATAAAGGTTCATTGCTACTTAACTCAGGTGAACCCGTTCGTAGAGTATTTTTTATTCTAAATGGATGTGTAAGATCCTATTTCGGGGGGCTTGATGGAAAAGAACATACCGTTCAATTCGCAACTAAAAACTGGTGGATAAGCGATTATCGCTCTCATATAGAAGATTTACCTGCAACATTGAGTATAGAAGCATTATCAGAGGTAGAAACCATTGAGATTCAATGGAGTGATTTAGAAAAGATATACAAGCGATTTCCAAATATCGAAACATTTAAACGACAGAATTGTGAGAAACATCTTGCGGCACTTCTTACGAGAATTATTGATCAACTGAGGCTTAATGCAAAGGATCGATATGAAAACTTCTTGAAATCTTACCCTGAAGTCATCGTATTCGCGAAAGATTATCATATCGCTTCATACCTCGGTATAGCGCCTCAAAGTCTCAGTAGATTGAGACGAAATGATTTCGTTAAAGAAAAGAGGGATTTAACATAAGTTTATTGACTTGGAACTTATATTACTTTTTTTTGTTTTTCATTTATCGAAAAAGGTTAAGCAAAAATGGTCAGGACTGTTCAGGTTATTATCGTCGTCTTTTTACTTACACTCGCTGGAATAAAAACTAATGCGCAATGTCTTTACAGCACTCCTTACAGTGAAGCCTTCTCCGGTACTGGCGGCGGGTGGTTCCCTCCTACAAGTTTTTTCAATCAAGGGAGCATCAATAGTTGTTGGGAGCGCGATTCCGGATTTACTTGGATTAAAGCACCATCCGTTACGGGCGGGAGTAATTCACTGACGGGGCCCTCTGGAGACCATACCAGTGGAGGCAATGGCTATCTAAGTGCAGATAATAATGTTTATGCCTTCAGCGATTTCGAGGCTAAGCTCATTACCCCGTTGATTTCGTTGGCCAACGATACCGCACCTCAGTTATCCTTCTGGTACCACATGTATGGTTCGGAGATAAATATGCTTCGGATTGATGTGCGGGAGAATGGAGTGGCGAATTGGACCCCTATGGATAGTATTATGGGAAATTCAGGTGGTTTTGTGAGTCAATCTAGCCCGTGGCATGAATTCCTTGTCCCGTTGGATGGTTTTATTGATGATACGGTCCAATTCCGCTTTACGGCCCAACGCCAAATCTCAGCACAATTCAATGGAGCGAACTGCCGAGCCAGCCTAGACGATCTGTCCATCGCAGAATGGGACGGTTCGTGTAGAGTCCCGCTAGACCTTCGTATTGCATCGAAAGGTGTTGCCAATGCTGTGGTGGAATGGCGAACGCTCAATCCACAATCCACCTATGAAGTACAATATGCTCAAGGCAATGGAGTACCCTCAAGCGGTACCACGAGCATTACTTCTGGGACTACATTTAATTACAACGGATTAGCCGCGAATAGTAGCTACACCTTGAGAGTACGTGCGATCTGCGCACCCGGAGATACCTCAGATTGGTCCTCACACATTACCATCCAAACGGATTGTGGCGTCTTTGCAGCACCTTGGGAAGAGGATTTTGAAGGGAACTCTTGGACTGCTACGACGGACTGGTCCGAGCAAGGAACATTAGATGCCTGCTTTTCCGATAGTGCTTCTGTTATTCATTATTGGAAAGTGTGTAGCGGCCCGTACAATGGCGATTCAGGACCAAATACCGACCACACTCCTTCGGGCTCCGGCAAGTATTTGGCCATTAACCACAGCACCTCATTGAGCGTCTCCCCCTTCAAGCCAATGTTGATCACTCCTTGGATCAGCTTGGATTCTTTGACCACTCCAGAGCTCTCGTTTTGGCTGCACGCCTATTCCAATCAAAAGACCATTGGAGATTTGTCGGTTTTGATCGAAACCTTGGACGGTACAACCACCAGTGTTTTAGATACTTCAGGTAACCTCCAGGCCACGCAAACCTCTCCCTGGAAAGAGATTATCATTCCTTTGGCCCAATTCTCTTCTGATACCGTCCGAATTAAGTTTCGGTACACCGCCGTTCAAACCACACGCTACCAGCAACTGTCCATTGACGATATCAAGGTGGATGAGGCCCCAACGTGTCCACGGCCGAAATTCCTCAAAGTTCTCTCGACCACGACTACGGGCGCCAATTTGGACTGGTCGAGCGGCGGAGCCTCCTACCATCAGGTTAGGTACCAACGGGTGAATGCGTCGAATTGGACCATCATTACCACTAATTCATCGGATGCCGTGCTCAGCGGTTTGCAGCCCAATAAAAAATACCGCTGGGAAGTTCGAGATTCCTGTGGAGCAAACGATAGGAGTATTTGGGTGCGCGGTCCCTCCTTCTACACGGCGTGTACCGTATTTACAGCACCTTATTCCAATAATTTCACCAATAATCAATGGCAAGGTCCCTCACCATTCTTGCCCACGGGACAAATAGGGAATTGTTTCAGCAGATTAGAAACATCAAACTATTACTGGTCTGGCGCCCGCAGCGGGTTTGATCACGTGGTGTTTTCTGGACCAAATTCCGACCATACCGGCGGGTCCAGTGGCTACATGTTCACCAGACCGGAAACCGCAACATTAGATACGGCCAACATCGTATTGCCCATGATAGATTTGGACACCTTGTTGAGTCCAGAGTTCAGCTTTTGGTGGCATATGTACGGTCAGGCCATTGATCGCTTGAATGTATATGCCCGAACTCCCTCAGGTCCTGAAATCTTGTTGGGGAGTATTGTAGGATCGCAAACGACTTCTTCTTCGGGGAATTGGACCAAACAAACCTATTCCTTGAACGCATTCCAAGGCGACACGGTCATTATCAGAATGGAAGGACGCAAGGGCACTGGGAATATTTTCACGAGCTTCTCCGCGGTCATCGCCATTGACGATATCGAGATTGACGAAACCTCCACGTGCCCCGCACCTGTTCAGCTCACCGCATCTAACGTTACGAGCAACACGGCGACCATCACTTGGCAAGGCACCGCTTCCAACAGCATATTAGAATATGGCCCGGTGGGCTTCACTTTAGGCACAGGGCAAACGATCAATCCAGCCAGCTCCCCTACGACACTTACGGGTCTCACGGGAAATACCACCTATGCTGTATTTGTGCGCGATAGCTGTACCACTAGCCTTCTGAGCTCCAATGTTACCATAAACTTTACCACCGTCCCTTGCCCCGCCGTTACCGCCGCGGGCAATGTGAGCCTCAATGGTACCACCGCTACGGGCGTTTCCACGGGAAGCGCTTCGGACTCCATTCTTTGGATTTGGGGGGATGGAAACAGCTCTACAGGTGATTCAGCAACCTACACCTATCCTCTTCCCGGAATTTACAACGTACAGCAGGTAGCGTACAACTATTGTGGTTCGACCGATACTATTGCTACAACGTTGACGGTCTGTGGTGCAGTGGTGGCCAATTTCAACACGACCCCCAACGGATTGACGGTTTCGTTTAATGCAGGGAATTCCGTGGGCGCAGGCCTAACCTATAATTGGACCTTTGGTGATGGCGCCACAGCCCAGGGTTCCAATCCTTCTCATACCTACTCGAGTTCGGGCAATTATACCGTAACACTCACTGTTACCGATGCCTGCGGCACGAGCAATAGCACTTCCACAACCTTGACGGTATGTCCAAATGTCGTACTTGGATTCAGCTCCACCTCCAATAACAATTCCTTTACCTTCACAGCCACCCCGAGCAATCTCGGCAATTACCAATGGGACTTCGGGGACGGCACCTCGGGTGTAGGACTGACGACCAACCACACCTATGCTGCAGGAGGCAATTACACGGTGATATTGACGGCTGTAGATGCCTGTGGCTCACTCTGGAGCGATACCAGTGTGGTGTCCACTTGTCCGCCGCTCGTGGGTAATTTCACTTTTACCATTGCCTCGAGCGGTGCGAACGGCATGCTGGTCCAATTCTTTGCGACCGTTTCTGGAGCATCATCCCTCATATGGAATTGGGGCGATGGGACACAGAGCATCACCCCTGCAACGAGCATTTCCCACACCTATCCTACGACTAGTTTGAATTATGTGATTACGCTATCATTGATCAATACCTGTGGAGACACCTTGGACATCGTTCATACACTCAATGAAGTCGGGCTAAGCGAATGGCAATCCTACGCAACCAAGCTTTACCCAAATCCCGTTCAGGGCGATATGTTGACGCTTGAATTCACCGATCCTGTTGATGGTTCTTATGAGATTCTAACGCTGCTAGGTGAATCGATGGATCAGGGTCCAATTTCCTCT
>JAYPCB010000056.1:0-11659 GCA_038124525.1 Cryomorphaceae bacterium
CCAACAAGCTGTGGCCTTGGCACAGGATGCTCATGACGATCAAATCTACCGCCTCTTCTTGTCCAATGATCACCTTAGCGATCTCCGCCTTAAAGGCTTTGATACGCGCTGGAGCGGACTCGAGTATGGCTATGATTTGCTGATCAGTCATTATTGGAATTCCAACCTTCTAAATATTCATCACAAGGATAGTATCCTGAATTCACTCGAACGAAGGTCTCTTGTAGCTTTTCTTCCTTCCACTCATCCACGATGCGCACCTGTTTTTCTTGCAGGGCAAATCCCTTGATTCGAGTAAAATCAAGGTCGAGGTTGGCGCGGTGCGGCTCGTACTTCTGATCGAGTTTGATAATGCGGAATGCTTCACGTTGGTCGTCCGACACAAAGAAGGACGATTCTGAAATCTCGCCCGGTGATAAGCTATTTACCATACCGAACAATGTGCGATCTAACTGACTGATTTCAAATTTGTTATTTCCGTTTTGGAAGTTGCTCATTTGTCCGCCGTTGAAACGTGTGTTCTCATCTTCACTGTATCGACGGGCTGCCTCTTCAAAGATCAATTCGCCGGCAGTAATAGCGCTACTTACACTATCCAAGAAAGCCTTGGCTTCCTGGAGGTCCTCTTGGCTCAACTTAGGCTTAATCAAAATGTGACGAAGGTCCAATTCCTCTCCACGCTTCTCCAATAATTGGACAATATGGTACCCAAATTCCGTTTTGAACGGATCACTGATTTCACCCTTGCGCAGGTTGAAGGCAACCGCTTCGAATTCTTTCACGAACACACCGCGTTGGATGCCCTTGTACTCCCCTCCTTTTTTATTCGAACCAGGATCCTCGCTGTACAGGATGGCCATGGAAGAAAAGCTCGTACCGTTTTCAATGCGCTGCTTGAGGTTTGCTAATTTATCAATGACCTCTTGCTCTGCTTCCTTTGAAACCTCAGGATATTTCACGATCTGGCTGAGTTCAACCTCTGCGTTAATCAAGGGGACGCTATCCGCCGGCAAGCTCTCATAAAAAGAACGAACCTCGGAAGGAGTAACCTCAATACCCTCAACTACAGTCATTTGCATGCGCTGCGCAACCAATTGGTCCTTGATCAAATCACGCATCTCTTCCTTGATTTCAACCACAGACTTCTCGTAAAACTCCTCGAGCTTCTGCTGGTCGCCCATCTGCATGATCAATTGCTGAATACGGCGGTCCATATTCGCTTCAACTTCGTCCTCGCCCACTGTTATAGAATCAATTTCCGCATGGTGGATCAACAACTTTTGAAACAACAATTCTTCGAAAACCTCACAATAGGTCACAGTCTCGCCAAAATTCTGGCGATTGAAGACATCGTACTGCTCTTCAATTTCACTTTGAAGGATGATATCTCCTCCCACAATGGCAGCCACACCGTCAACCGTTTTAGGCTGTGCTTGTGCAAAAACAGTAAATCCTAGACAGAGACTAGTAAATAATAAGTGTGCCTTCTTCAATTGCATCTTCAATGATATTTTCTTCTATCCGCTCGATCAGTTTTAATCGGCGTTTGTTTAACAACACCTTGCGAACACGCTCCTCCACGTATTCTAATGGGCTGTAGCTATCCTCTAGTCGGACATCATTTACCTCTACAAAATACACAAGAACCGTGTCTTCGCAGGTAAATTTTTTGGTCCTATTAAAGTAGGTATATGGATTGCTCACATCGATGGGGATCTCTGCGATGAAATCATCCAGAGGCACCCAGATGGAATCTTGGTAGTTGCTTTGTTTTGTGGCGAATACCTCTGCCCAGTCCAGAAACTTTTCCTGTTGACGCGTCGAGGTAAACCAACGTTTCGCCTCATTCATTTTCTGAGCACCAATGGGCGCGGCAATGTATTTGGCCTGTACAATACGCTCCTTTAGCTCAAAACTTGACTTGTTGGCTTCGTAATACTCCTTGACCTCCTCGTTTGTAATGGTCGTATCGAGGTGCTGATTGATATAGCGATCTATGTACGCGTGCTTCAACAAATCGTTGCGGTATTGCTCCACCAAATCCTCGAAGTCCTGTAATTCCGCACGTAGGTTAAACTCTGCTGCTTGCACTAAAAGCACATTCTTCGCCCAGCTCGTGATCAGTAGATCAACATAGCCTGCGCTATCAGCAGCCTCCATTGATCCAGCGGACGGCAAGCGATCTTTAATATCTTCTAGATAAAGCTTTTCAGAGCCCAATTGTGCCAACAGCGTTGGATCCTCTACCCTTGGGGCACAGGATACAGCGAGCGCACAAATTCCTATGTACAGGAGATTACGCACTATTTCAAAGCTTTAAAAACCTGAGCTTTAACCTCTTCGTTCACTTGAACGTCAAACTTCTCGCGCAATGAGGCCACCCATGTTTTTTCCAACTCGTCTTGGTAGCTCGCAATGACAAGTCCTTTGATTTCATTCAAGGCTTTCGGAGCTGAAGGATGGCTGTCCTCAACCAACAAAACGGCATATCCTCCGGTCGATAACTCTACAGGACCATAGACACCTTGATCCATGTTCCAAATTTCTTGCAACACAGGCTCGTCTTTCTGCTGTGCCATCCCTGAAGCATAAGCAATACTCAAGGCTTCCTGGCTCTCAAGCAACTCGTCTACCTTATCACGACGGTCTTTTAATAACCATTTTGTAATACGCTTGGCATCCTTTATTTCCTTACAAACCCAGTAATTGTAGGTAATACGGTCGTCCCAACGGTAGTTTTCCTTGATGCGCTCGTACTCCAACGCAATACCCGCACTATCCTTAGCCGCCTTGTCCCAAACTTCGTCTTGAGTCAAATCGAACAGTAGAATACCCTCTCGGTATTCACGTACCAAGTTTCTGAAATCTGCATACTTCGACTCTAGTTGACTATCTTCATACGCCACCACCTTGTCGTTACAAAGCGTATTGAATTGTAGGCGTAGAAATTCTTCTCCCTTACCGCCAACCTCGGCTTGTTGATTCTGAGCCCAAAATGGAAGTACGTCAGAAATGGTTACTTTTTCATCGGCAAAGGTTGCCACCGTTCGGTTCTGGTATCTCGTAGGAACTTCCCAAGTATGATTTTCAAAGGCGTCCATGTTTACCAACTTGAGTGCATAGGCGTAGCCCTTCTCGTCAATTTTGAAATTGTAATCTTGCTTAAGTTGCTTGACAAAACGCTTGGCACCAATGGCGTTTCTGCTGTCTCGCTTTACTTTCTTGCTCAACTCCTTTGCCATCGAGTCAAAAGAACCAATAGGCTTCTTCTCAATCAATTGGATCACGTGCCATCCAATTGTGGTTTGTACAGGGGCCGAAAAATTCCCTGGATTTTCTAGGGCAAACGCTGCTTCTTCAAACGCTGGCATCATTTTATTGATCCCGAACTCCGGCAACTCACCCATTTTATCCTTCGTACGACGGTCTTCGCTGTACTCCAACAAATCCATAAAAGACTCCCCGTTCTGTAGGCGAGTATATATTTCTTGGGCACTACGCTCTGCACGTTGTGCTTGAGCAGCTTCCGCGCCATTATTTGCCGCAAAGAAAATATGACGAACACGCACTGTCCCACTCGCCGGACGGCGGTCAGTAGTCTTGATCAAGTGATACCCGTATTGTGTACGAACGGGAATACTAATCTCCCCCTGTCCGAGCTCGTAAGATGCTGATTCAAATGGATATACCATGCTGAAAGCCGTAAAGAAACCAAGGTCTCCGCCCTGTTTTGCGCTCCACGTATCTGCACTTTGTGTGCGTGCTGCATTTTCAAAGGTCAACTTACCTTTCAAGATGGTGGCGCGTAAATCCATAAGCTGATTGTATACTTTCAAGGTATCCGCCGGCAATGCATCACCGTCTAGGGCAATCATGATATGAGAGGCACGAACTTCCTCTTGCATGCGTGCATAGGCCTCACTTAGAAGCTCTTGCTCTGCACCTTGATCACTTAAATAAGGTTTGGCCAATTGTGCTCTATATCCCCCAAATTCACTCAAAAACTGAGCAGCAGTATCGCGGTGTTGCGCATAAGCTTCAGCAATTTTCAATTTAAAGGTGATGTACAAGTCCAAGTATTCCTCAGGGGTCTTAGGATCGATTGCCGCTCCTACGCCTTTGTTTTTCTCATACACAGCAGTGAACTCATCGGCAGTAACGACTACATCACCTACTTGGAATAAAACGGAATTCTCTTGAGCATTTGCTCCTAACCCCAATGCCAATAGGGCAAGGAGTACCAATCTAATCTTCTTCATTTATCTGCTGTAGTTAGGTGCTTCTCTTGTAATACTTACGTTGTGCGGGTGGCTTTCCTGCATACCGGCTGAAGTAATCTGTACCATTCGTGCGGTTTCCTTAAGGGTAGGAATGTTTTTCGAGCCACAATAGCCCATTCCTGCGCGCAATCCACCAATGAATTGGTACATCACCTCGCCAACTTCACCTTTATAAGGAACACGACCAACAATACCTTCAGGAACGAGTTTTTTCACATCGTCCTCAACGTCCTGGAAATAACGGTCTTTCGAACCGTCAGACATGGCTTCCACAGAACCCATACCTCTATATGTTTTGTACTTTCTTCCTTCGTAGATCACGGTTTCTCCTGGACTTTCTTTGGTTCCTGCGAACATAGAGCCCAACATCACACAATCAGCGCCGGCAGCAATAGCCTTTACAATATCACCAGTGAATCGAATACCACCGTCTGCAATGACTGGGATTCGGTTATCAATGGCCTTGGCCACCTCCATTACCGCGCTTAACTGAGGATATCCCACACCTGCGACAATGCGAGTGGTACAAATGGAACCTGGACCAATACCCACTTTAACCGCATCGGCACCTGCCTCCATCAAATACAATGCTGCTTCAGCCGTAGCAATATTTCCTACAACTACATCTAAATCCGGAAACTTAGCCTTAACGCTCTGCAAGGCAGTAACCACACCCTTAGTATGTCCGTGTGCTGTATCGATAATAACGGCATCCACACCGCTCTCGTTCAGCGCAGCTACGCGATCCACTACATCAGGAGTGACGCCTACGGCAGCTGCAACGCGCAATCGACCGTATTGATCCTTATTGGCGTTTGGCTTGATCTTAATCTTTGTGATATCTCTGTAGGTAATCAACCCAACCAATTTATTGTTGGCGTCGACCACAGGAAGTTTTTCGATTTTATATTCTTGAAGAATAGCTTCGGCCTCGTCCATGGTGCCATTCGGCTTTGTCGTAACCAAGTTTTCCTTCGTCATCACCTCGTCAATAAGGCGATCGTTATTCTTCTCAAATCGTAGATCGCGGTTAGTGATAATACCGATAAGCTCTTTCTCATCATTGACCACAGGTATACCGCCTATTTTGAATTCCGCCATCATCGCCTTAGCATCGCGAACCGTAGCATCTTTACTCAAGGTGACAGGATCCAAGATCATTCCACTTTCAGCTCGCTTCACTTTGCGAACTTCCATGGCTTGTTGCTCAATGGTCATGTTTTTGTGAATCACACCAATACCACCTTCTTGTGCAATAGCAATGGCCATAGCGCTCTCTGTTACCGTATCCATGGCAGCAGAAACTATAGGTGTTTTCATCCCGATGTTACGGGTGAATTTTGAGGAGAGATCCACATCACGTGGTAGAACTTCAGAGTAATTCGGTACGAGCAAGACATCGTCGTACGTCAATCCTAAACTGAGAACTTTATCGTTGTTATTTGGCATTGCAATTCCGATTTGAATTGCGCTCAAAGGTACGCAATTAATCTGAAAGAAAACGGGCGGCCAGCGGCCGCCCGTAAGGTTTCATATTCTTTTAACAATTAGTACAATAATGTAAAGTTTCCGCGCTCTTCAATTGGCACATCTTCAATACTTCTGTACTTGATGTAGTAGGTATATACGCCCATCTTGGCTTCCTTACCGCCGATCATACCGTCCCAACCTTCATTGAGGTCATTCGTACGGAAGACTTCTTGTCCCCAACGGTTCTGAATGAACATGGTATAGCTATCTGGACGTGCAAATACTCCTTGTGGTTTCCACACACGGTTTTCAACCACATCAGATTTTGGATTGAAAGCACTTGGCACCCATAGACGGGCTTTGTGTACGGCACAAGCCACGTTTGACCGTGCATTGAACTTCATACCAAACTCATCGCGCCATGGAATAATACCGTCTTTGGCAATTGCTTTGATGTAGTAACAGAATTTACCCTTGCTATTGGAGTAAGGCTTTATATCATCTAAGAACGCCGTATCCGTAGTACTTCCTGCAAGTGTATATGAGCCACCGCCATTGATAGAACGGTAGATTTCATAGGATTCTACACCTGCATCGAAATCACGGTATTTCGTCCAAATCAATTGATTAGTCAAGTTACCGATCGCTTCTACGTTCAAGAGTATGTTCGTTCCTAGGTTTGAAATAGTATCCATCGCGCCACAAGAATCACGTGAAGCGATTCTGTAGTAGTAACTGCGGCTAGTTGGATCACCAGTAAAGTCTATGAATTTCACCTCCCATGGACCTAATGCTGGTTTGGCAACGGTTCCAATGGTCATATATGGACCTATCTCATCATCCGCACGCTGAATGTTGAAGTCAATAACGTCTGCGTCTTTGTCGATATATGCATAAAGATCAACGCCGTTCTGAGAATTTACAGAGGCACGACCCAAATACAACACTTTAGACTTCTGCACTACCGCTGAACTATTACATACTCTATTAGAAGTAGAACTGATTGTATTGGTAGTGTCTACGGCACGTACATAGTAGCAATAGGTGTAGCCATTGATGATTCCGTAATGGTTGAAAGTAGTGTCTAGATTACCACCTTTCAAGAGCACTCCAGTGAGTGTGCCACCAAGTGGATCCGTAATATCCGCGTATAAGTTGTAGGCAGCCGGTTGAGTCTGGGTCCACTCCTTGTAAGTGTTCCAGCGAATACGAGCATATCCATCACAAGGGTCTACCCCTAGATTCAGGAAGATCGTACTTGAAGGAATGGTGTTTCCAACAGAACTCTGATTGCCACAACTATCCACCGCAGTAATGAGATACGTCTCACTTTCGTTTTCAGCATTGGATAATGCATATACCCAAGGCATAGATGTCGCATGGTCCGCCGCTGAAATAGAATCAATAGGTTGGAAGAAACCACCATTATCTTTTCTATAGATGCGGTAATACACTACATCGCTATCAGATGTTCCTTGCCAAGCAAGTTCGGCCAAATTACCATTGTCGACGGTCACACTATCAAATACCACCGGGGCTGGAGGTGTCTTATCGGAGAAGAAACCACTATCTGTTGTACTCTCACAAGTGGTATGATAGCGAACTTGGTAGTTCAACCACTCTCCACAGAAGGCCACTGAATCAGTGTATGTGAAATCATCTGTAGAGCCTATTTGCACCCAAGAACCTGAGTTAATCGGGGCTTCTACCCAAACATCATACACAGTGTTTGTATCACCACGCAACCAAGTGTTCCAGTTCAATACGGCTACCGAAGAGTTCGGTGGCGGAGGGAATGCTTGAAGGCTTACACGCACGTTTTGAAGGGTGTCTGTAGGATCAGATAACAATCCACAACCTCCGGCAACCTGAATGGTATAGCCGTTTACTGCATTTGGATCAGCACTTGCATCGGTGTAGGAAGTCGTCGCCCAATCGTAAATGGTATCTATTACGGCTTGATTACCCAAGGTATCTATTCGGTTAATGAGGTAGTAGTCCCAATTAAATCCAGTATCAGGATTTGCCACCCAATCGAAGCTTACGCCCAAATCATCTTGGAATACACAAGCATTGCCAACATCAGGTAGCGCAGGCATGTAGTTCTTCACTTTCACTACTACCTTTTTGTAGGCAAAGCGGTTAATAGGACATTGATCGTCCTGCATCCTCAAGTAAAAGGAATATTCGGATTTCAATGCACCACACTGGTATTGCTGATAAAACAGGTGGTTACAATCTATATACCAGTTGAACTGCACGTTATTAATACCCGGATAGGTAAAGACATTACCAGGGTTTAGCGATGATAATGTGGCACAGGGCGGATTAAATAAACAGTTATTGGGGTTACTGTAGTTTGCAGCTGAACTCAAGTTACCCCCACTTGCCTTGAATTGAATGTTCTGAGAGGAACAGTTCGGGTTTGGATATGGATCCGCAGATGAAATTTTGAATCGTACGGTATCACCAGGATATACTTCAGTGTAGTAGTAAATAGTATCCCCACCAGCATTAACGACCGGTGTCAGGATGGTAGGGTTCATTAATGATGAATCAATGGTCAATGACATTTCTGGCTCCTCATCCACAAAAGCAGCAGAACACAATCCAGTCGGAGGTGTACATGCTAAAGTTACGATAGGAATGTCACGGTAAATCTCCCCGATCAACTGACCACAACGCCACTCCTCAATCTTAACACAGGTAGCCCATGACCCGGCAACAGCAGAATTGAAAGTAATTTCTCCGGTCTCGTTATCGATATCGGCACCCGTAGAACTACCTGTCGAAGGCATAGGGTTGTTGTAGGCGTAGCCAGAAGAGAAGTTTACAGAATTCGAAGATGGGTTTGCCGAAAAGGTAGAAGCATCCCAAGGGTAGGACCAGTCGTAGTACAGAGAATCCAAATCTGGATCGTATCCTAGGTTGTTGTAGACAACATCAACACCTGTACAAGAAATAACTTGTGGATCTTCCAAGAAGTTTGGGGAGTTATCAAAACAAGTTGGATTACCACCTGTGGTTGCAGTCAATGGTGAAGTACTGCCTGGAGGCGTGTACGGGTACATCACAGCACGCAACAAGTAAGACGCAGAAGATGGCGAGGTGATGTTAGAAATAGAAGTAGGACGACAACAGCTGCTCCACGTAAAGTACCAACCACCCGCTGGAGGCGTACCCGTGAGCTGTACATCACCGGAGCGGTAAATATACTTCTGCATTTTTCCTGAACCAGAAGAGGCACCTGAACAAGAGCTCGTTCCGGTGTAACAGGAAGGAACAACATCCACGGTGGTGATGTAGCTACAAGAAATTGCAGTACCACAGTTTGTTCCAAGGGTTTGAGCTGTAGTAGGTAGAGAAACACCGCCACAATCACGATAGACTACAAGCGTAAATCTATATTTCCCGTTAGGTCTACATTCCCAAATAATTTCACCTCCCAACAAGTGGGTAGCTTGGCTTTGGAATGCCATCAGTGTGAATACCACAACGGTTAAAATGCGTCTTAAATTCATAACAACGTAGTTGAACCTCGAAAATAGGGTATTAATTTGATACGAAAAAGGGGAAAATAGGCCGCATTGCTAACAATGAGCGAACGCCACAACCCACTCATTCACTGAATATTACGGGAAGATTATCGACGCTTTGATAATTTATTCAAAGTGATGTGTCGCTGTTGGTCGCTTCGGTTACGGCCAACTTTGAAGTTCCTTAGGGCTTGGTGTTTGGTACTCCTGCCCTGCACACGGGCCCGCCACATGCGGAATGAAGATGGCTTCATTTCGCGGCGCATCAGCTTGATGACCTCTGCCTCGGCAAGACCAAATTGTAAGGTAATTGCATCAAATGGCGTGCGATCTTCCCAAGCCATTTCCACAATGCGGTCAATGGCTCTTTGGTCCAATTCTGAACTGGGTTTTGAACTTTCTTCTTGAGGTGATGTTGGTTCCGACATATGCATAAGAAACCTCATTTACCCGAAAAAGTTTGCCTAGTATGTGAACGACCCTTCACTTGGCGCAAAAAATGGGAAAAGAATTGGGACGAAGTAAAGTATTGCAGCGAGCGATGTCGACGCAATAAATAATCTACTTATACAGGTTTCGAGAAATCACAACCTTCTGAATTTCAGAGGTTCCCTCTCCGATTGTACACAACTTACAATCTCTGTAGAACTTCTCTACAGGATAGTCTTTAGTGTACCCATAACCGCCAAAAACTTGTACTGCTTCGTTGGCAACTTCTGTTGAAATTTCGGAGGCATAGAGCTTCGCCATTGCACTCTCTTGGGTCATCGGCTTTCCCTCCTCTTTCAATGCCGCGGCGTGTCTAGTCATGAGCTCAGCACCATAGATTTTCGTAGCCATCTCAGCGAGTTTAAAGCTCACACCCTGGAATTGACGAATCTTTTTGCCGAACTGTTGGCGCTCATCTGCGTAGGCAACGGCAGCATTTTTCGCCCCTTTTGCAATACCAATACTCAAGGCCGCAATAGAAATCCTACCGCCGTCGAGAATTTTCATGGCTTGGATAAAGCCCTCTCCTTTCTGGCCAAGGATGTTTTCTTTCGGGATTCGGCAATGATCAAAATACAAGGCTGCGGTTTCTGAAGCACGCATACCAAGCTTGTTTTCTTTATTCCCAGCACTGAATCCAGGCGTACCCTTTTCTACCACGAAAGCGCTCATGCCGTGGCTATCGCCTTTCTCGCCTGTTCTGGCCATAACCACTGCAATCTCTGAGGAAATGGCGTGGGTGATCCAATTCTTTGAACCATTCAACACCCAATGGTCGCCATCGAGCACCGCTGTAGTATCCATCCCACCTGCATCCGAGCCTGTGCCGGTTTCGGTCAATCCCCAGGCGCCAATCCACTCCGCAGTGGCGAGTTTCGGCAACCACTTCTGCTTCTGCTCTTCCGTGCCAAATTGCAGGATGTGCCCGGTACACAGGCTGTTGTGCGCGGCAACGCTCAGTCCGATAGAGCCACAAACCTGCGCAATTTCATCGATGATGGTGATATATTCTTGGTAGCCGAGGCCAGCTCCTCCGTAGGTTTCTGGAACGAGGACGCCCATAAAGCCTAATTGGCCCATTTCTCTGAACAAATCCACTGGAAAATGTTGCGCCTCATCCCACTCCATAACGTGAGGTTTGATTTTAGTAGCGGCAAAATCTTGTGCAGTTTGACGGATCATTTCCAGCGTTTCCTGCTGGGCATCAGATAGATTGATTCTCATAGTTGGTTGTGATAGGTTGAGTCTCAAGATAACAAAGAAGCCCGCATTGTGTTTGCGGGCTTCAAAGTTTTTTCAGGGTCCAATTCCCTTAGTCGTTTTTCATCAACTTCTTGTACTTGAATCGGGTGGGTTCCGAGCGCCCCAATCGCTTCAGTTTGTTCTCTTCGTATTCCGAGAACGAGCCTTCAAATGAATAGACTTGTGAGTCTCCTTCGAAGGCCAAGATGTGAGTACACACACGGTCCAAGAACCAGCGGTCGTGCGAGATAATCACTGCACATCCTGCGAAGTTTTCCAAGGCTTCTTCCAATGCACGTAAAGTATTGACATCCAAATCATTGGTAGGCTCATCTAAAAGCAACACATTACCGCCTTCTTTGAGTGCCATAGCCAGGTGCAAACGGTTGCGCTCACCCCCAGAAAGTACGCCCACTTTTTTCCCTTGATCGCCGCCGGCAAAATTGAATCTACTGAGGTAGGCGCGTGCGTTGGTGCGTTGATTTCCAAGCATCACTTCCTCGGTACCATCGCCAATGACTTCGAAGATGGTTTTCTCAGGATTCATCTTTTCGTGGCTCTGATCAACGTAGGATATTTTGACCGTATCCCCTACGTCGAAACTTCCGCCATCAGGTTGTAATTGGTCCATGATCATTTTAA
>JAYPCB010000057.1:0-11552 GCA_038124525.1 Cryomorphaceae bacterium
CTTCGTCGACATAGGGCTCAGGAATTAATCGGAAATACAAACTATCCTCAGAGATGCACCCATTGATGTCCGTAGCAACGTAGGGGTACCAGGCTGTACTATCTACTTGAATCACCGTTGTGTGAGTATCTAAGGTCGTCCAATAGAGATCTGCTAAAAGGGGCGAGCTGAAATCCACTACCATGGAATCACAAAAGGCTGTATCGCGGTACGGAGGGTCGAACAAAGAACCATTTTTGAGGTAGATGCTATCGGTGAATTGGCAATCACCCAAATCCACTACTACCCACAACCAGCCGCTTTGATTCGTTGAGGTCGAAGAGGTCGTATCACCATTGGACCAATTATAGCTCAAGCCGGTCGTCGGATTATTCACCTCCACCGTCGTCGGCTGAGATAAACAAACGCTGGTCGTATCATCCGTGATAGGCTCATAGGTCGTCCCGTAATAATCAAAATCAAAGTAAATAGAATCCGTACTGCCGCGGTCGTCTTCAACCACCACCTTAATTTTCACAGGCCCGGTATAGGTTGGGTCTATGATTGCATGTAAGATGGTATCGCGCGCGTTGGAATCCACCACCGTACCCGTACCCGTCATCAACGTGTGGGTGAGCACCGTTATACTATCCACACACGAGATATATCCAAAATACAAGGGGATAGGTGTGGCACACAAGGCACCAAGGGGCACATCCGTAACGGGCTGCGCATAAAACGGATCCAACAATTTAAGATCATCATCAAAACCGCTGATATACCCATACAGACCTGTAGAAGTACCCTGTCCCGCAAGAATCCCAACGTGGAAGGGCGTAATGCAATCCAAGGTAAAGTTGTTTGTCAAGGTGTTCGGACCTATGTACACCCCAGACCAATTAGGATCGTAGGTACTCTGTTGAACCGTTATAGCGGCGTTGCCACTAACCGGATTCCCATTATAGTTCAAGTTCGCCACAGCGCTAGAAGGAATAGTCACTAGTGCTGAGGTCGCTAAACCGGAAGCTCTATTGTATCGAATGAACGTCGATCCCGTGCAATCCACGTGGGGAATCTGCGCCATTCCCTGTTCTGGATCGTGGCTGGTGGTCCCAGTAGTGACTTGGAATACATAAATAGGCTTGGTACTCTCAATCACAAAAGGCTTTCCAGGCGTATTGGCATTGCCCGTCATGCTATAGGTTCCCGCATCTCCAGGCCCGCCGTTGGTTAAGATAGTGGTCCCATCTACCGTGATGTAGGTGCTATCTTCAGTGGCCACATACATGAAATAATCATTGGGATGGTAAGCCATGCCGCGCAGCACCACATGTTTGGTGCCCAAATGTTCAATGGGAGTTACCTGATCAATTCCCGCATCTGCATTATTGGCCGAGGCATTCTTCAGGTGATTCCCGCCAGCCGTCACTGCAATAGGTTTATCAGCCGTAACATGCGTTCCTAGCAACACGTCATCGTCTTGCATCTTGGAAACCCAGCTCTGCCCAGCATCCAAGGTGAACACCACACTATCCAGCCCATTGTCGAACTGGTTATTCGCCGGTGCTTTAAACTTAATGTTTGTGCTGTCTTCCGTAGCCACCACACTGATGTAGTGCATTCCTTTATAGCCGGCATAATTACCTGAAACCGTAGAATTAATCAAGGTTTGTGATCCCACGTAAAACTCAGTGCCCAATGCATTGCGCCCTTTCGCGGTAATAATTTCTTGATTGTACGGATCCAGAATACGTTGAGTAATGGTCACCGGATTTGTGGCCTCCACAAATAAGGCGTCTTTATACCGCTTTTGATTGGTCCAATTCAGTTCTCTCGCCCCGTACGTACTATTCAACCCCACCACAGGCGTCGTAAAACTGATCGTTCCAATAGTATTCGAGGTGACAATCATTGTCTGGGAAAAGCTCGTGTCGCTATTATATACCCAAACCGAAGAAGAAGGAGAGGTGGTGCTGATGTACAGATAGATATCATGATCCCCAGCTTCCCATTCATAGAGTGGAGGAAGCACGAAGTAGGTATCACTTTGCGCCCTCGCCACGAACGTTGATACTAAACCTATGAGAATCAGTAGTTTTTTCACCGCCTTAAAGGTAGTGTAATTGGGACACTTTCTTGTTGTGCAGGAACCTTTTCCGGGCTACTTTTACACCTTCATTGGAGAGGTGCCTGAGTGGTTGAAAGGGCCCGCCTGGAAAGCTGGTATAGGGGCAACTCTATCGAGGGTTCGAATCCCTTCCTCTCCGCATAAAAACCTAAAAGCCAATGTGTTAGCATTGGCTTTTGTATTAATTTTAGTCGTATGTCTATTTCAAAGTTTTACCAAGCCATTTACCTAATTACAGCATTTTTTTATGGTTCAACTGCATTTGGACAAATACATGACCATGAGCATGGAGATCATGAATATCATCATCCGCATCATGAACATTCTTTGGAACTAGGAGCTGCTCTGAATCCTGTTTGGATGATTGCTGAACAAGAACTAACCAGTGGTTTACACCTCCATTTAGTGAAGACCATCGGCATGACGAAATGGGGTGTTGGATTAGGGTACGAAAGAATCTTTGACGACCATCAACATTCTACGGCTGGGATTGTCGGTAGTTACAGGTTTACCCCCGAGTGGGTATTCAATCTAAGTCCCGGGGTTACCTGGGAGGGTGAACATACCGATGAGCTTTTGCCAGCAGTTCATTTCGAAAGTGCCTATGAATTCCTCGTCGGTGATATTCACATAGGACCTGCCATTGAATATGCTTGGGACCCTGAGGATAGTCACTTCAGTATCGGCATACACTTGGGTTTTGGCCTTTAGAACACCAAGTGCCTGATCGTCTCTCCGTTGTTGATGAGCTGCTTGAGTGAAGCAATGCCGATCTCCACATGTCGCTGGTCGAACAACTTGGAGTTCACCGCATCCTTTTCCATGGTTTTTACCCCTTCCGGAATCATGGGCTGGTCCGTTACAAGCAGCAAAGCGCCTGTAGGGATTTTATTGTGGAAGCCCACAGTGAATAGGGTGGCGGTTTCCATATCAATGGCGTAGGCACGAATCTTTTTCAAGTACTTTTTGAACTTCAAATCAAACTCCCACACGCGGCGGTTGGTCGTATAAACCGTACCAGTCCAGTAGTCCACCTTTTGATCGCGAATAGTAGTACTGACCGCTTTTTGAAGGGCGAATGACGGCATAGCCGGAACTTCAGGTGGGAAGTAATCATTCGAAGTACCCTCACCACGAATGGCACCGATGGGTAAGATCAGGTCACCGATGTTGTTTCTCTTTTTTAGACCCCCGCATTTTCCGAGGAATAACACGGCTTTTGGACTGATGGCACTCAACAAATCCATCACTGTAGCGGCGTTGGGCGAACCCATTCCGAAATTTATAATAGTGATGCCTTTGTGCGTGGCGCTGGTCATACTCTTGCCTCTGCCGTGGATTTCGGCGCCGGTGAGTTCCGCGAAAATATCTACGTAGTGTTGGAAGTTTGTCAGTAGGATGTACTGCCCAAAATCTTCAAGTGGAACGCCCGTATATCTTACGAGCCAGTTGGTAACGATCTCTTCTTTGGTTTTCATAATCTGTGAAGGTTTAGAAGAGGTCAGCTCAAGGGTTAAAAGAGCCTTCCCCTTGAAAGACAAAGGTACATCTTTCGTATCTTGTTGGCACCAATTCATTTATCCATGAAAAAACTTTTACTACTTTCTCTATTTGTCCTTTCTGCTTTTGGCATGCAAGCGCAGTCAAAATATGTATTGTTGGACATCAATCATTTGGTAGGAACCGATACTTGTACGTCTGCAGTGGTCGGCACGAATAACATGGGTAATCAGTTTAAAATCAATAGAATACAGTACTACATGGACGAGATTATTCTTGTGCATGATAATGGAAATGCCGATACCTCGAACGTGGTCGCCTTAGTGGATGGGTTCACTACAACACGTATCTTGCTAGGCAGCTTTACGCTAGACTCGTTAGAGAGTTTGCGCTTTGCTGTAGGTGTGAATGCCGCGAAAAATCACTTGGACCCCACCACCTATAACCCACAACATCCACTGGCCCCTAAGAGCCCTTCAATGCACTGGGGATGGAGTGCAGGATATAGATTTATTGCTGCTGAAGGTGTGGCCGGAAGTAGTTTGACCCAAGTATTTGAGTTCCACGGATTAGGGGATGGAAATTATGCGCATTTGACCATACCCACCGAAGGAACACTAGTTGGCTCAGATACCCTATTGATCACCATCAATGCAGATTACAGCCAAATCTTCAAAGGGATGAATCTTGCCGCAGGACCTATTAGCCACGGAGAAACGGGGGGTGCAGCACAATCTCTCCACAACATGAACAACTATGTGTTCAGCTCTAGCGAAGGAAATGGAGCCATGGATATTGCCAACAATGCGTTGGAATTTTCTGTGTACCCGAACCCTTCCAATGGAAACTTTAAAGTTCGCACGAACCAAAAAGGTCAATACCAAGTTATTGATATGCTAGGGCGTACGGTGGATGCAGGGTCTTTGAAAGTCGGTGTAAACACAGTGAATGTTCGTCCAGCAGGATTGTATGTGTTGAGAATTCAAGCGAGCAATGGCCATGTCAAAACGACCAAACTTCATATCCACTAAACATACGGTTACGCTGTTATTTGTTGGTGCGCTCTTAGGGGCGTGTCAAAAGACGGCCCCGCCGGTTTGGGACCAAAGCCCATATACCCTTGAGTATGGGGATTTGCCGGAGCCCGAACTGCCTGTAGATAATCCCTTAACGGTGCAAGGTGTGAAACTAGGACGTATGCTGTTCTACGAAAATCGCCTTTCTGGGGATAATTCCATGGCCTGTGCCAGCTGTCACAAACAGGAAAATGCCTTTTCAGATACCAATAGATTTTCCACGGGTATTGATGGCTTGAAAGGGGGGCGTCAGGCCATGAGCGCCGTCAACATGCTTTGGAATACCAACGGGTATTTTTGGGATGGACGAGCTGATAAATTACGAGACCAGAGTTTGATGCCGATCCAGGATGAGCTCGAGATGCATGAAACCCTGCCGAATGTCGTGGCAAAATTGGAACAGGATACCATGTATACCAACCAATTCTATCGTGCCTTTGGCTCCGAAGAAATTACCTCGCACCGCATTTCTTTAGCCTTGGAGCAATTCATGAATTCCATCGTTTCGTACCGTAGTAAATACGATCAGTACTTGGCAGGGAATGCCATGCTCACAGAACAAGAGGAGCGAGGGATGGAACTATTCTTCGACGAATACAATCCGTTCTTCCCAGAGACATCAGGAGCTGATTGTGGCCACTGCCACAGCGGTAAGACCTTCATCTCGCAGGAGTACATGAACAACGGCTTGGACAGTATATACAACGATCAAGGTCGTAAAGGAGTGACCGGTCAAGCCGGTGATGAAGGCGCCATGAAGGTGACGACATTGCGCAATATTGCGTTGACCCCTCCATATATGCACGATGGCCGCTTCAATACACTCGAGGAGGTCATTGATCATTACAACAGTGGATTGCAAAACGCGCCTGCCTTAAACCCTGCCTTGGCGATGACCATGGGAACCGGTTTAATGCTGTCGGATCAAGATAAATCTGATCTAGTGGCGTTCCTGCATACCCTCACGGATCAGGCCTTGATTACGGACCCGAGATATGCTTCGCCGTTCTAGTATTCTACTTTTTGTTGCATTGCTTTCGTGTTCCACGGAACAGGTGCCTTTCGATCTCGGTACCTATCCTATCATGGAATACCCCATAGATAATCCAGAAAACAGCGAAGTAGCAACTTTAGGTGAGTCGCTATTTTTCGACCCCATATTGAGCATAGATTCGAGTATTAGTTGTGGTTCGTGCCACAAACCGGACTATGCCTTTGCAGATCATGTAGCCATTACTCCAGGAGTCGACGGCGGCACCAGTACCAGGAACAGCCCTACGTTGTTGAATGTGGGCTTTCATCCCTACTTCATGAGGGAAGGCGGCGTGCCTAGCTTGGAGATGCAGGTGTTGGTGCCGTTGCAGGAAGAAACCGAGATGCACCACAATCTTGTAGATGCCGTGGCACGTTTGAACGCCTCGCCCTACAAGCAGCAGTTCCTGCAAACCTTTGGAGACACGGTGACTTCATTCAATTTAGTCCGAGCGTTGGCAAATTATGAGCGCACATTGATTGATTTTTCACGTCCTATTGATCTCTTACAATTGGACGCTCAACTTATTTCTGATCAAGCATATAAAGGAGGCCAATTATTTTTTGGCAAAGCTGGATGTGCGCAATGCCACAATGGGCCGCTCTTCACAGATTTCTCCTTTGCCAACAATGGCACGCCGATCAACTTCACGCAGGATATTGGAAAGGAACGTCTCTCGAATGAGGAATCCGATCGCTATACCTTCATGGTTTCTTCGTTGAAACATGTGGCGCTCACGGCACCGTATATGCACGACGGCTCCATCGCCACGCTTCAGGCCGTCATAGAACAATACAACCTAGGCGGAGAGGGGCACGCGTACCAAGATGCGCGTATCGAGCCTCTAGGGCTTTCTAAAAAGGAATGTGATCAATTGTTGGCGTTCCTCGAAGCGCTTTAGTGAAGGAAGATGACTTCCTCGTCCGCGACACGACGACGTGGTCCCCAGAACCCTTCTTTGGTTCCTTTACCCACTGCGATGACCATGTTGATTTCCGCACCGCGCGGCAACTTCAATTGCTTCTTGACCATTTTCGCATCGAAACCTTCCATAGGACAGGTATGAAAACCTTGGGCCGCACAACTGAGCATGAAGTTTTCTGCAGCTAAGGCGCAGCTCTTGTGTACCGAAATGCGTTGGCCCGCATGACCTTCACCACGAACTATTGGACGTCGTAGGCCAACGAAAAACGTCGTCACACGGCGAAAAACCCCCATCAATCCAAAGCCGTCGTTGAAATAAAACACCGGCATGAGTGATCCGTAGTATTTTCTGCGAAGCTTAATAGAACGCGCGTTGGGATCGCCAATGCGCTCGGCATCTTTATCAATCCAATCTAGGTGCCATTGTCTGCGCTTTCTCCACAGATCACGACGCGTTACAAAGACCACCATTTCCTGGGCGGATCTCGCCGCCATTTGACTTAAACAAGCCTCTACCATCTTGGCCTTCGCCTCTGGGCTTTTGGTCCAATGAAACTCCCACAGCTGCATATTGCTGCTGTTCGGGGCAAGAGTGGCATGTTTCAGGGCTTTTTCAATGACCTCTACAGGTACGGGTACTTCAGGATCAAACTTGCGATTCGAAGCGCGGAAGTCGATGATTTCGTCAAAGGTCATAAGCTGTCGTTTTAGGGCATTACACGGGCCCAATTCGCCAAATGATGGTGTCCCTCATGTTGTGAAGGCAAGATATTTCTGTACTTAACTTCTCCGTCTTTAACCACCCAAAGTACGCTTGAGTTCTGCTCTTCGATGAAATAACCACCGCCGGGCAGCTCGTCGACCAAGCTTTCGGTGAACGAGAAAATCTCCTGCTCCTCAAAGATTTCCGGATAAATGCGCTCAAAAGTGCCTTTGCCCAAGTGGTAGCGGAGTACCCCTGAATATTGTGGTTTCACCTCGATAAGGTTTTCTGCAAGACGGTGTTGGTCTGGACGTTCCCCCTTCAGGGTTTGCCCGCTGTTGTTGAAGAAGATAATAGTCGAATCAGTTTCAATGTCCACATCGTGCTGCGACATAAATGGACCTTCAATCAATTCTATAACCTCTCCTGTAGAAGGGCGGTAGTGCATGATCCAAGAGCTTGTTCTTGATGAAATAAATACATCGCCTTTGAGCATGTGTGGCCCATCTTGCAGGACGGGTTGAACGTCGTTGATATGAAGCGGATCCCCAGGGGAATCAGATTTGATCAACAAATGGGTGAGGTCATTTTCAATGAGAATTTCCGTCACACTTTTATGGTAGAGGATACGACCAGTTTCCGCATCGAACTGTGTCAAAGTGTTGTCAATGAACGGAAATTCTCTTCCGTCAATATTGAACCTTGCCCCATAGTAGATGTGTTCCCCCTTGTCTTTGGTATAGGTATTGGCCCAGAAGGTGTTGTCCGCGCCCATGTTGATGGCATGGTGGTGGGCGATGGTGTCCTGCTTCCACAGGCGCTCACTGTTCTTATCAATCTTGATGATGCCGGTAACGCCGTTCAAGGAATAGATCAAACTCGAATCTGGCAGCATCAAAGAGTGCATGATGCGGTTGTGAGGATTTGCAAGACGGTCCACAGACCAAGTCTTCAATTCTTCGCCAGTACGCAGGTTGATGATGGCGATGGTGCGTTTCCAATTCGCATTGGCATAGCTGGTCAACACCTTTACATCCTCCTCGAGCTCGTTGAGCGGCTCAAAATTCTCTGGCGAGGGCACGAAGACTAGGGGAAGTCGCTCTACCGCTGCTTTTGCAACCATTAATCGGTCCGGAAGCGTAGTAAAAAAGGTGATGGAACGACTGACCTGATGCGGTACCCATTGTTTGCCTTTCGTTGTTTCGCGCACCAACCAGCCAAAGAGACTGAGAAGGGTCAATAAGATGACAACATTGGCAAGATATACGGGGATCTTGCGGAGAATGGTTTTTAGCATAGTGTCCAATTAATTGGGCCCTAAAGGTAAGGCAATCCCGTCTTAAATCTCGAGGATCAATCCGATGGTTGGAAGCAATCTGCCCGTATCGCTTTGAATGAGCTTCATGCTGTATTTACCAGCGTCCATCGGGTCAACTACCGGAGCTCCTACATCATCACGTTCCACCGTCAAATACGGCATTAACGGAATATCAGAGCTGGTGAAGTTTTGCAAATCCAAGAACCAAGTCAAACTGTAATTCTTCTTGTTGTAGGTCTTGTCCAATCGCACGTCAATCACGCTATAGGCTTGCAAGCGCTCACCCATGATTTGGTCCACATCAAAGATCCCGCGCTGCAACACGTCCCAGTTCGCGGATAGCGCACTGAGCTCAGTATCGAACGGAGTATATGGGGTTCCTGTAGCCCAACGGTATTTGGCCCCAATCTGCCAACCCTTGCCCCAAACCTTTCCCAAGACAAGATTGATGTTGTGGCGGTTGTCCCAAACTGTCGGTTGCCATTCTTGTGTAGCATCCAAGCGGGTTTCACTGTACCCGAAGTTGTAGCTCATCGTCCACCAATAAGTGCCCTTAAGTTTTTGCTGTAGGAACAGCTCCAACCCATAGGCACGTCCCTGGGCTTCTGAAGAACTTACTTGGTCGCCGACAGCTACATAAGCGCCAATGGCCTGGGAGAAAGCCATTTGATCGGCCCATAAATAGGGCATTTGGCGGTAATCCTTGTAATATCCTTCGAGTGAGAATCGATACGTCTGACCGTTTTGGAATTCGATACCGGTGGCGGCTTGGTTCACTCGGCCCGCACGGCTATACCGTGACCAATTATTTGCTGTATTCGCCAAAATCGTAATGGCTGGCGGCAACTGCGTGTAACTTCCCAAGTTTCCTTGCACCGCCCAAGAATCATTCAAATGATATTGCGCACTCATGCGAGGAGAGAGCTGAGCCAGTGGATTGATAGTGGTCAAATTCAAGGTGTGCATATCCATACGCACCCCCACGCTGGTGGATAACCTGCGCTCTAAATAATGTCGCGTCAGATGGGTAAACGCGCCAATACTTACAAAGTCTTGCTGCGCCAAATAATCCACCGTATCTATGCGCTGCACCGCTGCATCGTTGTTGTAGCGA
Organism: Cryomorphaceae bacterium; assembly: GCA_038124525.1. Classification (GTDB taxonomy): domain Bacteria; phylum Bacteroidota; class Bacteroidia; order Flavobacteriales; family Schleiferiaceae; genus UBA10364. The sequence goes on from JAYPCB010000057.1 coordinate 9,776, forward strand.
ACGTTCCACATATCGAGCCCATAGTCTCTGAACACGAGGTTCAGGCCGTATTTCCATTGCCAATCTTTGCTGACCACATGGTGGCTTACTTTAAATCTAGTATTGGTCTCGGTGCTGCTGTAGTTTAATTGCCTATCTGTGTCCAAGCCTGTGTTGCCAATAAATTTCTCGGCTTGGTTGCCTACATGATCGCGGCTCAACACATATTCCCATCGGCCGTTGTCGGTGAAGGAGCGGAAACGCGCACCCAAAACTTCCGTTTGCTGAGTCCCTTCAGGGATGTAGCCCACGTTGTAGAGTAGGGCATCGCTGCCACGTCCATCGGTGTATAATTTGTAGTCGTCCCATCCGCCTACGCCGATGATGGTGAGGTCTTTTCTGGGTCCAATTTTATGATGAACACGCAACTGCGCATCCTGATACGTCGGCAATACCGGAATATTGAACAGCTTGAAATAATGCTGCGAGAAGCTGTTACGGCCGCTCATGGTGATCAAAGTCTTGTCGCCCACAGGTCCTTCGAGGGTCATCCCATAATCTGTACCGCCTTGGGTCGCACGTACCCCCCAGCGGTCGCTGCGCGCATTACGTCCTTCGAGCTGAAGTACGCCAGATAAGGCATCGTCTACATCCGCCGGAAAACCGCCAGTGACTAAATCCATTCCTTGGATATGATCTAGGTTGATTAAGCTTACCGCGCCTCCCGAGGCTCCTTGGATGCTAAAGTGGTTCACGGTTGGAAGGGAAATCCCGTCCAACAAGTATCTGTTCTCGTTCGGCGCTCCACCACGCATGGCGATAGCGTAGCCGAAGGATGGTTTGGGCAATACGCCTGGGAAATTCTGAATGACCTTACTCAAGTCCAGTACTGCACCCGGCATACGCATCATTTCAGAACGGTTGATGTTTTTAATGCTCAATGGTGTTTCCGGAGTGCGATGAAAGGCATCGGCACGCACAGCCACCTCGTCTAAAGAGGTGATGCGTTCCACCAACAAGCTCACAAATTCAGGCTTGGTCGAGCGAATCTGAACTTCATGCAAGGTTTGGATCTGACCTGAAGGGCTGATCGCGCGCACATTGTACAATCCGGTAGGGAGGGAATGGAATATAAATTCACCCTCAGAATCAACGGTCGTTTGTTGGGTAAAAGCACCTTGAATGACCTCCACAGTCCAATTATCCAATGGACTGAGGTTCAGCGCATCAAGAGCTTCGCCTTGAAGCGTGCCGGAGTTTTGAGCCCAGCTCGAAAAGGAGACGAAGAATGCGACGGTTAGGTAGGGGAAAACGTTACGCATGTCTAAAAAGATTTGACCGCAAAGTTAGGGTCCAAATCTCATTTGAGACCGCAGTAATCTTAACTTTTTTGCGCCTTCACCACCGCTTGCCAAGGCCCGGCGTTGATGGCTTCAATGCCTTTGCTCTGGAGCATAGCCTGCGCATTGCCAGCACGTGCACCTGAGCGGCAGCACAGCACTACGGGGCCGCCTTTCTTAGCGATTTTGGCAATGTTCTTTTCAAATACATTCAACGGGATATTCTGGGCTCCCTTGGCGTGACCTTGGGCGAATTCCCCCGGGGTACGTACGTCGATAATAGGTGCGCCACCGGCAATGGCTGATTGAAGTCTTTCTTGGCGTTTGCCGCCACCGAATAAGAAGGAGAGTAGTCCCATGTTGTTCTTTGCGTTTAGAGCGACAAAACTCCTGCTTGTCCTTGCAATGGGCTGTGCGCTGAGTCACACCTACAGCAGGTGGTCGGCGGCTATGCTCGC
>JAYPCB010000058.1:0-3887 GCA_038124525.1 Cryomorphaceae bacterium
CAGAAGCAGCCACAGGTCAGGATTTCATTGGATCCATCATCCAAAACGATTCCACGAGCGTGTCCTTTAACGTTCACTTGGAAGAGAACATACTAACGTTTTACAATGGTGTTCAAGAGTCTTTTGAGGTACAACTAGAAGGCTCCGACACTCTTCGCGGGACCTTCCCTGTTTTCGCTTCCGACCTGTGGTTAGTACCCTCAGAAAATGGGTTCAAAGGAGAATACTACCGTACAGATGCAAACAATTATCGATTACCTCTTGAGCTCATGCCGGGTACCATAGCGTACGAGAAGATCTCTTCAAACTTCTCAAGCCAATACGCCATTTCGCGCTACATAGGTGATGAAGAAAAGCCAGCCTTACTGCAGGTTTCGACGGCCGATTCATTTATAAGGTGATCGCCACAGTTGCTGATGGCAACATTGAAGGTCACGTTTGGGCCGGGATGACGGGCTACTACTCCTTCTCAGGTGTTGCTGATGATTTTGCCACGTTGGAAGATCCCGAAGAAATGTCCACACTGCGAGAGGATTATACCCACATCGAATGGCACTTGCCGGGTCTTGATGGCGATACCGTTCACTTTAATAGCCGCACCATCACTAAGCCTACCATCTTAGCCATCCAAGGATCGTGGTGCCCAAACTGTATGGACGAAGGCCGAGTGTTGGACCAGTACTACCGTGAATTTGAGGGAGCCATTGATGTTTTTGGATTGAGCTACGAATACAGCGGGACGTTGGAAAAAGCTACGGCTGCCGTACAGAAAATGGAGCGCGATTTAGGCACCTCCTTCCCTATGGTTATTGCGACCTACAATGCTCAACAAGACCGCAATGCAGTATTGCCCTTGGAACAGATTAGAAGCTATCCTACTTCGATTATGTTGGATCACCAGGGGAATGTGGTGAAGATTCATACCGGTTTTTACGGTCCTTCTACCAAGGAATACGAGGCCTATGTTAGAGAGACCCGAGAGGAATTGGAAGCATTGGTAGCTAAAGCGAATGGCTAATTACCTCGAACGCATATGGCCGGATTTTAAAGAGCTCGCCCGCTCCAAGCGAAAGGAGAATAAAAAATTCTTCGCCCGCCTAAACGGGCAAGACCCGAAGCGTTTGAACGAACAATTTCATGCGATGCATGAAGAAGTCTTCGCCGAAACGGATTGCTTGACCTGTGCGCGGTGTTGTCGCGCCACTGGACCGCTACTGACCAAACAGGATATTGGGCGGATTTCCAAAAAACAAGGCATGAAGCCGGCAGATTTCGAGAAGCAATACCTGCGTGTGGATGAAGATGGGGATTGGGTGATGAAGAGTTTGCCGTGTCCCTTCTTGGCATTGGACACTAACAAATGTACCATCTACGAATACGCACCAAAGGCATGCCGGCAGTACCCGCATACGGATCACCCGAACATGAAGTCGATCTTAGGGTTGACCGAGACCAATGTTAGGCACTGTCCTGCGGTGTTTGAGATGGTCGAGCGCATGAAGCAACGCACTCAATTCTAACCATATACAGTTCCTCTTCTAAACCAGAAATGGAATGCCAGAGCGGTCGCAACAACGGTCACCGAGCCAATGACGTTGTACCAGAGGTAGCCGAGTGAAATGACATCCGTGGTGTTGAGGTAATGGCAGAAGAACACGACGAATTGGCCCATAATACCGGCCATTAAAATGGACTTTCCTCCCACCTGTTTGATGAACAAGGCGACCAAGAAGATTCCCAAGATGGTGCCATAGAATAGGCTGCCCAGAACGTTGACCAATTGAATGAGGTTCTCGTACAGTGGCGCGGCTAGAGCGACGCCAATGGCGGCCAGACCCCAAATAAAGGTGAGCAGGCGAATGGTGCGCTTCGGGCGCTGGGACTCCCCTTTGAATACCGTGTAATAATCTACATAGGTGGTGGTGGCAAGGGCGCTGACTTCCCCGGCGGTGCTGGACATGGCGGCGGAAATGATCACCGCCAATAGCAATCCCACGAGGCCTTTGGGTAGGAAGTTGAGCACGAAGGTGATGAAGACATAATCCGTGTCTTTGCGCTGGAAATTCGGCACATGTGCTTCGAGGGTGGCGATGTAGGACTCGCGGATTTGGGCCAGGGTTTCCTTGTGGGCATCCACAGCGGCCCAATCTCCGATGAGGAGGGCTTCACGCTTGGCGGCGAAGGAATTTGCATGGAATTTTTCCAGTTCGGCCAATTCCGCTTGCACTTCCACCGGGGCTCGTTTCACTTCGCTTTCATTGAAGAAGATGGGCGGTTGAGTGAATTGGTAAAAAATAAAAAGCAAGACGCCCACACAGAGTATTCCAAATTGCATCGGCACTTTAAACACCCCGTTGAAAAGCAGGCCAAAACGGCTGGTAGACAGGTTTTCTGCGCCGAGGTAGCGCTGGACTTGGCTCTGATCAGTACCCAAATAACTCAACGAAAGGAACAACCCACCGGCAAGACCCGACCACAGGGTGTAGCGCGTGCCCATGTCCATGGAGGTGTTGATGATGTGAAGCTTGCCCATCTGGCCCGCGATGTCGTAGGCTTCCGGCATGCTCACTGGAATCTTATCGATCAATAAATAGGCGGCAATCCCCATTCCGCCAAGGATGGTCAGCATCTGCCATTTCTGTGTCACAGCCACTGCTGCGGAGCCTCCACTCACCGTGTAGAAGACCACGATCAGCCCTATGATGATGATCATGAGGTTGAGGGACAGGCCCAGTGCGGCGCTTAGGACGATGGCCGGCGCGAAGATGGTAATGCCCGCTGCTAAGCCGCGCGACATCAAGAAAAGGGCTGCGGTAAACAATCGGGTTTTACGGTCGAAACGTTGCTCGAGGAATTGGTACGCGGTGATGGCACTCATCTTTCTGTAGGCAGGCACAAAGAAGGCGCTGACCAGAATAACTGCGAGGGGAAGTCCAAAATAGAACTGGATAAATCCCATATCCTCGGCATAGGCCTGACCGGGCGTGGACAAGAACGTGATGGCCGAGGCCTGGGTAGCCATGATGCCTAATCCAATGGTCCATAAACTCACATCTTTCGAACCACTGAGCAACTCCCCAGCCGCACGCAACCGAGTTTTATAGACGCCATACCCTACAATAAGGGCCAGCGTCCCCACTAAAACGAACCAATCTAAGGGGTGCATTTACACGTATTGACGCGTGATGAAATAGAACGCCACAATCTCCGCTACCAAAAGCGCGATCACGCCGATGTAGTACTTCTTCCAATTAATGATTGAGGGATTCTTAACGGTCATAATGCACGATATTTTGTAGTAGTCTTAAAGCGCCTGGAACCCCTTTCGGCAATTCCCGGAAGAGCGACAGGCCTGTGTAAATTACGGAACCTTTCCCATACTCTGCAACCACAGTCGAGTTTTCATACACAGTCCCCGTAGATTCCGTGATGCTCAAAGCGGTGGTATAGCCTTCGTATTCGCTCGGGAAATATAAACCACGCTCCTGCACCCATTGTTCAAAATCAGCTTCGCTGAGGGCATTGGGTTTTTGAAGGAGGTCCAATTCTTTCAGCGCCACCGGCGCCTCTTCTTCCGTCACACGATCACGCCCCACGGTCAAAGGCACAGGCAATGGCAATGCCATCCCGCTTCGGCCCGCCGTAGTATAGGTCACCACAAAATTTCCGCCATTGGCCACAAAACTTTTGATGCGCTCCTCACTCTCCATCAACCATGCTTCGGTATTGAAGGCACGAATGCCAACCAAAACGGCATCCACTTCATCCCAAAGCTCTGGCGTCTCTTCGGTAATTCTAACCACCTCATAGCCGACGCTCTCCAACGTCTCATCCATCAAATCCCCTGCCCCTTCTATGTAGCCCACTTTGATGCGCTTTTTATTGAG
>JAYPCB010000058.1:3987-11518 GCA_038124525.1 Cryomorphaceae bacterium
ACCAACTCAACTCACCCCCATCCTTGGAGTAAATGCTGTATCCAATGGATCCTTTCTTGCCCGTATTCCAATAGACTGTTTGGTCGAATTTCGCATGAATGGACGGCTCCACCGCGATGGCCTCGCGGTATTCCCCTACGGCGCGGTCACTGAGTTTCGCGACAGGCTTGAGGTAGAGTAAGATGATGGCGGATTCATGTTCTAATCGGACCCTGATGTACTTTGTGATCTTACCCTCATCGTACAAATCTACTTCGAGCTCCTGCCCTTCGCTAGTCAGAACCTGTGCGGGATTCAACCCCATGTCCTTGGCGGGTGCCTTAACCGAAGCCAGCTTCACCTCCACATCAAAATTCAGGGCTTGAAGCACCAAGGTCGCCGGATATGAGGGACCTTCAGGCATAGGGTTACTAGAGGTGAAGACCTCAGCATACACGCCCAGAAGATGCAGCATGACCTGTTGCCAACGCTGGTACTTATCAGATTCCGGGGTGGTTTGCTCCAACAATACCTTGCCCAACTCTGCCCATTTGGTAATAGCTTGCTTTTGGTCCCCTATTTCAAGGGCAAAAGCCGCATCCTGTGCCAACAAACTTTGTGCATCCGCGCCACGATCCGGTATGAGGTAGGCCGATAAATCGCCCCCGCCCCACAGCTTCTTGAAGTATTCTTCACGTGGACCGCGATTGATGGGAACACCAAATCCCTGGCACTTGTGCATGGAACGCGCGGCATCGCCGATGGCCCCATAGGTATCTCCCAATAACGGGTCGAATCCACTCATATCTAGGTATACCGCCTCTGGATCGTCTTTCAAGGTAGGATCCCACCAAACGGAGGTGTTCCACCAAACGCCCTGTACGGACCAAGCTGCCGTCGATGTATCGTATTTCTCGTCCGCGGCGAGCTCCGCACATTCGATGGCCAATTCGGCTGAGGCCGTGTGGTGGCCGTGACCGGCGCGCTCGTCTGGAGGGAAACGTGTAATGATAAAATCTGGCTTCAGTTCTCGTATGGTGCGCACGGCTTGCAACTGGAGGTCGTCGTGGTCCCACTTGGTCCACACCTCGTCCACACTTTTGGAATATCCAAAGTCAAGGGCATCGGTGAAACGCTGGTTCCCTCCGTCGACACTGCGTGCGGCACGCAGTTCGTGTTCACGAATCACACCGAGCTCGGCTCCAAGCTCGTCGCCGATCAAATTCTGTCCGCCCGAACCCCGAGTGAGCGATAAATAGGTGGTTTCCGCATCTAGCGCATTCGACAACCACGCAATCAATCGGGTGTTTTCATCGTCGGGGTGAGCCGCCATGTACAACACGCGTTTGCCGGAGCCAAAGCGCTCCATTTCAGCCATGGCTTGGCTTTGGGTCAGGGGCTTGTATTGGGCTTGGGTATGGTTTATGTGGAAAACTAAAAGGAAGAGCCCCAACCATTTTAAATGGCGGCGGTTAGATAGTATATTCACGTTCCAATTTTTCATTGTCTATGACTCGATTTTTACTCCTCCTACTCACGATTGTTGGTTTTCAAGCGCAGGCCCAATTGGCCCTAAAACTTAAATCCGGAACCTATCGTATTGAAGAAGAGACTTTTATAGGTATCAAAGCACAGCGTACTACCTATGGCGTGGCGCTATGGGATGGTCCAGTGCTTGCCGAAGATAAAAAAGCCTTGGAGGATTTGGGCGTTGAGCTCATGCAATATTTGCCTGAAAATGCCTTCGAAGTGGCGTTGCCGGGCGGAATCACAGCGGATGCCTTGAAAAATGTGGGCGTTAGTGCCTTCATACCCTTTAGCGCAGCCATGAAATTAGACGGACCGTTGGCGACAATGGACATTCCGAGCTGGGCTTGGGTGGGCGATGAGGTCGCGATCTTGTTTGAGGTTCGCCAATCCCTTCCAACAGCCATGGCCTTCTTTAAAGCAGAGGCGGTAGGAAATAATTGGTACACCCTACTGGTTGACCCGAACGACCTTTTGAACCTCGCCGCTTACGAGCAAATCAGATTCATTCAAGCCATCGAAGAGCCGGGAAGTCCTGAAAACTTCAATGCACGCGCAGCCGCGCGTGCATCCCAAACGCAAGCCTCCCTACCCTACGACGGTACGGGCGTAGTGGTGGGCCATGGCGACGATGGAGATATAGGCCCACACGCAGATTACAAAGGCCGACTCACCTCATTGGCAGGTACGAGTTTGGGAGACCATGGGGATCACGTGGCGGGAACCATCCTCGGTGCCGGTAATATCGATCCGGACGGAGAAGGTGTGGCCCCCGGAGCCTACAACGTGTACTACAGCTACCCGGGCAACTTATCGAACGTTGATGCGCACTACAACAGCTATGGCGTTCGCGTGACCAATTCTTCCTACTCAAACGGCTGTAACGCCGGATATACCAGCTATGCAGCCCAAGTTGATAAAGACATCATTCAAAATCCAGCCCTCCTACACGTATTTAGTGCAGGGAACAACAACGGATCAAACTGTGGCTATGGCGCCGGCTCTCAATGGGGGAATATCACCGGTGGACACAAGCAAGGGAAGAACGTGGTGGCAACGGCGAACATCACCTACCTAGATGCCATTGCCCCATCCTCCTCACGCGGACCTGCAGACGATGGACGTATTAAACCGGACATCGCCTCAGTAGGAACAAACGTCTACAGCACCATCGACCCACATACCTACGGCTATAAGACGGGAACCTCAATGGCCGCTCCAGGTGCAGCGGGCTTCTTCGCGGTCTTACACAACGCCTACGATGTCATTCAGAACGACACGGCCGATGGCGGATTGTTGAAAGCCATTGGGATGAACACGGCGGATGATTTAGGGAATGTTGGGCCCGATTTTATTTTCGGCTACGGCCGCATCAACGCACGCCGCGCATTGCGTACCATCACCGATACCAACTTCTTCGTCGGCACCGCCTCCACCAACGACACCCTGTCCTACAGCATCAACCTGCCGGCCGGTGCCAAAGATTTCCGCGCCATGTTGTACTGGACGGATACCGAAGGATCCACCTTCGCCGCGAAAGCATTGGTCAACAATCTCGATTTTGAAGTGGTGGACGAAAGCCAAAGCAGCAGCTTTCAACCTTGGGTGCTCAATCCGGCGCCGAACGCCACTACCTTGAACTATTTGGCCACACGTGGTGTAGATACATTGAATAACGCCGAGCAGGTAACCCTCGCTACCCCATCTACGGGTGACTTTACCCTAAAGGTCTACGGAACGAATGTGCCTTCGGGCCCACAGAAATTCTATGTGGTGTATGATTACGAGATGAGCACCATCAGCTTGGATTACCCGCATGCCGGCGCTGCCCTAGAACCGGGCGCTACCACCGTGCGCTGGAACGGCCCGACCACAGGGTTGAGCTGGGCGTACAGTACGGATTCGATGGCGACTTGGTCTTCGTTGAGCCTCAGTGCTATTAGCGGGAACCGAGTGGCGAACTGGAGCGTGCCGTACGTGGCGACCAATGATGCCTTCTTGCGCGTGATCAATGGTTCTGATACCTCTATTGCAGGGCCGTTCCTCATCTTAGGCCAGCCGAACAGCGTACAGCTGGATTGGGCGTGTCCGGACAGTGTAAAAATTACCGTGGGAACCGTGAGCGGGGCGAACAGCTATACCGCCTACATCCTCGGTGCGAAATACATGGACAGTGTGATGACCTCACCGACAAATTCTATTGTCATTCCTTACCAGCCGACCGCAGCGACTTGGATCAGCGGTAGTGCAGATCTCGATGGCGTACACGGAAAGCGTGCTTACGCTATTGAATTACCTGCGGGGACCAATTCTTGTCCATTGCCGCGCGATGCCGCAATTGGCGCCGTATTAAACCCCACCCTTGTGACCAGCTGCCACAGCACTTCTGTGCCGGTCAGCATCCAGATCAACAACCCGTCCACCAGCACCTTGGACACCGTGGCCGTGGCCTACACGTTCAACGGTACGACGGTCAGAGATACGCTCTTCGCGAGCATCCCTCCTTATGGCGATACGGCCTTCACCTTCGCCACGCCTTTGACTTGGTCAGGCACCAGCAACCAAAACATCACAGTGTGGTCGGAGCTGAGCGGCGATCAAAACGGTTTGAACGACACAGTACAGAGCAACATCACCTACTTCAACTCTACCCTCTATGCTTTGCCATTTGGGCAAAACATGAACGGGTTCAGCAACTGTAGCAATGCCACAAATTGTGGAGGTACGGCGTGTAGTTTAGGAGGAAATTGGGTAAACCTTACCAACGGTAGTGAAGACGATATCGATTGGAGAACCTGGAGTGGCGGTACGCAAAGCTCAGGTACGGGTCCAAGTGCTGATGTGAGCGGAAATGGCAAATACCTCTACCTCGAATCTTCAGGGAGCTGTGATTACCAAGATGCGGTATTGTTGAGCCCGTGTATTGATTTGAGCACAGCCATCGCGCCTGAATTGAGCTTCTCTTACCACATGAATGGAGCCAACATCGGAAGCCTAAAAGTGGAACTCTTCGACGGCAGCCAATGGCACCTGATGACCAGCGTAAGCGGAAGCCAGGGCAACAGCTGGGTCAATGTGACCGAAGATTTAGTAGCCTATGCCGGCGACACCATCATCTTGCGCTTCACCGGAACCACCGGAGACGGTTACCAGAGCGATATTGCCATTGATGAAGTAGGCGTGATTGATAACATCGGAGTGCCGGATGCGGACTTCAGTGCAAGCACTACCACCCCTTGTCTGAATACGGCTATTGTATTGACGGACGACAGTAAGAAAACACCGACCTCGTGGAATTGGTCCATTACCCCCTCTACCCACAGCTTTGTGAACGGAACCAGTGCGAACAGTCAAAACCCTGAGATCAGTTTCAGCGCCTACGGCAGCTACAGCATTACCTTGATTGCAACCAACAACTACGGTTCCGACACCCTCGTTCAAACGAACTACATCACGGTCAGTCCGCTGCCTGGATTGCCAATTGTCGAAACGTGGACCTTCGCCTCAAACTCGGACTTCACGGTCATCAATCCGGACGGCGGAACGACTTGGGCCGTGGCAGAGGTGGCAGGACCTACGGGAGCCAAATCTGCGGCGATGTACATGGGCTATTACAACTACGGCAGCACAGGCGCTGTAGATTATTTGGAGAGCCCGAAATTTGATGTGAGTGGCTACAGCAACCCTACCTTGATGTTTGATATTAGCTATGCCCCTTATTCGAGTACGTATGCCGATACCTTGGCCGTACTCGTGAGTACGGATTGTGGATCGACCTTCGATACCCTCTACCTCAAGGGCAACGCAGATCTTGCCACGGTAAGTTCTAGCAACTCCACCTACGTGCCTTCTGGCAAAACGGATTGGCGCACGGATACTGTGGCACTGGGCAACCTCGCCTCGGACTTCATACAGTTCCAATTTATGGGTATTTGTGGCTACGGAAACAACCTGTATTTGGACAACGTACGCGTCATTGATTTGGGCGGTACTCCTTCTACGGCGACCCTACAGTTGCCTTCCACCATCTGTGAAGATGTGCCGTTCAGCTTCGAACTTACCTCGACTGACACCACGTTGACCGGTGATTTCACATTGAACCGCCAGGGCTCGTCGCTCACCTCGACCTTCGCAGGCCTCGGTGCGCACAACACCACCTTGAACATCGCCACAGATTACGACCTAGAATATACCTACTACAATGCCTACACCTTCGTAGCAGACAGTGCTGTATTGGTTCCAGGTCCTAAGCTAGATGCGAAGTTTGGCCTCGCCCTAACCTCGGGAACGACCTACCAGTTCACCGATCAAAGTACCCCAGCCCCGACGGCGTGGTTGTGGGAATTTGGCGACGGTACGACCGATACCACACAAAACCCTGTGCATACCTACGCTACGGGAGGCGCGTCGTACACCATTACCTTGACGGTCACCACAGATTGTGGGACGGATCAGACGACCACGACCTACAACAACATTGGATTGGGAGATATGGAACAAACGAATTGGACCCTATATCCGAACCCGTCGAATGGCTTGATTCAGATCAATATGGGTGAAGTTGAAGGTGCGGTACAGGTCCAATTATTTGACCTCAGCGGCGCTGCCCTATCGCGCAGTACCTACCCAACAGTAGCTGGTGATCTCATCCTAGATTATCAACAAATGCCGGCCGGTACATATGTGCTCGAAGTGAGCAACAATGGGCTGCGCAGTACTCAAAGAATTTCTATCATTCACTAACCACGTGAGGGTGCTTGGCTTATCAGCCAGGCGCCCACGTACGTGATCACTCCGTTGTAGAGCAATAATTCGAACCCAATGGTATAGCCCAACGTGGGCGCCCACAAGCTCAGTCCATAGGACAGCAATGGCGCCGCGATGGCAATGGCCAAAACGCCCCAATTTGATATCGTGCGGTTGGTCGTTAATGCTAAGGCAAACAATCCTAATAATGGTCCGTAGGTATAGCCTGCCGCGGTGAACAAGGTGGAGATGATGGTTTCCTCTTGCAGCTGGTAAATCCCGAACATAGTGGCAAGGATCACGGCCATGAAGGCCACATAGACTTGGTTGCGGGTCGTGGTTGAGCCTTCGCCTTCGAGTCCTAAAAAGTCCACGCAGAACGCAGTGGTCAGCGAGGCCAGGGCGCTATCCGCGCTAGAGAAGGCGGCTGCGAGCAGACCGAGGAAGAAAACGGCCCCAAGAACGGGTGGCATGGCCGCACTGGTCGCCACGGCCGCGAACATCTTATCCCCCGTTTCCGCGATACCCGCCATGGCCGCATAATCAGATAAGACCACACCCAAACTCAAAAACAGGGCGTTGACGAAAATCAAGGTGATGCCCAGGAGGATCATGTTTTTCTGAGCACCGCGTAGGGTACGCACGGTAAGGTTTTTCTGCATCATATCTTGGTCGAGGCCGGTCATGGCCACGGCAATGGAGGCGCCTCCCAACACTTGCTTCCACCAGGCACGAGCGGTGCCTTCTTCGACAAAATAGAATTGGTCACTAGAAGAAATGTAAGACCATAATCCCTGGCCTTCGCTCAGGACCTCGCGTCCCACGAAGTACAGCGCCATCCCTGTGGCGGCAAGCATCAACGTGGTTTGCAGCGTATCGGTGATGACAATGGTCGCAATGCCCCCGCTGGCACTATATACTGCAATGAGTGCAAGGACGATAACCGCGGTCACTAGGAATGGGATGTTGAACGCATCGCAGATGGTGATTTGTACGATCATCGTTACGATGTACAGGCGCGCGGAAGCACCAATGATGCGTGAGAGCAGAAAGAATGCGGATCCGGTTTGGTAACTCTCTTTGCCTAATTTGTGTCCCAAATAGGAGTAAATACTGATCACTTTGTAGCGGTAATAGACCGGAAGCAGCACGAATGCGATGATGGCATAACCAATGAGGTAGCCCAGGACCATCAGCATGTAGGTCCAGCCGGAATTCGCGGTCCAGCCAGGGACACTGATGAAGGTGACCCCCGATAAGGAAGCGCCGATCATGCCGA
>JAYPCB010000059.1:0-11349 GCA_038124525.1 Cryomorphaceae bacterium
TAGAGGCCAAATCTCTAGTAATTTCCAAATGCTGCTTCTGATCCTTGCCCACCGGTACGATGTGCGCATCATATAACAAGATGTCTGACGCCATCAACACGGGGTAATCGAACAACCCGGCATTCACGTCGCTGAGGTTATCGCTCTTGTCCTTGAAGCTGTGCGCGTTCGCCAACATCGGGTAAGGCGTAAAACAGTTCAAATACCACGTAAGCTCTGTACATTCCGGCAAATCGCTCTGAGCGTAAAAGACCACTTTCTCTGGATCTAGTCCACACGCCAGCCAGGCCGCCGCTGTCGCCAACAGATTCTCACGACGCACTGCTGCGTCTTTCACTGTGGTTAAGCTGTGAAGATCCGCGATAAACAAATATGCTTCGTTTTTCGGGTCCTTGCTCATTTCAATTGCCGGACGAATGGCCCCCAAGATGTTTCCTAGGTGCTGTCTGCCCGAACTTTGAATGCCTGTAAGTACTCTAGCCATTGTTATTATTTAATCAGGGTAAGCTCTAAATCAATATCTGCCCAGTAGCTGCTGTCTGCTGGGATTTGCATGAAAGACGTTCTCCACACTTGCTGGGTCGGCAGCCCGCTCACCATCACAAAAGAATAGCTCACGCTATCATTGTCCATGACCAAGACGCTATCTGCATTGGTTAGGGTCCAAGTACCGCTGCTGATCAAACTCACAGGCACCTGGATGGTGTTCAGGTTTGCCACAAACTCCACATGTAAATTCCCAGTATCCGGCATCTCGTACAAGTTCACCTTCCCGTACAACTGTGTGCCTAAACCACTGAATTGCATCAGCGCGCTTGGGTTGAGGGGATTCGGCATTTCGCCGCTGTAAGCCACTTGATTGACTGTCCATTCGCCCAATACGTCTTGACGCACAAACACCTCTGTTGGTGTTGGCTCTGTGGTACAGGCGACCATCAATGCGGTGCTCAATATTGCGATTAGGAATCTTACTTTCATGATTATACGTTTGAAGTGCTAAAAATAACGGGGATTTCGCTTTCGGAGACAAATACTTCCAAGAGCTTTTGCGCAACGAATTGAGGCTGGACCAATTCCCCTTGCTCAAAGGCCTCCACAAAATGTGCTTTATCGGCAAAGGCCGTTGACGAAGATTCTCGAATAACGGCTTGCATCGGTGTATCAACCTTGCCGGGCCGGAAGGCGTGAATGCGCACCCCAGGGTGCTCTTTGGCGACGACCTCAGCATATTGATGCACTGCCGCTTTGGAGGCACAATAGGCCGCCCAGCCTTCGATGGGGTAATTCGCCGCGCCAGAGCCTGTGAAATAGACTTGTTTTTCACCCCTGACTTCCTGCAAGAAACGCGCGGTTAAACGCATAGGCGCCACCACATTTAGGTGCATACAGTGGGCCAATTCCTCGTGCCCAACCTCAGCCGTCGATGTTATGGGGCCAATGGTCCCTGCGTTGTTGATGAGTATGGTCGGGCCTGAAGCGGCGGGTAAAAGTGGTATGGCCTCTACGGCTGTTGGGTCGGTGAGGTCGGCTTGAAAAAATTGGCCCCGCGTATGACGATCAATGGCACCACAAGAACGGCGGCCCACGCCCAACACTTCATAACCTGCTTCTAAGGCTGCCTCCGCTAATGCTTTACCTATACCGGAACTTACACCAGTAATGATGAGGCGCCCAAATGACATCTTATGCGTTGATTTCGATGAATCTGTTCACGTCCTTGGTCAAACCAAAAATCATGATGATATCTCCTTCATCAATAACCGTATCAGGACCAGGCACCCCTTTGATGTGGTGGCCGTCGTCAGACTTTTTAAGTACCGTAATCAAGTTGACTTTATACTTCTTGCGCAGCCCTATATCTTCTAGTGTACGACCGTGCAATTTTTTTGGTGCCGCTACCTCGATAATCTCGTGCTCATCAGGCAAATTGACACACATCAACACCCCTGGGGTTGTCAATTGTTCTGCAACATTATTCGCTACCTCAAGCTCTGGGCTCAATACATGCTCAATGCCCATTTTGGTAAGAATCTCTCTTTGCACTGGTCCTTGAGCACGTGCAATAATCTGCTTGACGCCAATGGCTTGAAGCTGGAACACACAAAGAATCATTTCTTGAAAGCTCGAACCGATACTCACGACCACAGCATCCATTTCGGCGATGCTTTGAGATTCCAGCGCGTGCTTATTGGTGGCGTCAAGGCTAACGGCATACGCTACATCATTGGCGATGCTTTGAACCTTGTCCTCGCTTTCGTCAATAGCCATAACGTCGGCGCCTCTTTCGGCTAACTTTCGGGCAATGGCCGAGCCAAAAACTCCTAGGCCTATTACTGCAAACTTGCTATTCATCTTTATCTATCTAGTGCCTGCGCTAGATCCGCAAGCAAATCTTCTATATGTTCAATTCCTACCGAAAGGCGCACCAAATTGTCGGTCACCCCAACTTTCTCGCGTTCCTCTTTTGGAATAGAGGCATGGGTCATCGACGCCGGGTGTCCAGACAAACTTTCCACCCCGCCCAAGCTTTCTGCTAAGGTGAAGACCTTCATGGCGCTCACCACTTCGGCCGTGGCTTCGAAGCCTGCGTCTTTCACAGTAAAGCTAACCATTCCGCCAAACTTCTTCATTTGACGTTTGGCCACCTCGTGTCCATTATGTCCCTCGAGACCTGGCCAATAGACCTGGCCTACTTTGGGGTGGTTCGCCAAAAATTCGGCCGCCGCTTCACCATTTTCACAATGGCGGTCCATACGAACGTGGAGGGTTTTAATCCCGCGCAAGGCGATAAAGCTGTCCATCGGCCCGAGAATAGCGCCCGAAGCGTTTTGGATGAAGTACATCTTCTCCGCGATTTTTTCGTCTTTGGTCGCCAACAACCCTAGGACCACATCGCTGTGCCCACCAAGGTATTTGGTTCCGCTGTGCATCACCACATCCGCCCCCAAATCCAGCGGTCGCTGCAAATACGGTGTGGCGAACGTGTTGTCCACAACCAGCATCGCACCGTGCGCTTTGGCCACCGAAGAAGCCTGGGCGATATCGAGTACGTTCAACATCGGGTTTGTCGGGGTTTCTATCCAAACCATTTTGGTGTTTGGGCTCATGTGCGAGGACCAATGCTCGTCGCTCATGTCCACGAAGGTGAACTTGATGCCGTACTCTGAAAAGACCTTGGTGAACAGCCTGTACGTTCCGCCGTACAAATCGTTACACGCCACTACCTCGTCGCCTGGGCTCAAAAACTTGAGCATACAGTCGATGGCCGCGAGGCCCGACCCGAAGGCCGCTCCGTACTCCCCGCCCTCAAGGCTCGCGATGGAGCGCTCTAACGCATAGCGGGTAGGATTCTGGCTGCGGCTGTACTCAAACCCCTTGTGCTTGCCTGGATATTCCTGGGCATAAGTCGAGGTTTGGTAAATAGGGGGCATCACTGCTCCGGTGGTTGGGTCCGGGTGTTGCCCGCCGTGGATGGCTAGGGTTTCAATGTGTAGGTCTTTGTGGTCCATCTGTGATAGGGGTAAATTATTTGCAGTGCTCTTCGAAGGCGCCCAATAGGTTGCCGGCGATCATTTCCGCCGTGCGGCCTTCAATGTGGTGGCGCTCCACCATGTGCACGAGTTCTCCGTTTTTAAACAACGCCATAGAAGGTGAAGATGGAGGGAATGGAAGCATGTGCTTGCGCGCTTGGTTCACCGCATCCACGTCGTTACCGGCAAAAACAGTGATCATACGATCCGGCTTCACCGACGATTTTGCCACTGCCATAGCGGCTGGGCGTGCAGAACCCGCAGCACAACCACACACAGAATTTACGACTACGAATGTCGTTCCGTCCGCGTTGATCGCTGCAGTTACTTCTTCTGGAGTCTTTGTTTCGGTATATCCATTGTTCGCCAATTCGGCGCGCATAGGGGCAATGAGTTCTTCTGGGTACATGATTAGATGTGTTTTTTATCTAAACAAAGTTAGTGTTTCCTAATGGTTTAGACGATTGTACCTTTGCGCCAATTCTAACGATACTATAATGAGCTCAAAAGTTCGTGTCCGATTCGCACCGTCCCCAACTGGACCCCTACACATTGGTGGGGTGCGCACCGCTTTGTACAACTATTTGTTCGCCAAAAAACACGGCGGAGATTTTCTATTGCGCATAGAAGATACCGACCAAACTCGCTTCGTAGCGGGCGCGGAGAAATACATCATCGAATCCCTCGCTTGGTGTGGCATCAGCCCGGATGAAGGCATCGGGGGTGAAGACCGTGGCAACGGCCCTTACCGTCAAAGCGAACGCAAGCCGATGTACAGACAGTACGTGGACCAGCTGCTCGCAGACGAGAAAGCGTATATCGCCTTCGACACGGCAGACGAGCTCGACGCCATGCGCCAATTGGCCAAAGATGCCGGCGCAGCCAACTGGCAATACAACTACATCACCCGCGGCAATATGAAGAACTCTTTGACCCTTCCCAAAGAAGAGGTTGAAGCGAAAATCGCTGCCGGCGAGCCCTACGTGGTGCGCATCAAGCTCCCGCGCAATCACGAAGTGCGCTTCGAAGACACGATCCGCGGCTGGGTGAGCGTCAACACCAACAATATGGACGACAAGGTCCTCTTCAAATCTGATGGCATGCCGACCTACCATTTGGCCAACATCGTAGACGACCGCTTGATGGGCATTACGCACGTCATTCGCGGTGAAGAGTGGTTGCCTTCAGCGCCCCTACACGTGATGTTGTATGAGGCTTTTGGTTGGGAGTGTCCAATTTTTGCCCACCTCCCCCTCCTGCTCAAACCAGATGGTCCAGGAAAATTAAGCAAGCGCGACGGCGACCGCCTCGGCTTCCCGGTATTCCCGATCGATTGGCACAATGAAGAGACCGGAGAAACGGCCAGCGGCTACCGCGAGTTTGGCTTCTTCCCAGGCGCCTTTATCAACATGCTCGCCCTCCTTGGGTGGAACCCAGGTACCGAACAAGAAATTTTCGACCTACAAGGCCTCATCGACGCCTTCGACCTCAGCAAAGTCTCTAAATCCGGCGCCAAATTCGATTTCGAAAAAGGCAAATGGTTCAACCAATTGTACCTGCGCGCCCTCAACGAAGAGCAACTAGCGGCTGAGCTCAAAAAAGAATTGGACAAAGAAGGCCTCGCATACAACGAAGCGCACCTCGGTAAAATCGCTACCATGATGAGCGAACGCGCCACCTTCCCGCAAGACCTCCTCACCGAGGGCCAATTCTTGTTCTCCGCCCCAATGGAATACGACGAAAAAACGGCTTCCAAAAAATGGACCGCGGACAGCGCGGGCATGATGCAAGACCTCGCCTCACGCTTCAGTGCACTCGACGACTTCACCGAAGAACACATCGAAGCTTCCTTCAAAGCCTACCTCGAGGAAAAGGAACTAGGCTTCGGCAAAGTAGGGCCTTCGTTCCGCCTCGCCGTTACCGGCAAGGGCATGGGCCCCTCGATGTTCACCATTTGTGAAGTCCTCGGCAAAGACGAAGTCCTCGCTCGCATTGAAAAGGCCATCGCTGTACTAGGATAATGAGCGCGCTACACCAAATCGACGTTCACGGCATCCGCATCTACACCAACCACGGGTGCATGAAAGAAGAGGCCACGATCGGCTCCCACTACGAGGTAAACATCAGCGTATGGGCCGACCTCACCGCCTCCGTAGCCTCAGACGACCTCAACGATACGGTTGATTACGTCGCCCTGAACGCCATCGCCAAGGAAGAAATGGCCGTCCGCGCCAAGCTCCTTGAAGTCGTTTGTCAGCGCATCATCGACCGAATCATGAACGAACACCCGTCCGTTCAAAAAGCGTGGGTCAACGTCGCAAAACTCAACCCACCCATCAACGGGGATGTAGAGCGCGTCGCCCTAACATTTACCGCAGAGCGGTAGACAAAAATTATCTCGAGGCCGTTCGGATTTTTCCATTATTTTTGGCCTCCCTAAGGTTCCGTGGCCGAGTGGCTAGGCACTGGTCTGCAAAACCAGCTACAGCGGTTCGAGTCCGCTCGGAACCTCAGAATATGAAAAGCCCCGGCTCGCCATGCGAGCTGGGGTTTTTTAGTTGATACGGCGCCAAGCTTGCTTGAGCGCCGGGGCAACTAAAAAAGGCCAAGGACTTTGCGCAGCAAAGGACCGGGGCGTTCTTACTGACCTTAGGTGACCACGCGGTCCGCCGAGCGAAGCGAAGGCAATCCGCTAAAACTTCCAATCAAAACAAAGCTCAACCCTCACGCCTTTGTCAACTAGGTTTTGCTTGAACGCCTCTACGTCATCTGCATGGGTAGGGATGATCAATGTATTTCCGGTGCTCATGTGCACGAACAAGTGGGAACGGGTTTCACTGATTTTCTCAAACTCAGAAATGTTCAACTTGCTCTCGCCCAATTTATTCGTGGAAATCACCACATCATCTTCCAAGACGAGGGTTTCCTCAAGACCGAATCGGCCCGAATAATGTTCTTTAATGTGCGCGCGATAATGCTTTCGGAACCTCCAGCTAAAATACCTGCCATACCCAAAAAGCACCACCAGAAAAACACCAGCGAAGTAAGTGGTCATCCCTGCGTTATCAAAATAAAAAACCCACATCCCCAGTGCACACATCCCCAACAGCAATAGTTTGCTGCGAGACCTTTGGCGTTGCACACGCTTAGATTGTGAGGCCGTGAAAAGCTGATAAGTATAAAAATCCTCTTCTTGGATTTGGTATTGAATCTTCATCTCATCAAAGTACAATAAAAAACCCCGAACCAATGGCCCGGGGTTGTAGATCTGTTGCGTTGTATTTTACAACAAGTAGTCGGTCGTCATCCAGGTGCTTTGGCCCCCAGAAATCACATTACCGACCAATTCTTTCTGGTCCGCACCCGTCGCCACAAGCGTACGGATTGAGAACGAGCGCAAGGCATCGTGCACGCTCAACGTCGCTACGGCGCTGTCTTTTCTTCCGGTGAACGGAAGGTAATCCGGACCACGCTGACAAGAGGCGTTGATGTTCACACGGCATACTTGGTTTACCATATTGTCCACAGCATAGGCAATAGTCGCCTCATTGCCGCTGAACAAACTACATTGCTGACCATAGTCGCTCATGGCAATAGACGCCATCACCTCCTCTAAGTCTTCGTATTCCACGATGGGTACGACCGGGCCGAACTGCTCTTCGTGGAAAATATCCATCTCGTTAGTCACCGGGAACAACACTGCCGGGAAGAAGGCGGTATCTGAAACGCGGCCGGCATTCTTGTTGATCACCTCCGCTCCCTTAGATACGGCATCGTCCACATACGCTTCCATCTGCTCTACTTTGTTGCGCTCTGGCAGCGGAGTGAGCGGACAATCTGTTTCTGGGTGGTCGAGCACGAGGGCGTCCACCGCCGCGGTAAACTTGGTGCGGAACTCTTCAGAGATGCTCTTGTGCACAAACAATAGTTTCAATGCCGTACAGCGCTGACCGTTATAACTCAAGGCGCCGTTCACACATTCCTTTACCGCTTGGTCAATGTTCGCGTCGTCGAAAACGATGGCTGGGTTTTTAGCTTCTAGTCCCAATACCTGACGTAAGCGGTTTGGTTTTGGGTGCTGCGCCACCAATGCGTTTGAGCTTTTTGAGTTTCCAATTAAAGCCAAGACATCCACGTCGCCCGTTTTCATAATAGGGCCTGCCAATGTGCGCCCTCGACCGAACACGATGTTCACCGCTCCTGGAGGGAAAGCCTCCTTAAATGCATCAATAAGCGGGGTCAACAATAGTACGCCGTATTTCGCGGGCTTAAAGACAATAGTATTCCCCATGATCAGGGAAGGAATGAGCAAACAGAAGGTCTCATTTAGCGGGTAGTTGTAAGGGCCTAAACACAATACAACGCCTAGTGGTCCACGACGAATTTGGGAAATCACCCCGTCCTTGCTGGCAACGTGTGAGCCGCGTCGCTGTAGCTCTTTATATTCCTCGATGGTATCGTTGATGTAATCCACCGTACGGTCAAATTCTTTGTAGGCGGAGCTCTTGTTCTTCGCAATCTCCCACATCAACAAAGTGCTGACCTCTTCGCGCTTTTCTTTCATCAACGCCACAAACTTCTCCATGGCGGCGATGCGTGCTGCGGCGCCTGCCGTTGGCCAATATCCACGGCCGTTGTTATAGGCTTCTTTAGCTGCCGCCAGGGCCTTAAGACCCGCGGCTTCGTCCAGTGTTGGAGACTCGCCGAGGTACACTTTGTCGGTGGTGCCATCAGCTTTAACGGCGCCCATTGGGCTATGTACTTTCTCGAAATCACCGTCCCAAGTGTGGATTTCTCCGCCCACTAGGTACTGGTTCCAGCGAAATGGTTTTGGTGCGTCAAACTCTGTGATAGGATTGTGTTTCGAGCTTGCTTTCATCTTGTTCTCAGTTTATTAACATATATAAGGCGCGGTTCAGGTTTATGTTCACGCCGGGTTAAATGTAAAATAACCCGATTAGAATTGGAGCCCCCGTGATAAGCGTTACGAACAACGGTTGTAAATTGGAGCAAAATCTTCAGAAATGAACCTATACCCCATTCACACCGGGAACTTCAAACTCGACGGCGGCGCCATGTTTGGCGTGGTGCCCAAAGGCCTCTGGGAGCGCACAAATCCTGCGGATGAAAGCAACCTTTGTACTTGGGCCATGCGCTCTTTATTGATTGAAAACGAGGGCCAATTAATCCTCGTTGACACCGGTATCGGCAACAAACAAAGCGAAAAGTTTTTCAGCCACTACTTCCTTCACGGGGACCACAGCCTAGATGCGTCGCTGGCCGCTCATGGTTTTAATCGCGACGACATCACAGACGTATTCCTCACCCACCTTCACTTTGACCATGTAGGGGGCGCTGTGCAATGGAACGCCGACCGCACGGGGTACGAACCGGCTTTCAAAAACGCCAATTATTGGACCAACGAGCGCCATTGGAATTGGGCCACAAAACCCAACGCCAGAGAACGCGCGAGCTTCCTAGCTGAAAACATTCTGCCCCTCGAAGAAAGCGGGCAGCTCAGATTTATCGACGCCCCAGAAAGCGAGCACCTCGTGAGCACACCTCTGGGCTTCGATGTCTTCGTCGTCAATGGCCATACCGACGCCCAAATGTGTCCCATTCTGCCCTACAAAGGCCAAACGGTCGTTTTCATGGCAGATCTTCTGCCCTCCACGGGACATATTCCCCTGCCCTATGTGATGGGCTACGATACTCGGCCCCTGCTCACCCTAGATGAGCGCACCCGCATCTTTACCGAAGCGGCGGAAAAGGGCTACCATTTATTCCTCGAACACGACGCGTATAATGAAGTTTGTACGTTACAAATGACAGAAAAGGGTCCGCGACTTTTGGACAACGGACGCCTCGATCACTTTTTTGGATAACTCCTACACACGATGAAAAATCTCCTACTTGTATTCTTTGTAGGCCTAGGTTGTAGCGCCCAGGCTCAGTATTGGCAACAAGCCGTGCACTATAATATGGACATCACCATGGACGTGGTGAACCACCAATACGACGGCGCACAGCAAATCACCTACACCAACAACAGCCCCGACACCTTGCACAAGGCGTATTTCCACCTCTACTTCAACGCCTTCCAGCCGGAAAGTATGATGGACGTGCGTTCACGCAACATTGCCGATCCTGACCGCCGGGTGCGCGATCGCATCGTGGGGTTAGGGCCAGATCGCATCGGATACCAAAACGTGCGCGCCCTCACCCAAAACGGATCGCATTTGCGCTGGGACGTTCAGGGCACAGTGTTGAAATGTGAGCTCGCTGAGCCCCTGCTGCCTGGGCAGTCCACCGTATTCACGATGGCGTGGGACGCTCAAGTTCCAGAACAAGTCCGTCGCTCGGGCTGGAACAATAAGGAGGGCATTGAATTTACCATGACGCAATGGTACCCAAAATTGGCCGAATATGATGAGGACGGCTGGCATGCAGACCAATATGTAGGGCGCGAATTCTACGGGGTTTGGGGATCGTTCGATGTAAAAATTCACATCCACCGCGACTATGTACTGGGCGGTACCGGATACCTGCAAAACCCAGATGATGTGGGCTTTGGTTATAGCGGGGTTAAAAAGGTTCGCGTCGGAAAAAATGAACTTCGCACTTGGCATTTTACCGCAGATAAGGTCCATGATTTCGCCTTTGCCGCAGATCCGGACTATGTGCACAAGCAGCTACAAATTGAAAACGGCCCGCTGATCCACTTGTTGTACGATCCTGAGACGGCCAACGAAGCAAATTGGGACGAAATCCAAAAAGGCTACCTACAAGGGTACTTTGATTTTATGGCCCAAAACTTCGGCAAGTACCCCTATGATCAATTTTCCCTCATCCAAGGCGGCGATGGCGGAATGGAGTACCCCATGTGTACCATGATGCTCGGCGGCGGCGATAAGTTCGAGGGCTTTACCGGGCTGTTCGTACACGAGGCAACACACAACTGGTACTATGGCGTGATTGGAACGAACGAAGCGGCCTACCCCTGGATGGACGAGGGCTTCACTTCTTATGCAGAAGAGGAGTGCATGAACTTCCTGTTCAATCGCGGTGAAGAAAACCCACACCTTGGAGCCTACAGGGCGTATGTGTACCTCGACACCTCAGGCATGCGCGAGCCCCTGAGCACCCCCGCAGATCACTTCAACTACAACCGCACTTACGGCATCAACAGCTACAGTGCAGGCGCCTTGTTCTTAAACCAACTCGAATATATTATTGGTGAAGAGGCCTTTGCCCGTGGAATGATGCGCTACTGGCAAACGTGGCAGTTCAAGCATCCAAAGCCAGAAGATTTCTTGCGCATTATGGAGGTGGAATCCGACATGGAATTAGACTGGTACCTCAGCTATTACATGGATCAAGTAAAGAGCATTGATTATGCTGTGGCGTCTGTTGAATCTGACCAGGTGGGCACACAAATCACCCTACGACGCGCTGGACTGTTCCCAATGCCGGTAGATATAATGGTGCAATATGAAGGTGGACGTAAAGAAATGCACACCATTCCTCTTGTTAGTATGTATGGCGCCAAGCATCAAGACGGCCTTGAGGTTCACCAACCTTGGCCTTGGACGCATCCAGAATACAAGCTGTTTATCCCTAGTAAAGAAACGGTTATTGGGGTTGAGATTGATCCTTCGAAGCGCATGCTCGACATCGATCGGAACAACAACACATACGAGTAACAAAAAGCCCCGCTGATGCGGGGCTTTTTATATCCTGGGCCTAGCGTTTTTTTCCGCCAGTACCGTACTTTTTGGCTTTATTCATGCGCTTTTTCGCGCCCTTACCGATGTTGTAG
>JAYPCB010000060.1:0-11291 GCA_038124525.1 Cryomorphaceae bacterium
CCGAAAGATCGTCCGTTTGAAATAGTGAATTGGGTACTGAATATGGACCGCGAAAAGCTATACGAACGCATCAACTCAAGGGTACACTTGATGATTTCAGCGGGTCTTGAGGAGGAAGCGAGAACATTGGAACCGCATCAAGATCTCGTCGCCTTACAAACCGTTGGGTATCGCGAATGGTGGCCCTATTTTGAAGGCATGTACAATCGTGAACGCACCATAGAGCTCATTCAGCAGTACAGTCGTCGCTATGCCAAAAGACAATTGACGTATTTCAAGCGCTTCGAAAGTGCTTTATGGCTCGATCCAAACGACATTAACAGCCAAGAGGAATCTTTGCGCAAAGCGGGGGTGTTGTGAGCATGTATCTAAATCCCTTAAATCCACTGGGATTCGTTCTCGGAGTATGCTATTTATTCGGGCAGAAAATTGATCATGCGAGGCGTTCAACTCATGCCAAACATGCCACATATCCGACCATCTGTGTAGGGAACTTTCAAGCTGGAGGCACAGGTAAAACTCCTGCTACTATTTGGGTTGCAAAGCAGTTGAAGTCTCTGGGCTATTCCCCTATTATTCTCATTCGAGGCTATAAAGGTGCAGTTAAAAAAAGTACACTTGTTGATAGTAATGACGCCCATACCTACGGGGATGAGGCCCTATTGCATGCGCAGCACTTTCCTACCATAGTAGGTAAGAATAGAATCAAGAGCGCCCAACTAGCTTCGACCATTCCAGGCAAAAAGAAAGTATTGGTGATGGACGACGGCTTGCAGCACTACGAGCTGCTCAAAGACTTCAGTATCGTTTGTCAGAAGAGCCAACGATTTGAACTAGACCACATGTTACCCATGGGTCGTTTGCGTGAAATTCCGCATACCAACATAAATGCCATCCTATCACAAATCAATGATGCAGGATACCACCCTGTAGAATCTTGGAAAGGAATACCCGAATTCAGCTTCGAACGGCAAACCGCTCTAGAATCTGGAAGTAAGGAGCAGGGGTTGGTCGTCTGTGGAGTAGCGAATCCGGATGATTGCCTGTACCAAATACAAAAAGCAGGCGGATTCATTGGAGATGAAGTGAAATTCCGGGACCACCATCGTTACAGTACGGCAGACCTCGCTCGTATTGAAAAGGCTTCGAAGAAATACGACTACCGCGTGCATTGCACCGCGAAAGATGCTGTGAAATTGGCACCCCTAATTCAGGTAGAAAAAAGCCCTATTAGGCTGAGTATTTGGGATGTTGAGATTCAGTCTGTTGGTGATGTTCAACCGCTCCTTGATGCCATGGTGGCAAAGATTGAGGAAGTGTATAAAAATCGGTCACAAAAACAGGCCTAAAAAGCGTAAATTAGCGCTCTAAATTTCCCTTGGATGTCTAGTATTTACGATACATACGAACCGGTTATTGGTATTGAAGTTCACGTGCAGCTTAGCACGCAGAGCAAGGCATACTGTGGCGACGCTACCGCCTATGGTGCCTCCCCAAATACTCAGGTCAGCCCGATCAGCTTGGGACATCCAGGTACTCTTCCGGTGTTCAACAAAGCGGTGATGAACTATGCCGTGAAGTTGGGTATTGCCTGTGATTGTACCATTCGTGAGCGCAATGAATTTGCGCGTAAGAACTACTTCTATGCAGATTTGCCGAAGGGGTATCAGATTACGCAGGACACCACACCTATCTGTACCGAAGGATTTGTGCGCATCAAAGATGCCGAGGGAAATGACAAGAAAATCAACCTGACCCGCATCCACATGGAAGAGGATTCAGGCAAGAGTGTGCACGATATCGACCCGTTCAATACGCTCGTGGATCTAAACCGTGCAGGCATTCCTCTATTGGAGATTGTATCGGAGCCAGAGATTAAGAATGGTGAAGAAGCGTACAGCTACTTGAGTGAGATCAGAAAATTGGTCCGTTATCTAGAAATTTCAGATGGGAATATGGAGGAAGGTTCGCTTCGTGCGGATTTGAACATCTCCGTTCGCAAGAAAGGCGCGACCAAATTCGGGACGAAAGTCGAGGTGAAAAATATGAACTCGTTCCGCAACGTACAGAAAGCCATTGACTTTGAGATTATTCGTCAGATTGATTTGATTGAATCGGGCGAAGAAATTCATCAGGAAACACGTACGTACGACGCTACAAAGAACATCACCATCGGCCTACGTTCAAAAGAAGATGCGCACGACTATCGCTACTTCCCAGAGCCAGATTTAGTACCTGTTATTGTACCAAAGAGCTATGTGGACAGCGTGCGTGAAAACATGCCGCCCCTGCCCTACGAGCTGTTTGTGAAGTACACGAAAGAATTGGGCCTAAGTGAATACGACGCCTATGTCTTAACCGATAGTAAGGCCTTTGCACTGTACTTTGAAGAGGTTATTAAGCATACGACTAATTACAAGGGAGCAACCAACCTGCTTATTGGTCCTGTGAAATCTTGGTTGAATGAACAAAGCGTTGAGATTGAAGAATTCCCGATCGCACCTGCGGCACTGGCGAGCATTCAAACGTTGGTAGACGAAGAAAAGATTTCAATCTCTACGGCTACTCAGAAATTATTCCCTGCATTGTTGGAGGACCCCACGGCCGATGCTGCTACACTTTGTGAGCAAAACGGCTGGATCCAACAAGGCGATAGCGACCAGCTGCAAGCGTGGGTAGATCAAGCTTTGGCTGCATACCCAGAAAAGATTGAGGAATACCGCTCAGGTAAGAAAGGACTTATCGGACTCTTTATGGGTGAGGTGATGAAATACAGCCGAGGCAGTGCAGATCCTAAAAAAGCAAGCGCCCTGTTGCGCGAGAAATTAGATGCGTAAGCTCTTTCTTTGGATATCCGCTGCTTCATTGCTATCGAGCTGTGGAGACTCTCAAAGCGACGGCACTAAAATCAGCTTCGGATTTGATGTTCAAGGACAATATGCCGTTCAAATGCGAGATGGCAACGGCGAGATGATGTCCATTGACACGCTTGAGATCATGGGCTTCGACGAATTTACCATTGCCTTTGATACCATTAGAACATTGAGTTTTGTGCCCATTGAGGGCGAACTACCGGTCGTTCACGCAGTCATAGGCCCCAATACGAAAGACCTACAAGTAGATGCGGCTGGTTTTATATCTGGCGATGCAGAAAATAATTGGTTGGCCGAGCAGCGCAGAATGCAACTCGAGCTTATTGCCCTGACCGATAGCTTGGACCGCATAAAGTTGACCTATTCCGACAGCAGTACTTTCAAAGGACTGAACATTCTCGATACCATCTTTTTCCAATACGCCGATACCTATCGTCAGCGCATATTGGATTCATTGGAATTGGCCCCTAATAAAATTTCGAATCTATTGACCATATATCACCGCATCGGGCAAAGTCCTGTGCTGGAGTACATGTACGATAGAGAGGTGTTGCGCAGCATGCAGGGAATCTTGCTCGAAAATCATCCCTATTCACCGGATGTGAAGGCCTTTGACCGTTGGATGTATGAATTTGAGGAGCGGTACCAATTCACTCTTCAAGTACAAGACGCCGCACAAAAATTCCAGTCGGGCCACCCCTTTCCAGAACTAAGGCTCGAAACGCCTGAAGGCAAGGAAGTGGTCGTTCAGAAGAACAGCTTGGAAGATCATGTAGTGGCCGTTTGGGCATCCTGGTGTCCATCGTGCCGTAATGAATTGGCCGGCATGAGCCGTACGACTTCCATGGAAAATTGGGTGTGTTTATCCATTGACGGCTTGCCTGAGCAACGCAGTCCATTGGCAGATTGGTACAATGCCATTCAAAGCGACAACTTAAAAGGCACCCACCTCAGTGACCTACGAGGTGCGGAAAGCAGCATTATCACTGGGCTGGGGATTCAAAATCTGCCGGTGTATTTCAGAGTTCAGGACGGGGTCATAACGCAACGAGTGACTACCGTTGCGGACTTAAATTAATCCTTCTTCTCCAACACCAATCGAATATGCGCCAAGTGGTGTTGGCAGTGCCATGCGTACATCTGAACACTTTCTTTCATGGTGTATACCTTTTCTTCTTCTAGGTGGTAATACGATTTTTCCCAGCCGAGGTCTGTAATTCCATTGAGGAAGCTTACCCATTTCTCGTGGAGGCTCGCCAACAGGATAACGCTTAAAAAAGGATCCGCAGAATAATCCGGCAACACTGCATAGAGGTTTTGAGGATAACCGGTAACCTTCGGAGGTTCTGCTGAAGTAATTGCCAAACGCTGTCTGTTAAACCCATTCATATGGGAATCTGCAAGATGGTGCACCACCTGACGAACGGTCCAACCGCCTTCTCTATAAGGCGTGTCCCACTGCTCTTCCGTCAAGGATTTAGCGAACTCCATCAACTGCTTAGGCATACGGCCAATGACAGCGATACAGCCTTCAATACGAGCATCTTCCGGTTGCTCTTCCATACTAGGTTTCCCAATCGGGTATTTCAAAAACTCTATATCCATGCCGCAAAAATAGGCACAAAAAAAGGCCCCGCCGTGGGCGGGGCCTTAAGTATTGAATTCTAATTGTATTAGTGAACGATCATCAATCGTGTGAAGCTCGCTGGTACAGATGGTACACCTACGATGTACAACCCATTACCCAATGTGCTCACATTAACCTCAATGCGCTGAACACCATTCGAAACAGCTGTGTAAGGCATTGTAGTGACCACGCGACCGTTGAGATCAAGTACTTGGATGGTGTGATCTCCAGCGGCCAATTCGATTTCCATCGTAGTCTTATCATCCGCAGGGTTCGGGAACAGCTTCAACAATTGGTCAGCAGGACCTTCCAAATCGCGCTCTGAAATGCCCAAAGGACGAGTGGTTTGAAGTGTAGTCGTTTGGAAAGTACCACGACCGAATGTACCGGCGAAGATATCTCCTTCGAGTACATCTATATCGTTGGTTGAGCTCTTGTTCGTTCTGTACTGCTTCAATGTGAATACAGGCACACGAGCCAAACCACTATTGTCCGCACCCCACTGTGGTTGCGTAGTATTGATGTTCTGTGTAGAGAAGATACCGAACTCAGTACCAATAATGGCATAGTTTGAGTTGCCTTTATCGAATGTCGCTGCATATACTGGGAAGTTGCCTAAGTTGCCGTCCTTCACAACAAAAGTCGGTGAAGCATCCGTGGCGTTAGAACTGTAGTATACGTAGTTCGAGTTGTTGTAGTTACCTAAGGTTACCAATACACGGTCGTTGTCGTTTGGATCTACAGCAATGCTCGTCACATTTCTACCGAAATAGTTGTCTACCAAATCAACAGAAACTGCAGTAGCACCGCTATCAAGGTCTGCAGTTCCGTAAGAACGTGCGCCTTGCAATCCTGAGATTCTGTACAATCTACCTGAGCTTGTACCCGCCCAAATGTAATTACCATCAGCACTTACCTCTAGTGATTGAACAGTACCTGTAATGCTTGCAAGCTTCCACCATTCCGGAGTATCCATGAAATCTAGCGCTCCGCGCGTCATCCAGATAGAACCACTAAAGCCCACAATAAACATGCTGCTCACTGGATCTTGAATGGTAATGCTATCCCCCATGCCCATAGCATTTGGCAAGGTGTATTTAAATGGCAATCCGTTGGTATTAGAACCTGCAACAATCTCAGCACCTGAATCATAGCCTAGGTCTACCATCGCTACGATCTCCGCAGCAGGACTAGAATTAAATACTACGGTAAACTCACCGGTAGTAGTGTTGAAATTACCTGATCCGTCTCCGCTCAAGTTTCCACTGGCATCCGATACCACCAACATGTTTCCACTTTGCACCTTGAAGGTAGAAGCAATCATGTTGGCCGAAGCTTGCATAGGAACAATCTTCGAAGTGAACGTATCCTGTCCTGCGTTGGCAAAACCAAGTGAACGAACGGCCTGCTCTACTTTGAATTCAACTGAATCCTGACTCAAAGCATCCGAGCTGTTCTCGTACAAGTAGAATGGCGTCATCCAAGAACCAATTCCTTGAGAGGAACGGCTGTCCCAGAAAGAAGAGAACGATTGACCTTTGTTCTCACTACGGCCGATACGGCCTTGCTGGTATTCTGTAAAGTAGATTTTCGGTACCAACCAAGAAACAGCAGAAAAACCACCATCACCAGAGAAACCATCAACAGCGCCTAATGCACGACCCTCGTTCGGAGTATTTCCTGAACCGTCCATGACCCAGCTACCATTATCCTGTGTACCACCCACTACATAACGATCCGAAGAAATACCGATGTTGTAGAACTGAGTAGTTGCATAATTCTTATTCAATGTCTGCCAAGTATCACCGCCATTGTTAGAGAAGTAGATACCACCGTCATTTACCATGTATACTTTTGAGCTGTCCGTTGGATGCCATACCACGTCGTGGTTGTCCGCGTGGATGTTGTAAGGACCGAAACCATTCACTTGGTTCCAACCTTGTCCTTGTTCCCATTCCCAAACGGTAATACCACCTACGATCACACGGTTTTTATTGCTAGGATCAACCCCTACTGCCAAATCGTATTCTCCTTGACATTGAGAGCTACAGAATGGATCGAAGTAGGTTGATTTCTGACCAATTTTAGTCCAAGTATCACCGCCGTTAGTGGTACGGTACACACCAGCCAACGCATTTCCTGAAGTGATTTGCACCACATATACGTAATCAGCATCATTTTTTGCTGAAGCAAACATGATGCGACCTCCACTGCGTGGTAATCCTGTAGAACCTGCGCTAGATTTCGAGATCTCAGTCCATGTTGATCCGGCGTCGGTGCTCTTCATTACGCGCCCTCCTAAGGTTCCCCAAATATTGCCACCAGCGTCCATGTGGATGTCCCAACAGGTTCCGTTTGAACCGATCTGGCCTTGCAATGGGTTGGTCCAAGCTGAACCACCGTTTGTTGACATGCGAATACCTGAAGAAGTAGCCGCATATACTTTGTCATTATTGTTCGGATCACATACGATGGCACCAATACTGCTCAACGTTGAAGTACTTGAAAGCTGAGTGAACGAGTTATCGTTCGCACCTTTTTTGAAAATACCGGCTCCTGGGAATCCAGAAGAAGTAGACGCACCATATCCAGTAGTCCAAGTATTATACAATCCTTCACCTGTTCCGTAATACACATCGCCGTTCTTACTGTAGGCAACGGTCATCACCGCTAGGTTCTCTTGATCTGGATTCACTTCCAACCAGCTCAAGCCGCCGTTGTTAGAGAAATACAAACCACCACTTACCGATCCCACATACATTTCTGAAGGATTGGCAGGGTTGATTGCCAAACCACGGGTTCTACCCCCACGGTTGTTTGGACCACGCTCTGCCCAGTTCAGACCGATGGAGCTCTCTGGCATGCTTGCCAAGCTCTCGATCGCGCTTTGGATATCTTCTTGGGTTACTTCACCAGTAATCTGGTTGGCACGCAGGCTGTGCAAGTATGCAGCAGCTCCAGCAGCACTCTGCTCTTCCACTTGACGTGGAGTGTACTGCGCTTTTTTTTGAGGAAGCGCGGTAATTACGGCGGCGGCTAAAACTGTGCCCGCGAGGGCGAATCGTAATCCTTGTTTCATAGGGTGTGATTAACTCTGTTTTCTTAAAGCATTAAAAATAGGGCGCAGCATTCATCCTCGCAAGGCCTAAGCGATGTGCTTTTCCGCGTGATATGAACTGCGCACTAAGGGGCCACTTTCCACAAATTTGAAGCCCATTTCTAGACCAATTTCTTCCAGCTCCTTAAACACCTCCGGAGTAATAAACTCAACCACAGGTAAATGGCGTTTTGTGGGCTGTAGGTACTGGCCTAGGGTAATAATATCAACATCGGCCTCACGCAATTCGCGCATGGCTTCTATTACTTCTTCTTTGGTTTCGCCCAACCCTAGCATGATGCCGCTTTTCGTGCGACGAATGCCTTGTTCCTTCAGGTATTTTAGGACCATGAGTGAACGGTCAAATTGGGCCTGGATCCTCACCTTTCTCGTCAAACGACGCACGGTCTCCATGTTGTGACTCACTATCTCTGGGTTCGCCTCAATGATGCGATCCACATTATGCAACTCCCCCTTAAAGTCCGGAATGAGCGTCTCCATCGTGGTCTCAGGGCTAATGCGACGAATGGCTCGTACCGTCTCGGCCCAAATAATAGAACCGCCGTCAGCCAAATCATCTCTATCCACCGAAGTCAAGACGGCATGTTTGATTTTCATCAACTTCACACTGCGCGCTACTTTCTCCGGCTCCTCCCAATCTACATTCAGAGGACGTCCTGTTGCCACATTACAAAAGCCACAAGAACGGGTACAAATGTTCCCAAGGATCATGAACGTTGCCGTCCCTGCACCCCAACATTCGCCCATGTTCGGGCAATGGCCACTTTCGCAAATGGTATGCAATTTGTACTTGTCCACAAGACCACGCACCTGCTTGTAATTCTCCCCAGTGGGCAGTTTTACACGCAGCCATTTCGGCTTTTGAACGCGCTCTTTGGTTGATTTCTCAGTTGTGTTGGTTGGATTGTCGACCATATCGTTGTAACGCCCTTGGACGTTTTTAGTTCGCTAGTTTTTAACCTCTTTTCGCCATTCTTCAACCGTCGTTTCGCTCACCCTGTGGTGGGAACCGTGGGCCATTACTTTGCCGTCCACGAGCATGATCAGCTGCGGACTTTCGTGCCACACGTTGAGCTCTTCCGCTAAGGCCAAAGACAGGCTGCGCTGGGCCACTACGTCAATGTACACCCACTGTTCATTCTCAGCTGGGTCCACCGTTAACAGGCGCTTCATTGCAAACAAACTCACACTGCAGCGAGTGCTGTGTTTGTAGATAAAGGTGGTCCCTTTAAAACGCAGAATACCCGCAACTTCTTCCAAAGACTGCGGGTGTACGAACGGAAATTCCGTGCTCTTAGCAGGACTATTATCCCTGTTGCGCTGGAACCTCAACATAAGAGTAAGACGGGCATTTTTCTGCCGTTCCACATGAAGAGAGCGCTAAAAAAGCGGCTGCTACTACAGCCAAAGTCAATACTTTTTTCATCGTTGCGACGATTGAGAATCGTTAATTTGCGTGATGTAAAAATAACGCACAAGACGCAAAGTTGTTGCCGAATGTCCACATTCCTTTCCACAATTGATATTCCACATTGGCGCATCCTCTTCGAGAGAGTGCAGAAAGAGGAATATTGGAAGGAGTTAATGGACCAATTATCTCACGACGCCCAACACCACACCCTATACCCGCCCACGGACCAAATTTTTACTGCGCTCGAGCTTTGTCCCGCCCAGCAAACCAAGTGCATCATTGTGGGCCAGGACCCGTACCACGGCCCCGGACAGGCCCATGGCCTTTCTTTCAGTGTCCCAAATGGGCAAAAAATCCCACCCTCTCTTCGCAATATCTTTAAAGAGTACCAGAGTGATCTTGGGTTTGAGGAGCCGGGCGGGGGGTCATTGGAAGCTTGGGCGAAGGAGGGCGTTTTATTGCTCAACGCGGTGCTCACCGTGCGGGACGGAGCGCCCGGCTCCCATCAACATTGGGGTTGGGAGAAGTTCACAAAGGCGGCCATTCGGTTTGCGTTGGAACAAAGTCCGCAGGCTGGATTTATTTGTTTTGGGAAACCCGCGGAGAAATTGGTTCAGGAAGTTTTGGAGGGGCTGGACGCAAGGCCGGTAGTTATCACTACGCCACACCCCTCTCCACTGAGTGCCTATCGTGGATTTTTTGGCAGTAAACCCTTCACAACTTTTAATCATAAACAGCGTGAAAAGGGGCGAGAAATTGTAAATTGGGAATTGCCCTCGTCGCCGCAAACATCGTTGTTTTAACCTTGATAATCAGCTTAATAGATGCCTTTTACTGATGTAATTTTTCCCGTGTTAATCGTCGTTCTACTCGCTTACATCATTGTAAAGATGAGAAAAGGAAGTTCGGGCGTTGTGGCCGGGTCGGAAGAGTTGCCGGGTTGGGCGGAGCAGCAATTGGCTGAGGGCAAAGCAAAGGTGGAGGCCTTAGGTCAGGAGTTAAAGTCGAAGGAGGAGGCATTGGTGCAACTGCAGATTTCATCTGCTCAAGAGATTGCAGGTTTGAAGGGCCAATTGAATGCTGCCACGGAAAAATTGGACACCATTCAAAAACTTCATCAGGAGCAAAAAGCCGAAGCTGAAAAGTCGAAGGAAGCGATGAAGAATGAATTCAAAGTGTTGGCAGAATCCATTCTCGAGGAAAAGAAAAAGCAGTTTAAGACGACGAATTCAGAGGAGTTGGACAAGCTGCTCGCACCTTTTAAGCAGAAACTCGAAGATTTTGAGAAGACCGTCAAGGACAATCACGAGAAGGAAGTGAAATCTACCTCTGCCTTGATGGAGAACATCAAATCCTTAAAGGACATGAACGACAAGCTCTCCGAAGAGGCGAGCGGGTTGGCAAAAGCGTTGCGCGGGGACAACAAAAAACAAGGTAACTGGGGTGAATTTGTGTTGGAGCGCGCCCTGGAGATGAGCGGGTTGCAGAAAGACAAAGAATATTTCGTGCAGAACAGCGAAACCACCGATGAGGGGCGTCGCTTGCAGCCAGACGTTATTATTCAGCTGCCCGGAAACAAGAAAATCATCATCGATTCCAAGGTGTCGCTCGTGGCATGGGATAATTTCATTAACGCTGAGAATGAGGACGATGCAGCTTTGCACATGAAGGCGTTGTCGACGAGCGTTCAGGCCCACATCAAGAATTTGAGCGACAAGGATTATCCTCAGCTGTACGGGGGCGATACGCCGGAATTTGTGCTGTTGTTTATTCCTATTGAAGCCGCATTCATGGAGGTGACGAAATACGATCAAGGGTTGTATGAGTATGCATTCTCGAGAAAGATCATTGTGGTGAGTACCTCTACCCTGCTCGCTACCTTGAAGACCATTGCTATGGCGTGGCGTCAAGAAAAACAGACGAAGAATGTGATGGAAATCGCTGAAGCCGGCGGCAAGTTGTACGACAAGTTTGTAGGGCTCAGTGAGGATTTGAAAAAATTAGGGAGCCAATTCCAAACGGCGCAAAACACCTACCAGGACACCATGAACAAGATGATGGACGGCCGTGGTAATTTGATTACCCAGGTGGAAAAGCTGAAAAAATTGGGCAGTAAAGCCAAAAAAGAATTAGATAACCGCATGGTCGATAGAGCTGAGCTCGGCGAATATTCAGACCGTCAAATAGAGGAAGGAAATTCCGAAAATTAATATGGCAAAGGACCAATTAATCTATGGGCTACGTCCCATTTTACAGGCGCTT
>JAYPCB010000061.1:0-11228 GCA_038124525.1 Cryomorphaceae bacterium
TTCCAACTGTACATCGTGCGGTCGCTTCTTATGCTTCGTTTGATGTTGAATCCCCAAGCTGGAGCTTTTGCTCCCGCACCGCCCTGTGGAATTCGGAGTACCTGGTAGGGGATGTACATCTCAAATGACCAGCGGTGTTCTTCTTTGACCACGGCGCTCCACCATACGGCGTTCCAACTGCCGTCTTCATCGTTGCTACTGGTAGCCCGTGAATCTCCTTGAACTCCTGCAGCACTGAGGTAGAAGTTGAAGTCGTTCGCCCCGTCGTTGAAGGGATTCAGGATGATGTGTATCCAATCTGTATTGGCGTTAATGCGGTCTCGAGGGGTCAACTGTGACAAGATGGGCGCGCGATCGTCCTCAAAGCTCCCCGCGAAGTAAATGCCCTCTTGGGTGTAGAAAATGCGTACGTCGCTTCGTATGCTTTCAGGTGTAGGCGCAGCTTCTGGAAAATATTGGTCCAATTCCGCGATGCGTGCACTCGACGCCCAAACGGCCTCGTCAAGCACACCATTTATAGAGACATTTTCAGCGCTCAGTTCAGGAACTTCAAGACTTTTTTTCTCAGCACGTTGTGCGCTCAGGCCTATGGTGGCCCAAAGTAGGAGAGTAGTTAGGTGGTATTTGGACATGGACGCAAATATCGTCAATCTAGGGCATATATAAGTCAAACAACTTAATCCATAAAAATGGTTCATCGTTCGAGGGCTGTACCCTAAATTTGCGTGCAAATCAAGGAACAGTATGAACCTCCACGAATACCAAGGAAAAGAAATTTTAGCCGGCTACGGCGTACGCATTCAACGCGGTAAAGTTGCACAGACTCCAGCCGAAGCCGTAGAAGTAGCAAAACAACTCACTGAAGAAACAGGTACCTCTTGGTACGTTGTGAAAGCCCAGGTTCACGCAGGTGGCCGTGGTAAAGGTGGTGGTGTGAAGCTCGCTAAAGGCATGGATAAAGTGGAAGAGGTAGCCGATAGCATCATTGGCATGCAACTGGTGACTCCTCAAACTTCTGCAGAAGGGAAGAAGGTACACCAAGTGTTGATCGCTGAGGATGTATACTACCCAGGCGAAAGCGAAACCTCTGAATTCTATATGTCAGTATTGTTGAACCGTTCTACGGGACGCAACATGATCATGTACTCTACAGAAGGAGGAATGGACATCGAGACTGTGGCAGAGGAAACTCCACATTTGATTTTCACTGAAGAAATTGATCCTAAAGTAGGTTTGACAGGATTCCAAGCGCGCAAAGTAGCGTTCAACCTAGGGTTGAGTGGTGCTGCGTTCAAGGATATGACCAAATTTGTAACGGCGTTGTACCGCGCATACGAAGGTGCTGATGCGTCTTTGTTCGAGATCAACCCGGTACTAAAGACTTCAGACGATAAGATCTTAGCAGTAGATGCAAAGGTGACCATCGACGATAACGCGTTGTATCGTCATCAAGATATCGCTGCCATGCGCGATACTCGCGAAGAGGATGCTACAGAAGTAGAAGCCGGTGAAGCGGGCTTGAACTTCGTAAAGCTTGACGGAAACGTTGGTTGTATGGTAAACGGTGCCGGTCTTGCGATGGCTACCATGGACATCATTAAGATGGCAGGCGGTAACCCAGCAAACTTCCTAGATGTTGGTGGTACAGCGGATGCAGCTCGCGTTGAGCAGGCGTTCCGTATCATTTTGCGTGATGAAAATGTGAAAGCGATTCTCGTGAACATCTTCGGTGGTATCGTACGTTGTGACCGCGTAGCTCAGGGTGTTGTTGATGCATATAAGAACATGGGCAATATCAATGTGCCAATTATCGTACGTCTTCAAGGAACCAACGCTGAAGAAGCGAAGAAATTGATCGATGAAAGTGGACTAGAAGTACATAGCGCCATTGCATTGCAAGAAGCAGCTGACTTGGTCCAAGAGTTGGTATAAGTCCAAAGAGATAATCTTAAATTAGCCCCGAGCACCAATGCTCGGGGTTTTTTATGTCCGTAAATTTTGTTTTAGAGTGGAGCGCCACGTTGCTGAGTATAGCCTTTCTCGTTGGCTTGATCCAAAGGAAAGTCTGGGCATGGCCTGCAGGTATAGTTGGAAGCGCACTTTCGGTAGCGCTATTCCTTCGCATAGGCCTCTATGCGGAAATGGGGCTGTACATTGTATATGTAATCATGGGCTTTTACGGTTGGACACAGTGGAGCGCACATGCTTCGTCAGATCAAGTTGATTTAGTCAATCTCCACCCGAAAACACAGCGTCTAGCGTGGTTAGGACTCCCCATAGCAGCGCTTTTAGGATGGTCGCTCAACCAACTTCCTGGCGTGAGTTACGCGTACTTCGATGCGCTAACTACTGTATTCGGTCTTTGGGCCACTTGGCAAGAAACCCGCCGTATCCGCACCGCTTTTCATTACTGGATTCCGTTGAATATTGCCTCCGTCGTGCTCTATGGCATGAAGGGACTCTGGGTCTACGCAGCCTTGATGGTCATATATTCTATCATGAGCGTGATCGGATTTATACGATGGCGCGAATAAATCAGTTATTTTAGTGGCCAATTCTACAAAGAACACATGCAAGCACAACACTATATCGACCTTGTAAAGTCCACCTTGGACGCTCTTGATCCTAAAGCCTTAGAAGCCTTAGTCGAAGCTTTCCACACCACCTACGAAAAAGGCGGAAACATCTACACCATGGGTAATGGCGGCTCCGGTGCTTCAGCCTCCCATGCGGCTGGAGATTTCCTAAAAGGTGCCAGCTACGGTCTAGACAAGCGTTTTAGAATGATTTGCTTGAACGACAACCTACCCTCGATGATGGCCATTGCCAATGATATCGGTTGGGAGAGCATTTTCGTAGAGCCCCTCAAGAACTTCTTATCACCGAGTGATTTGGTCATCGGAATTAGCGGTTCTGGAAACAGCAAGAATGTGGTCAATGCCCTAGAATACGCCAACGCACAAGGCGCTACCACGGTAGCAATGAGCGGTTTCAAAGGCGGTAAAATCTCAGAAATTGCCACCATTAATGTGCATGCTCCTGTCATGGATATGGAAGTCACCGAAGATGTGCACATGGTCATCTTCAATATTGTGAAGAAGCAAATGATGGCCCGATTAATGGGAGATAACCCATCGATGGGAGATACCTACGATCAACGTATTGGCTAATGAAGCGTTTCGCGCTTATTGGTGCAGCGGGTTATATCGCACCACGACACCTTCAAGCCATCCACGAAGTGGGCGGCACTCTCGTGGCAGCATACGACCCTAGCGATAGCGTAGGTCATCTGGATGCGTACTTCCCAGAAGCTGCCTTTTTCACTGAGTTTGAGCGATTCGATCGCCATTTGAACAAGTTGGCTGAGCGTGGTGAAGCGGTAGAATACATCAGCATTTGTTCTCCTAACTACCTGCACGACAGTCATATTAGATATGCCTTACGCAACGGAGCGCATTGTATTTGTGAGAAGCCCATCACCTTGCGTACTTGGAACGTAGAAGGGCTCACGGCCACAGCACAATCCACAGGCAAGCAAATTTTCACCATCCTTCAACTGCGTTTGCACGAGCAAGTCATTGCGTTGAAGGAGAAGGTGCAAGAAAAATTGGCCACGGATCCTCATTATATTTTTGACGTGGACCTCACCTACATCACCTCTCGAGGCCACTGGTATTACGCCTCTTGGAAAGGTGATGAGGAAAAGAGTGGAGGCATTGCCACGAACATCGGCGTCCATTTTTTCGATATGCTTCAATGGATATTCGGCACACCTCAGGGTCAGAAAGTCTATGTGCGATCGCACGATAGGGCCTCCGGCACGATTCGCTTCAGTAATGCCAACATTCGATGGTTCTTGAGCATCAATGCCCAAACCTTGCCTCAAGGCGCTAAAGATGCTGGTAAAAAGACCTTCCGTTCATTGACTTTTGATCAATGGTCGTTCGATTTCTCAGAAGGATTTACAGACCTACACACCGCCTCGTATGACCATATTTTGAATGGGGGAGGCTTCAGTGAAGTGGATGCGCAAAACGCCATTGCAATGGTTCACGAAATGAGAGAATTACCACTGTCAGAATGGGATAAAGATGCCCATGAATTGGCCGCCTTGCCACCGGCTCCGCATCCCTTCAAAAAGAATCGTTAGTCCCTTATAATCAGTGTATTATCGATTAACCAATAGTTATCCACATTGGTTTTATTTGCGCATGCTTTGTGGTAGATTTGAGTTTCACTCATTTTACGCTACACGGGCATGTTTTTAATCTTTGATACAGAGACTACAGGTTTTCCTAAGGATTGGAATGCACCCTTGACGGACTTTGATAATTGGCCACGGGTCGTCCAGATTGCTTGGCAAATTCACGGACCGGAAGGGGAGTTGATCGATGTTCAAGATCACATCATTTACCCAGA
This sequence comes from Cryomorphaceae bacterium, assembly GCA_038124525.1. Taxonomy (GTDB): domain Bacteria; phylum Bacteroidota; class Bacteroidia; order Flavobacteriales; family Schleiferiaceae; genus UBA10364. The sequence goes on from JAYPCB010000061.1 coordinate 4,420, forward strand.
GGGTTATGATATCCCGTTCAATGCCACGAAAATCCACGGTATTTCCACGGATCGTGCCAAAGCGGAAGGGAAACCTCTGGCCGAAGTATTGGCCACCTTTCAGGCCGCCATGGATACTTGTGAGTTTGTCATAGGTCACAATGTGCGCTTTGACTTGAATGTCACCGGATGTGAGTATTTGCGTACTACAGGAGAGAATCCATTTACTTCTAAAAAATCTTTGGACTCCTGTACGGAAATCACCGCAGAGCTCTGTCAAATCCCTGGCGGACGTGGGGGTCGCTACAAGCTTCCTAAACTTGAGGAGCTGCACCAACACCTGTTTGGTGAAGGATTCGATGAGGCGCACAATGCCGCCTTTGATGTAGAGGCCACAGCACGCGTTTTTTTAGAGCTTATCCGTATTGGCAACTTTACTCCGGCGGCAATTGGACGTGATGAGGCCTTTGTGGCGCGCTTTAAAGAGAAAAACCCTACGACTATACAGGCCATTGGTCTTGCCGTTGAAGATGCAAAAGCAAAACGCGCAGAGGGATTGACCGGAAGTACAGGGGAAACCGTATCACCGGAGGAAGATCTCGATGCAGATGATGTGCATTTTGCGCACTTGCACAACCACAGCCAGTTCTCTATCCTGCAGGCCACCAGCGTAGTCGCAGATTTGGTTCAGGCGGCCGTAGACGACGGCCACGATGGTGTGGCGTTGACGGACCTCGGCAATATGATGGGGGCTTTCCATTTCAACCGTGCCGTAATGGCAGTGCCTGGGAACCGTGAGGCCTATGACCACAATGAACAGGTTAAAAAAGGAGCGATCAATGAGCCTTTGAAGCCCTACCCATTCGTGGGGGTTATCGGTTGTGAATTTTACGTATGTGAGGACAGGTTAGACCGCACCAAGAAAGACGACGGATACCAGATCGTCTTGCTCGCGAAGAATAAAAATGGGTATCACAATCTTGCCAAGCTCAGCAGCGAAGGGCAGTTGCATGGATATTATTACGTCCCGCGTATTGATAAACAGGTCCTTCTCGAGCACAAAGAAGACCTCATTGTACTCAGCGGTGGTCTGCGCGGGGAAATACCTTCTCTCTACCTGAACGTAGGCGAACAACAGGCCCGTGAAGCCTTGCTGTGGTGGCACGAACACTTCGGAGAAGATTTTTACCTCGAGCTCAATAGACACGGTTTGGACGAGGAAAACCACGCCAATACCCAGTTGCTGGCCTATGCCGAAGAATATGGCATCAAGTACATTGCCGCGAACAACACCTTTTATCTGACGCAAGAAAATGCAGAAGCACACGATATCCTGCTCTGTGTAAAGGAGGGGGCACAAAAGAGCACGCCTATTGGTCGTGGTCGTGGTTTCCGCTATGGTTTCCCAAACCAGGAATTCTACTTCAAGGACAAGCAAGAGATGGCTAACCTCTTTGCCGACTTGCCGGAAGCCTTGAATACCACAAAGGAGATTCTAGATAAGGTAGAACTGTATCCCTTAGAGCGCAATGTACTTCTACCTGCCTTTGATATTCCTGAGGAATTTCAGGATCTGCAGGATAAGGTGGATGGCGGTCAGCGCGGGGAGAATGCGTATCTGCGCCATTTGACTTACGCGGGAGCGGAGAAGCGCTATGGTGAACTTACCGATGATATCAAGGAGCGCTTAGACTTTGAATTAGAAACCATTGCTCGTACGGGATATCCAGGGTATTTCTTGATTGTTCAGGACTTCTGTGAGGCAGCCCGACAGATGGGCGTGAGCGTAGGGCCAGGCCGCGGTTCGGCCGCGGGATCTGCGGTGGCGTATGCTACGGGAATTACGAATGTGGATCCTATCAAGTACGACCTTCTATTCGAGCGTTTTTTGAACCCTGAGCGCGTTTCCCTTCCGGATATTGATATTGATTTTGATGATGAAGGCCGAGATAAGGTCATTCAGTATGTCATTGATAAATACGGCGCTTCTCAAGTAGCACAAATCATCACTTATGGTTCAATGGCGGCGAAAAGTTCAATCCGCGATGCAGGTAGGGTTTTGGAATTGCCTCTACCAGATACAGACCGTATCGCGAAGCTCATTCCCGACATGACCAAGCTGAGGAAACTCTGGGAGCTCAGTGATAAAGAATTGAGTAAAAAGTTCTCTTCAGACGAGGCGCAACAAGTCGCTCAGCTCAAGCAAATAGCGGATGGGGATTCATTGGAAGCGACAACCATTAATCAAGCAAGAGTTCTCGAAGGATCATTGAGAAATACAGGGATCCATGCTTGTGGGGTAATCATCACCCCAAGCGATATTCGTGAGCTCGTGCCGGTGGCCCGCGCCAAGGATAGTGAGATGTGGTGTACACAGTTCGATAACTCTGTAGTGGAAGATGCCGGGCTGCTAAAGATGGATTTCTTGGGCCTTCGTACGTTGACCATTATCAAGGAAGCATGTAGGTTGATCAAGCAACGCCATGGGGTAGAATTGGACCCAGATAGTTTCCCTCTTGACGATACCAAAACCTATGAGCTGTTCCAACGTGGAGAAACCGTTGGGATCTTCCAGTACGAAAGTGCCGGAATGCAGAAATACCTCAAGGAACTCAAGCCTACAGAGTTTGCAGATTTGATTGCCATGAACGCGCTGTATCGCCCGGGTCCACTGGAGTACATTCCAGAATTCATCGATCGTAAACACGGCCGGAAGGAGATTACCTACGATTTGGATGCCATGGAGGGCAAGCTCAAGGAGACCTATGGAATTACCGTATATCAGGAGCAAGTAATGCTCTTGTCGCAAGAATTGGCGGGCTTTACCAAGGGGCAGGCGGATATGTTGCGTAAGGGGATGGGTAAGAAACAGAAGTACATCATTGATAAGCTCAAGCCAATGTTCCTCGATGGTGGGGAAGAGCGCGGCCATCAGCGCGATGTGCTCGAGAAAGTTTGGAAGGATTGGGAAGCTTTTGCGTCGTATGCCTTCAACAAATCACACTCGACTTGTTACGCTTGGGTGGCCTACCAGACGGCCTATCTCAAAGCGCATTATCCCGCGGAATTCATGGCTTCAGTGCTTTCGAATAACATGTCAGATCTAAAAGCCGTGACCTTCTTTATGGAAGAATGTCGTCGTATTGGTGTATCTGTATTGGGGCCTTCGGTGAATGAAAGTCTATTGCGATTTAGCGTGAATAATGACGGTGCCGTTCGTTTCGGAATGGGCGGTATGAAGGGTGTTGGAGAAAATGCCGTTCGTGAAATTATTGCCAAGCGTGAGGAGGGAGGACTCTACAAAGACCTCTTTGACCTGCTCGAACGCATTGACCTGCGCCAGGCAAACCGTAAAACCATTGAATGCTTAATTCTGGGCGGTGCCATGGATGATTTTGCCAATACACACCGTGCCATGTATTTCTCTGAAGAGGATGGTGGCAGGACTTTCGTTGAAAAGGCGATCAAATACGTACAGAATAAAAAGAACGATGAAGAAAGTGCCCAAGCCTCGCTTTTCGGGGAAGGTTCTGCGGAGGAATTGCCGCCTCCAAAAATGCCGGACATCACGCCTTGGCCTTCCATCATTGCCCTGAAAAAAGAGAAGGAAATCAACGGGATGTACCTCAGTTCACACCCGCTGGACGATTACCGCGCGGAAATTAAGTACTTCTGTACGGCTGAGCTCAATAGGCTCAATAATGTGGAAAGCGTTATTGGTCGAGAGGTGATGGTCGCGGGTATTGTGACGGATGCGCAGCACCGCATTTCAAAGATGGGCAAAGGCTGGGGAATGTTCCGGATGGAAGATTTCACGGGTGATTACGAATTCCGACTATTTGGAGAGGATTACCTCAAATTCAAACATTACTTCGAAAACGAGCAGTTGCTCTATGTGAAAGCTCGGGGGCGCAAATACAATCAGCGTCAAGGAGAGGGTTTTGTGGAGCGAATGTCCGTAGATGTGGCGGATGTGAGTTTATTAGCAGATGTCCTGGAAAAGGGCAGCAAGAGCCTCGACGTGCAATTGGCATTGGATAAGTTAGATACTAAACTCATCGATGAATTGCACGATATCCTCAAGATGTACCCGGGTAAGAAACGCGTGAAACTGCATGTGATCGACACGGAAGAGGAGCTCGATGTGAAACTTCCGGTGAAGGATTTCAAGGTGGCCATCGATAAGGGCTTGCTCAAGGATTTAGAGATGCATCCGTATTTGATGCCTAAGATCAATTCTTAAATGAAGCGCTGGGGAATCATATTGTGTTTATTTGGGCTTCATGCGAGTGCTCAGGTAAATTGCATCACTACCCCGGACCAGCTAGGTCCTTACTTTAAACACGGCGCTCCGCTCGTTACCAACGATACACTCGCGCCAGGAGTCCAGGATTCTTCGAGGGCCTTGAAATTGAACTTTTACGTTTCCTACGATTGCGATACGGTGGATTTGGATACGTTGCCAAGTCCTTATGCGCTGGAGCTGTGGCATGCCAATGCTCAAGGGGAGTATAGCAATGTAGATGGAAACCCCAATGATTTTGCGTACCGAGGACGGTTGGTACTCTCAGGCAAAAAAAGCACGCTGTACACAGAGTTGCCAGGTATTTACCCGTGGCGCCCTTCACACATACATGTGAAAGGTTTTTTGACGAATGCTTGGTTTACCGATACTATCGTTACCCAATTGTACTTCAAAGGGGATTCCTTGATTGCTTCTGATCCGGCCAAGGACTTTCCCGAGCGTTGGATTCCGCTGGATACCACGGCCAATGGCTATGAGGGGAGTTTTGCCTTTGGGTTGTCCTACATCGTAGGAATGGAGGAGCGGACAGAAGATCAATGGGTGTTGAAGCCAAATCCCGCGAGGGATGAATTCACCGTTTCAGGCTACGATGGTAGTGACGAGCTAATGGTTATGGATGCGCTAGGCCAAGTGGTTCATAGAGAGATCTTGTCGGATCATGCCCGCGTTATCACGGCTCATTGGCCTCGGGGGACCTATTGGGTCAGATTAGGCGGTCGCGTACGCACTTTGGTACTGCTGTAGGTTGTTAACACTTGGGCGCCAACAGGTGTGAATAACATCGATACGCACATAGGCGCACTCTATCAAATCATAGGGTAATTTGGTCTTACTTTTGATAATCCAATTAGAAAAAACATAAGATTATGGCACTCGAAATAACCGAAGCGAATTTTGAAGAAGTAGTAATGAAATCAGATAAGCCTGTATTGGTTGATTTCTGGGCAGAATGGTGTGGTCCTTGCCGCATGGTTGGTCCTGTTGTGGATGAATTGGCAACGGAATATGAAGGCAAAGCAGTCGTTGGTAAGCTCAATGTAGATTCTGATGGTGCTGTAGCTCAGCAGTTCGGTGTGCGTAACATCCCAACATTGTTGGTCTTCAAAAACGGAGAGATCGTTGATAAGCAAGTAGGTGCGACGAGCAAGCAAGTGCTCGCTGCCAAGCTTGATGGCGCCATGTAGGCCGCCCGCGACAAAGCATTTTGAACCCCGAGCCGCAGGCTCGGGGTTTTTTGTTGGTAAAAACGAGTTCTCCACTTTCTTTGGAAATTACCGCTAGGGGCACTCACTTATAAGGGTATTGATTTAACCTCAACCCTTATGAAAACTCTTTTCCGTTTCACCCGCCTTCTTTTTTTTGTGTTGCCCTTATGTACCCAGGGCCAATTACGCGACACCTTCCAGCACGCTTTTGAGCCGCTGCCGAATACCCTGTTTCAAAGCTCGTTTCTGCACGATCAAAGTGCCTTGTACCAAGTATTAGGCGATCATTATCCGCTCGACTCGTTTGATGGAACAATCCCAAGCCGGATATTACGGCCAACAGATTTTGAAATCATGTATGAAGACCTCTACATGAGTCAACGGCTGGATTCTAATGGGAGGCGCGCAGGGGGTAAACCTGCCTATTTGATGACCTTCGATTCGTTTAATACCGCCTATCACGCACAATCGGAGAAGGTAGATTGTCCCTTACACCTGTGTTGGATGCGATACAATGAGCTCGATACGCTAGCCCTATCCTCGGGACGCTTCGATTTCGAAGGGGGCCAATGGAAATTACCACCGACCACCATCGTATTGGATTCTGCCCGTAATTATGCATTACACAATAAAAACGTACACAGTAGTGCCCTAGCTTCGGTACACACCAAGGAGGTATTCTTGGCGGGGGGCAATGTGCTGTCCCATTTTGCTACAGGCGCGTCTACGACCATAAAGTTTGTCTTGCCTGATACGCTGATTCAGCAAAATATTGGCGGGGTCGATGCCTATTGGGTGGATTTTGACGATGGAAAGGGATTTGTCCAATTAGTTCCTAATCAAACCATCGCTATCGTATACCACGCCTTCGCTAACGGTGTGGAATGGGCCGAAAAATTCATCCGTATTCGTGCGCGTCAAGGCACGTCATGGCGTGAATGTGCGTTCCGATTGCAGCTCATTTTCGCCGCACCGCGAGCGGATACGGCTTTTAGCAGTGCCTCCTTGCCACCCTCGAAATGCCTCAATGCGAAGCCCGCTGAACCGGCGTGGGTTACTGTAGATTTTGCGGATTCCACCAAGGGTTTCCAAAAACCGGTAGTGGTCGTCGAAGGATTCGAGGGAACGGACCAACCCTTTGGCTATTTACATTACGAATCTGTTGCTTCGGGCTATGTGTTCAACAGCAACGGCGATAGAATCTACACGCATATGTCGAAGCTCGCTTGGCTTATGGACAGTTTGTTGTTACGGAATCACGATATCGTCTATGTGGATTTTGAAGAATCAAAGCTGGCTGTTGAGGAAAATGCAGAGAC
>JAYPCB010000062.1:0-6425 GCA_038124525.1 Cryomorphaceae bacterium
CGGACGGTCAAGGTGGATATGTGATCTTACCGGAAGCGAAGGATTACAAAAGAATAGGTGAAGGAGATACTGGATTGAATACCGGTGGTATGGGGGCCGTGAGCCCAGTGCCATTCTTCGACACTGCACTTCGCGAGCGTACGGTTAAGGAAATTATCGAGCCGACCATTAAGGGATTGGTCAAAGACAACCTTCCCTACCAAGGGTTTGTGTTCTTTGGATTGATCAATACTTCTAAAGGACCGAAGGTGATTGAATACAATGTCCGCATGGGCGATCCGGAAACGGAAGTGGTGATCCCGCGCTTAGAGAGCGACCTTATTGATTTGTTCGTTGCTATGCACCAAGGGACTTTGGACCAAGTAGATCTTCAGGTCAATCCTCAAACCGCTACTACTGTGATGGTCGTGGCGGGTGGCTACCCAGAAGCCTACAAAAAAGGAGATACGATCTCAGGACTGCGTGATTTCAAAGCTACGACGGTCTACCATGCCGGTACCAAGGGTACGGATGAAGTGGTGACGAACGGAGGTCGCGTGATGGCCTTTACCAGCTTTGGTGCGGATAAGGATGAAGCTTTGGCCAAGAGCTATGCTTCTATCGCTGAGGTGAGCTTCGAGGGAATGAACTTCCGCAAGGATATTGGATTTGATTTGTAATTAAGGGGCGAGCGGAGCGAGCCCCCCAAATACCCATAAACAAAAAGCCCCGGCGTGAGCCGGGGCTTTTCATTAAAAGTCTTCGCAATTAAGCTTCGCCGTTTGCTTTGTGTTTTCTCATCTGGATGATCCAGTAAATCAAACCACCGGCAATGATTAGCATAAAGAGTCTGTTCACAGTATCACCTGCGAAAGGAAGTATTTTGAATGTTGCTTGGAAAATATCACCAAGGCCCTCAAAGAAATTTCTTAACATAGCACGAGCGTTTAGAGCCGCTAAAATAAAACAAAAAAGCTGATGCTACTTAGCTATTTCAGAAAGATTGATGCCTACTCCGGAATCCGCGTTTTCACTGCGGCTGTGGTCGCATTTGCGGTGCTTTGGTCTGCCGGAATAGGCACTTGGCAAGAGGTGGTGTTGAGCTTTGGATTAGGTGCCCTCTGGCTCTGGTTATCGTGGACATTGTTGCGCGATCGCTGGGTGATTAAGTCAAGCGCATTGCGGTTTATGACCTTTTTGGTGTTGGCACTGTATTGGAGCGTGGAGTTCGACATCAGTACGTTGTTGTTTTATGTGTTAGTGGTAGAACTGAATTGGCACCTCGCAGAACATCATAATAGGAAAGGCGCGGTGCTTTCGGTCTTGCACAGCGGTACAATAACCGCACTGGCCTCGCTATGGCTCCCGCAAGAGGCGCTGTATTATATGGGCACGGTCCTTATGATTTGGCTCGTGAGCGGCGGCGTGAAGGTCAAAACGATCTTGCAATGGTTATTGGCGTGGTTCATGATTATGGCGCCGCTGACCTATTTCTTAGGAGGGATTGAAGAAATGCCGCATGTTGCCCAAGCCGAAGCTCCTTTGAGTTGGTGGGCCTTGTTGATGGGGTTGTCCATTGTGGCAATAGGTCAATGGATTCAATCGTACCTCAAGGCAAATCAAAAGAATAAATCAAGGGCCATTGTGGCCGGTATTCTTGTGGCTGGTGGCGGTTCCTTAGGCTGGTGGCTGGGCTCTTATTTTGGTACGGCGATCTGTATTTTGGGATTGAGTTATCATTTGGCCGATGGCCTGCGGTATTTTAAGCGTGACCGATTATCTGAGGCGCTCTTCCTCTTGGTACTTACCTTTGTGCTAATCTCGTACTACGACGTGATTCCTTGGTAAATGAGTTCATCACCTTCCATTTTAGTGGTTCGATTGTCCGCCATCGGTGATTTGGTATTAGTGGCACCTGTGGTGGCCCAATTACATCTTGAAGGCTACGAAGTGTCTTTGTTGTGCAAGGATGCTTACCGCTCGGTGGCCCTGTGTTTGCCCGGCGTGGCAGAGGTATATTCCTGGGAGAAGGATAAGGTGAAGATTGGAGCACAAGGGTCCAATTTCACTGCAGTGCTAGACTTACAAGGGACCGCAAAATCCAAGCGATGGACCCGGGGGTTGACGACGAAGGTGCTGACCTACGAGAAGCCATATATGCGTCGTGCGTTATTGCTGGCGTTTGGCCCGAGGTTCGCTCTGGAACCTGTGGTCAGTCGATATTTTAAGGCGGCGCAGCCTTTGTTGAAGCGTGAGGTGGAGGGGTCGGCGGAATTGGTCCTGCCAAAAACAACCTTAACCTTGCCGGAAGGGCCCTATATCGCGGTGGTGATCGGAGGAACCTATGCCGGGAAGCGATTGAATTACGACCAGTGGCGTTCGGCCATCCGTGACCTGCTGAAATTAGGATTGCCCATCGCCTTGGTGGGGGGACCTGAAGAGGCGGGCATCGGGGAGAGCTTGGAGCAGCCTTTGGGTTCTGGGGTGTCCAATTATTGCGGAACCACCACCATCATCGAAGGCATGGCAGTGGTCAAAGAGGCCGCCTTGGTCATCAGTGGAGATACGGGCTTCATGCACGCGGCGGCAAATTTCAAGCGTCCGCTCATCAGTCTCTGGGGCGCAACGCACCCGAGTTTAGGCTTTGCGCCATGGCCACAATACTCGGCCCAAAGCCAACTCATTACCAATGGTCGTTCGCCCATCAGCAAGCACGGAAAGGTGCACTGGTGGCAGCGCAATCCCATGAAAAAATTTCCGGTCGAGGAAATCGCCCTTATTGCTCAGCAGATGCTGAAGGATAGAACAACGCCTTGAGTTCGGTGGCGTCGGTAGGATCCATTTTTCCTGCGATGATCAAGGCCAATTGGCGTCTGCGCAGGGCGGCCGCATAGCGCTCCTTTTCAAGCTCAGTTTCTGGAGAAATACTTGGGATTTTCACAGGGCGTCCCAACCCATCCACGGCTACAAATGTGAAGATGCCTTCGTTTGCTTTCACGCGCGGTTCACCCGGACCTTTCGACTCCAAATACACATCGGCGATGACTTCCATAGAGGAAGAAAAAGCGCGGCTCACCTTCGCCTCAATAGTCACAATGGCGCCGTGGGGGATAGGGTTTTTGAAAGCCACATTATTGATGGTAGAAGTGACCACCGTCTCCTTACAATGACGGTGTGCGGCAATGGCACAACAGCGGTCCATCCAACTCAAAAGCTGTCCTCCGAAAAGGTTGTTCAACGTGTTCGTGTCGTTCGGCAAAACGATTTGAGTCATTACCGAAAGACTGTCCTTAGGAGTTTTTCCTTGTGCCATGAGGGTCCAATTTTATTACCACAAAGGTAGGGGATGCGCCGTAGGGGATGCCTTTTAGTAGGCGTAAATCCAAGCGTGTTGGTTGATGCTTCCTTGGATCTGAGCAAGATCTTGTTTTGCTGCCTCTCTCGAGAGGTAGTTTCCAATGCCCACCTTCATCAAAGAGCCGGGAAGAATGCTCACGTTCATACCGTCGGCTTTCAATTCCGCGGCCAATGTGGTGGCATTGTCCTCAACCTTAAAAGAACCCACTACGATGTAGTACTTTTTCGTAGCCGTAGCCTTGCGCACTACAGTTGGCGTTTGCACCGGCGTACTCACAACGGCTTCAATTTCTTCCTCGACAGGCGTTTCTAAGATGCTTGGAGCAGTAGGTTGGCGATCGCTGTGGTCTAATTCTATTCCACGTCCCGGAGCAAACCAACCCGCCATCTCAGTACGCAGGTCGCTCTGGTACACACCCAAGGTAACCAAGGCGGTAATGGCAGCGGCAACGGCTGCTTTGCGCCATAGTTTCAGTCCTTCTGAGCGTTGCTCGGTCACCATCTTCAAGCTCGCAGCAACTTTCGTCTCGAGCGCACTAGGTTCGTTCAACGCGTGCAACATCACCGTAGAGAATCCAAATGAATGGTGGTCGAACTGATTGTTCTTCTCTGCCACGAAGGCGCCGTTCTTTCTGAAAGACCCCAGCCCTTGCAACAACAAGATGCTGCCAGAATCCAAATTGCTCTGCCACTGGTTCACCTTGCGGGCGATCCAACTTTCGGCCATTTCCATGGTGCAGCGCATCTGCTTCATCACCGCTGGCAACAAAGAGTTCTCGGTGGTGGTATTCGAAGGAGTGAATCCTACATACTTGCCCCTTGGAAAGGCCGTATTCGTAACAGCATCCCAACGGGCGGGTTTTTCCATGAGGTAGAACGTGCCCCACGAAGGGATCTGCACGGGTCCGCGCTCTGAAAGTCGTTGTATGATGATGGATTCAATCTGCATTACCTACAAATTTGCAAAAAGTGTGGATAACTCCTTTTTATTACCTCGCGCAAGGAGTGTAGTTTTTATACACAACCTGTTAATAACCTTGTGCCATGAAACCCTTATTGTGCCTGCATTTCTTTCGTTCAGCAACGAACGCAAAGAAGAAGCAATGGATTGCCTCCCTGCCTCCTGAAGTCTTAACTCTTGAAAACCAATTCGAAAAGGCCCTACTTGCGGCCTTTCCTGCGCCACGAGATTGGGAGCGCGCTCAGCAATTGGCCCATGCCGAAACCTGCAATGCCCAGCGGGAAGGGTATTTGATAACTTGTTTTAACGAGCCCCATTATCCGTCCATGCTCAAGGAACTCCCGGACCCGCCCATGGCCCTAATGGGTCGCGGCCGCTGGCCACTATTCAAAATTCCCCTCGCAGTCGTCGGCACCCGCAAACCCACGCAATACGGCCTTCGTGCGGCTCGAGAGCTGACCACACACTTGAGCGAATACCCCATAAATTTCACGAGTGGCCTCGCCTTGGGCATAGATGCGGCCGTGCATCAGGCGGCACTGGATGTGGGCGCCACGACCACCGCCTTCCTCGCCGGAGGGATGAACCATTTCACCCCGCGCCGGCATTTGAACCTCGCCAGGGAATTGGTCGAGGGCGGTGGGGGGTATTTCACAGAACAACCCTTTTCGCAGCAGCCGGAACGGCACACGTTTCCCGTACGGAACAGGCTCATTGCCGGGGCGAGTTTGGCAACGCTGGTGTTGGAGGCTGCGCGAAAGAGTGGCGCCCTGATCACCGCCAACCAAGCCTTCCATTATGGTAGGGAGGTTTTTGCCTTGCCGGGCGCGACAAACATGCCTATGAGCGAGGGGCCTAATGCGTTGATTGCCGACGAGATGGCCAGTGCGGTGGTGCGTTGGGAGGACTTTGCACCGCGTTTTTATCCGATGTGGCGAAAAAATGACGGGATTTTGGGTGAGGGCGAGGTATTGGAGGCAGAGATTTTGAGCTTATTTCCGCACGGAAGGAGGGTAAAATTGGACCATATTTCTTACCGATTAAACCAACAAAAGTCCTGTGTTTATAAGGGTTTGAATACGCTTATGCAATTGGGCTACATAGAACGCGTCGGGGCGCAAACCTATTGTCGGAAAACTGTGCATTAATGTGATTCACAAGTTCAGTTTTGTTCTACATTTGCTATGAAAACCTATCAATACATACAGACAAAATGTCGAGCCAGTACCAAGGCCTCATCGATGCATTTGTTGCAAAGGTCGAAGCCGCCAACCCGAACGAGCCTGAATTTATGCAGGCGGTACAGGAAGTTGCAGAATCTGTAATTCCCTTCATCGAAAACAATCCGAAGTACAAAGGAAAAAGCTTACTCGAGCGTATCGTGGAGCCGGAACGTACCATTATGTTCCGAGTGCCATGGACCGACGACGCAGGCAACGTGCACGTCAACAAAGGATACCGCGTGGAATTCAACAGCGCAATCGGCCCCTACAAAGGAGGCTTGCGTTTCCACCCGACGGTAAACTTGAGCGTATTGAAATTCTTGGGCTTCGAGCAAATCTTTAAAAACGCCTTGACCACATTGCCTATGGGCGGTGGTAAGGGTGGATCGAACTTTGATCCCAAAGGCAAGTCGGATGCTGAAGTAATGCGTTTCTGCCAGAGCTTCATGACCGAATTGTCCCGCCACATTGGGGCGGACACGGACGTTCCTGCCGGTGATATCGGTGTGGGCGCTCGTGAGATCGGTTTCATGTTCGGACAGTATAAGCGCATTCGCAACGAGTTTACGGGCGTATTGACCGGAAAGAGCTTGTCGTGGGGTGGATCGTTGATCCGTCCAGAGGCGACCGGTTACGGAACGGTATACTTCACTCGTGAAATGTTGGCCACGAAGGGCGAGAGCTTTAGCGGCAAGCGCGTGGTGATCTCTGGTTCAGGTAATGTGGCCCAATTCGCTGCTGAGAAAGTAATGGAACTCGGCGGAGCGGTATTGACCATGAGCGATTCCTCAGGGCATATCGTATGTGAGGGCGGAATGAACCGTGAGCAATTGGACTTTGTGATGGAGTTGAAGAACGTACGTCGCGGACGTATTTCTGAGGCTGCCGATGCATTCTCAAACATC
>JAYPCB010000062.1:6525-11092 GCA_038124525.1 Cryomorphaceae bacterium
AGCCTTCGCATGAGCTGGACTCGTGAAGAGGTAGACGGTCACTTGGGCCGAATTATGACAGATATCCACGCTTCGTGTGTGAAATATGGAACTAAAGAAGATGGTTCTGTGGATTACGTGCAAGGCGCAAACATCGCAGGATTTGTGAAGGTGGCGGATGCCATGCTAGATCAAGGTGTGGTGTAAGGTGGACCAATTTTTTTAAAATGCTACGGGCGCCCAGCGGGCGCCCGTTCTTTTTTCAATAAGTCCTAGAAGCCTACGCGCTCAGCCACCAACGCTGAACTTCGTAAATACAGCCCTGCTGATGGGTGATGTGCCCCATATGTCCCGAGGGAGAGGTATAGCGGTAGTTCACTCCAGTTGCCAAAGACCATTTTTCCACGCTATCAACGGGAATCACGGTGTCCAATTTTCCTGCAAACACCCCCACAGGGATAGTGCTGCTTTCGAGGATGTGTGTGCGGTCTTTCCTAATTTTCATGCCTTGAATAGCGGCTACAATTCCCTCCACCGGCATCTCGAGACTTTGATCAATTTGGCGGTGAATGGCAGGCTGGAAGTCCGTACGCATCGTGGCATCAAAGAGTTGAGGGATGGACGCGCGAATGAAGGCATTGTGATTTTGTTGGACCAATGCCGCTGCCTTTTCCCTCATCACCTGACGCGCAGGAGAATCGGCCAGTGGGGTAGAGAAAAACAACCCCAATTGCTCGAGCTTTTCCGGGTGCGCTTCAGCATAGGCTAAGGCGACATATCCGCCCATGCTGTGGCCTAATAGATGGAAGGTGGGGAGCTGGCAAAATTGGACCACTGCATCCACAGCCTCAGCCATCAACTCCATCGTGTGCACCGCGGCGAAAGTATCGCTCTGTCCATGACCTGGCAAATCAATCATCAGCACGGGCCCATGGGTGTTCCAAGCATGCGACAATCCGTCCCACATGCGAGAATCTTCCAAAAAGCCGTGCAGCAATACCAAAGGCTTGTACGCCCGATTTCCGGGCAGCCATAGGTAGTGTAATTGACCGTTTTTAAAAGGTAAAAGGGCCATTACTGGGCCATAAATGCCTCAATTTCTTCTACTGTCTTCGGGATGGCACGCGTCAAGTTTTCGTGACCGTCTTTGGTGATCACGATATCGTCTTCGATACGAATACCCAATCCTTCTTCAGGAATGTAAATACCCGGCTCCACGGTGAATACCATGCCTTCCTCCACAGGAATGGTCCACAAACCGTAGTCGTGAACGTCCAAGCCGAGGTAGTGGCTGGTGCCGTGCATGAAGTACTTCTTATATGCTGGCCACGCAGGATCTTCGTTCGCTACATCTTCTGCGGTAATCAAGCCGAGTTTCAAGAGTTCTTCCGTCATCAAATCGCCAACTTTTTTGTGGTAATCGTCCAACATGATACCCGGACGTAGTAAAGCGATGGCGCCTTCGTGAACGCTCAAAACGGCATTATATACTTCAGCTTGACGGGCTGTGAATTTTCCATTGACCGGGTAACAGCGCGTCACATCACAAGTATAGTTTCCATACTCTGCGCCCACATCAAAGAGCACGAGATCTCCGTTCTTACATTCATCGTTGTTTTCGATGTAGTGCAAAACGTTGGCGTTATTTCCAGCTGCGATAATGGGAGTATAGGCGAAGCCACGGCTGCGGTTCATTAAGAATTCGTGCATGAATTCAGCCTCTAATTCGTATTCCCATACGCCCGGCTTCAAGAATTTCAAAATTCGCTCGTAACCTTTTGTAGTAATGGTTGCTGCTTCGCGCATGACCTCTAGTTCAAGCTCCGTCTTGGTCCCGCGAACGCGATGGAGAATAGGCTGGCTACGCTCAAATTCGTGGGCGTGATAGTGTTCCTTGATCCACTTATTCATTCTGTCGTGACGCAATTCGGTTTCTACATGCGCTCTTAAGTGCTCGTTGCCATTGAGGTACATACGCTCGGCATTCACGGCCATTTCATTGAAGACGCGTTCAAAATCCGACAACCAGAAAACGGTCTTAATACCGCTGATGTCAAAAGCTTCGTCTTTGGTATACTTGGCCCCTTCCCAAACCGCGATGAGGTCATTAGTTTCTTTCAAGAAAAGAACTTCACGAAGACTTTCCTTGTGTGCATCAGGGAACAATACAAGGATGCTTTCTTCTTGATCTGCACCGCTCAAAAACAGAATATCACTGTGCTGTTTGAACGGCAAATGCCCGTCAGCACTGGTGGGATAGATATCGTTTGAGGTGAAAATCGCCAATGAATTTGGTTTCATTAGGGCAGTAAAACGACTTCTGTTTTCAATAAAAATCTCTCGGTTCAGCTGATGATATCTCATGATAGGGTCTGACTATATTAATTTAGAATAGTTCTATTGTGATTTATACTACTTCGTTGGTACAGACTAAAGTCTGTGCCGTAAATTTGACATGCTAAAATTAGGCTATTAAACTTTAAAATCGCTTATGGCATCAACTTCTAAAGGTCTTTTCGGTTCTTCACTAGCTCGTAAGTACTGGATGGCCGCTACAGGACTCTTCTTGTGTAGCTTCTTAGTTGGACACTTATTGGGTAACCTACAACTCTTCGTTACTGGTGAGGAAGGTAAACTTGCGTTCAACGAATACGGTCACTTTATGACAACCTTCCCAGTGGTGAAGATCTTGTCTTATGTGACGTACATCAGCATCCTTTTGCATACTGTGGATGGCATTATGTTGGCGCGTCAAAACCGTGCGGCACGTCCGGTGAAGTATGTGAAAGAAAACCAAGCGGCTAATGCTTCTTGGGCCTCTCGCAAGATGGCTTTGCTCGGCATTTTAACCCTGTTCTTCATCGTGGTTCACATGAAGAGCTTTTGGTACGAAATGCACTATGGTACGCTCGGAATGGATGCCAACGGCAACAAGGACCTTTGGACCTTGACAGTTACTGCTTTTGAGCAGTGGTGGTACACAGCCTTCTACGTACTTGCCCTTACTGGTCTTGCCTTCCACTTGAGCCACGGTGCACAGAGCGCGTTCCAAACGCTCGGTGTTAACCACCCAAAGTACACACCGCTCATTAATAAAACGATGACTGCTTTCGCATGGTTGATTCCTGCAGGCTTCATCGCCGTAGCGGTATTCCTTTTCGTTGTTCAACCAGGTCAAGCACTATAATTCTCTTACTATGGCATTAGATTCTAAGATTCCAGCAGGCCCATTAGGCGAGAAGTGGACAAAACATAAAGGCGAGATCCCATTGGTATCGCCTGCAAACAAAAGATTAATTGATGTAATCGTAGTAGGTACCGGTCTAGCCGGTTCTTCTGCAGCAGCTTCATTGGCTGAGATGGGTTACAACGTGAAAGCATTCTGTTTCCAGGATTCACCACGTCGTGCACACTCCATCGCAGCACAAGGGGGTATCAACGCAGCGAAAAACTACCAGAACGATGGGGATTCAGTGTACCGTCTGTTCTACGATACAATCAAAGGTGGTGATTACCGCTCAAGAGAGGCCAACGTTCACCGTTTGGCTGAGGTAAGCCGCAATATTATTGACCAGTGTGTCGCTCAAGGTGTTCCTTTTGCTCGTGATTACGGTGGTTTGCTAGACAACCGTTCTTTCGGTGGTGTACAGGTAAGCCGTACGTTCTATGCTAAAGGTCAGACAGGGCAGCAGTTGTTGCTTGGTGCTTACTCTGCATTGAACCGTCAGATTGCTAAGGGTCGTGTGAAGATGTATGCACGTCACGAAATGCAAGAGCTAGTGATTGTTGACGGTAAAGCGCGCGGTATCATCGCAAAGAACCTGGTAACAGGTGAGTTCGAGCGCCACAGTGCTCACGCAGTACTTCTGTGTACGGGTGGGTACGGTAACGTCTTTTTCCTTTCTACAAACGCGATGGGATCGAACGTAACTGCTGCTTGGAAAGCGCACCGCAAGGGAGCGTACATGGCTAACCCATGTTTCACGCAGATTCACCCAACTTGTATTCCAGTAAGTGGTGAGAACCAAAGTAAACTGACATTGATGTCAGAATCGTTGCGTAACGACGGTCGTATTTGGGTTCCTGCGAAAAAGGAAGATGCAGAAGCAATCCGCGCAGGTAAACTTCACCCGAACGATATCGCAGAGGAAAACAGAGATTACTACCTCGAGCGTCGTTATCCAGCATTCGGTAACCTCGTACCTCGTGATGTTGCCTCGCGTGCAGCGAAGGAGCGTTGTGATGCAGGCTACGGTGTCAACAAAACAGGTGAGGCAGTTTATCTAGATTTCGCAGCGGCAATTGTTCGTTACGGAAAAGAAGAAGCACTCGTAAAAGGGGTGAACAACCCATCTGATGCCGATATCAAAGCATTGGGTGAGAAGGTAGTAGAAGCCAAATACGGTAACCTATTCCAGATGTACGAGAAGATTACAGCATCTAATCCGTACAAGGAGCCTATGATGATTTACCCAGCAGTACACTACACGATGGGTGGTCTTTGGGTAGATTACAATTTGATGACTTCAATCCCGGGTTGTTTTGCTTTAGGTGAGGCCAATTTCTCAGACCACGGTGCCAACCGCCT
>JAYPCB010000063.1:0-10972 GCA_038124525.1 Cryomorphaceae bacterium
ACTCGCGCCCTCCTGTTCGATGCAACCCCAGATATCGTCCCACAGCTCACCGAGCTTTTGTCACGATCCGGAACGGATCGCTATTCGGTCTTTTTGACCCACGCACACATCGGCCATTACACCGGCCTGATGCACTTTGGACGCGAGGCCGCAAACACGAAAAAGGTGCCTGTCTATGCCATGGACCGAATGATTGAGTTTTTAGCGAAGAATGGCCCCTGGAACCAATTGGTCCAGCTTCAAAACATCCAACTCAACGGCCTTCAAGATGGCGTGCCGCGCACGCTAGATAATGGCATAAAGGTCGAACCCGTCCGTGTGCCGCATCGCGATGAGTTTTCAGAGACTGTTGGGTTTTACATCAAGGGGCCAAACAAAACGGCGCTCTACATTCCGGACATCGATAAATGGACCGCATGGGAGAAAAACATATTAGCCGTTATACCCACAGTGGACTATGCGTTTATTGACGGTACCTTTTTCGCCGATGGAGAGATCCCAAGGCCCATGTCAGAAGTTCCGCACCCTTTTGTTTCCGAGAGTATTGAGCTGTTGAACCACCTGCCCGTGGCCGAGCGCAACAAGGTCTACTTCATTCATTTGAACCACAGCAATCCTGCGCGGCGAGCGGAGTTTGAGGGTCGGACGGCCGCAGAGGAATTGGGCTTCCACTTTGCTGAGTTTGGGATGGAGTTTGAACTTTAACGTTCTGTTGCTTAGTCCATTTCGAGTTTCTCAGTACTTTTCAACCACTAAAGAAAACACCTATGAAAACGCTAAATGAAAATTGGTTCGCCTTTACCCTAATTGCCGTAATCTTCGGTATTCTAGGATTCTTGTTGGGCCGCACCACGGGTCATCACGGCCCCAAAGGCATGCCGCATATGATGATGGGCGAAGGCCATGTGATGAAAAAAGCAATGTTCATTTCTGACGACGGTGAAGTCCACGATTTGATGGGCGACATCGAGATGGATGTCATTGAAAACATGGACGTCGAAGTTATCAAAGGCGATGATGGAGAAATCACCGTGACGATCGACAGCGTAGGGACAGAAGGTGCCGAAGCCAAGGTTCGCGTGATTAAAATCAAGAAAGATTAGTGCAAAGCTATTGGGAACGTGAAACGCTGCGCCACTTCGATCTCATTGTCGTTGGTGGCGGGATAGTAGGCCATAGTACGGCTTTATTTTACGCGGAATCACATCCTAATGCACGCATCGCAATATTGGAACGAGGCCTCTTCCCAGAAGGGGCTTCGACCAAAAACGCAGGGTTCGCCTGCTTTGGCTCCATCGCGGAGCTGGAACAAGATCTGGAAAGTTTGGGGGCGGAACGGACCGTGGAATTGGTCCTAAAGCGATTCTCTGGTTTACAGCTGCTGCGCCAAGCCCTCGGTGATCAAGCCATCGACTACCGCGAAGTGGGCGGATACGAATTGTGCTTTGACGCTCCGGATCTAGATCGTATCAACTTCTTCAACGATTTGCTCGAACCTGCTTTGGGAGCACGTCCTTATTCCGTAGTTCAGAATAGTGGTTTTGGGTTTTCTGATCGTGTACATTCCATGATCAAAAACGCCCTCGAAGGAACCATTGATACGGGTAAGATGATGGGAGCGTTGCAGCGCAAGGTTGCCCAATTAGGCGTTCAAACTTTCACCCAAAGCGCCGTTACAACGATTGAAGATGGTCCCCACGGAAAGCTGGTATGTGTGGAAACTGCAAGCGGTCCTGTCGAGCTTCTGACCCAACAAGTAGCGCTGTGCACCAATGCTTTTTCGAAAGACTTTTTGCCTGAGGCCGATGTGCAGCCGGGCCGCGGAATGGTGCTGGTCACCAAGCCAAATCCCGCGTTTCATTGGGAAGGGTCTTTCCACTACCACGACGGCTATCATTATTTCCGAACCGTGGACGGCCGATTGCTTTTAGGCGGTGGGCGCCAACTCGATCTCGAAGGAGAAACCACCACTGAGGCGGGCATCAATGATCGCATCAAGGCCCAATTACTCGAAGACATCCAAAGCTTCATTGCCCCTGGCGTTCCCTTTGAAGTTGATCTGTGCTGGTCCGGCACCATGGCTTTTGGTGCGGATAAAAATCCTATCGTTCAACGCATCGATAATCACACCGTGGCCGGCATTCGGCTAGGAGGCATGGGCGTGGCTATAGGGATGGGCGTCGGAAAAGAATTGGCGGGGTTGCTGGCCTAGTTACAGCGTGCCCAAAAAGTCAATAATCCCATTGTAATATGTATCCGCATCGTCGTACATCGTCATGTGTCCGCCTTCCGGACAGTACAAGAACGTTCCGTTTGGCACAGATTCCGCAATGCGCTTCATCCCTTCGGGATCCATAGTATCGTATTGTGCGCCGATGCTCAACGTTGGGACTGTGATTTGGTGAAGGTCGCCTGATCTATCCCAATTCTTCAAGGTGGCATCGCCAACGATGCCAAATTCACTTGGCCCCTGCATCTTTAAATAGAGCGGATAATTCAGCTTCGAAAAGCTTCGGTTCACCGGCTCAGGCCAGTCCTCCAACGGGCGACGCAGCACATGTTCTGGGTAATAATACTCCTCGATCAGGCCCAGGTAACGCTCCGAAGTATACTCTCCAGCCGCCTCCAATTCTTTGATTTCTGAGAGGACCTCAGCAGGTAATTGGGGACCCAACACGTTATTCGCGTAATCAATGTATTCGGGGATCGAAGCCACCATGTTTGAGATGATCAAGCCCTTCAAGTTTTCTTGGTATTTCAAGGCATATTCCATGGCTAGTATCCCTCCCCAAGAATGCCCTAAGATCACGCAATTTGAAGCATCAAGGCCCAGTGCTTGACGCACCTGCTCGACCTCTTCCACGAACCTATCGGTGTCCCACAAAGAAGGATCTTCTGGGTTGTCGCTGTTGCCGGAACCCAACTGGTCGTAATAGTAATATTCAATCCCAGCGTTCGGGAAATAGCTGTCTGCAGATTCAAAATATTCGTGCGTCGCGCCAGGTCCACCGTGAAGCAAGAGCACCTTGATATTAGGATTGTTGCCCACACGCTTGGTCCATACGTTAAAAGTGCCCAGGGGAGTTTCCACCGGAATTAGCCGTGCACCACCGCTCCATTTGTCGGCCATGCCGTCGTAATTCAGATAGTTGCTTTCAGCAGCCTCTTCCGGAGCTGGAGTTGGGGCCGAGCACGCGTAGAGTGCGAGGCCCGTAATTAGAATAAGTAGCTTTTTCATGGTACTGTGATTATGATTGTAGTCGCGATTTCTCTGCATCAAAACCCATCAGGTGACTTTCCACCGACGCATCAATGGTGCTAGTCAATAGATTTGGGTCGCGGGCATCGACCGCCGCAAGAAAATCGGACACTAAACGCCAATCTCCTCCTCCGTGAGAATCCGAACTGTGGGACCAATGTTGTTGCTCGCCCGTGCGGAAATCCGTGTAGGTGAAGGATTCCATATCGCCGACAATATCGCCCATCGAACCCATCACACGCGTGCGGCGCCCGTGGTATGAGGTGAAGGCCTCCATGTTGAAGGTCGCGGTTACGCCGTTTTCAAATTTCAAGTTCATCGTGTAGTGGTCCGGCTGGTCATTTTCCATGCGGTAGACACAGCGGCCGTAATTTGACGAACGCAAATATTCCATGATCGCATCGCCGTGTTGGGCCGGGTCCTCGGGCAAGTCGAAGTGGTGAAGCCACGTGCGCTTTTCGTGGTAGATCCGCTTGGCTGAATATGGACATTCGTGCTCCACTGCACAGCCGTCAATGCATCGCTCGGTGCTTCCTTCTGGAGCGTTTTCAGCTTTGAACCAGGCCAAATCGCCGAAGGCATGAACCTCCTCGCATGGGCTGTCGACGAGCCAGCGCATCATGTCCAAATCGTGGCAGCTTTTGGCCAAGATAATTGGGGTTGTGGCCTTGCTATTGTGCCAATTTCCCCGCACAAAGCTGTGGCTCATGTGCACGTGCTGAATGGGCTCAAAATGTTGCAAGGAGATGAGCTGGCCGATGGAGCCGTCGTGCATCAACTCGCGTAATTTTTCGAAATACGGCGCGTACCTCAGCACATGGCAGACGGCCACAATGCGCCCGGTCTCTTGGGCGCGTTGTAGAATGTCCCGACACTCTTGCTCGGTCGGCGCAATGGGTTTTTCAAGAAGGACATCATATCCCATTTCCAAGGCCTTCATACAAGGACCGTAGTGCAGGTCGTCTGGGGTCGTGATGATGATGGCATCTGCAAACTTTGGGCGCTCAAAAACGTGTTCCCAAGTCGTGAATCTGTTCTTCTTCTTGATGTTGTGGGCCTCGGCATAGCGTTCATTACGGATCTCTATGGGCTCCGCCACCCCAATGATGTCAAGCTGGCCGGCATAGGCCAACGAGTAGTTGCCGTAGACATTGCCACGGTTGCCCGCACCGAGGGTGATGGCCGTGATCGTTTTGCTTGTTTTGGGGCCTTGGGCCGCGGGAAGGTGAAGAGGTTGCCCGTATTCGTCTTGGGCCAACACCGATAGCGGGAGGGCCGAGCCAAGGGCGAGGCCCAATGTTTTCAAGGCTTCTCTGCGCGAGTAGTAATTTGACATTCTGGAAGGTTTGAGTTGTCTATGAAAATACTAACTTTCTAGGACTCAATACACTCGAAATGGAAACAAAACCTATTCGCTTTGGCGCGCTCGATGTTTTTCGG
The DNA here is from genome assembly GCA_038124525.1 of Cryomorphaceae bacterium. Classification (GTDB taxonomy): domain Bacteria; phylum Bacteroidota; class Bacteroidia; order Flavobacteriales; family Schleiferiaceae; genus UBA10364. Next base: position 4,700 of record JAYPCB010000063.1, read on the forward strand.
GGCATGACCATCGTGTTCATGATCATTGTAAACTCCCCGGGAAATTGGTCCTTCGTATATGGACCCTTGCTCCATGCGGAGTGGCACGGCTTTACCCCGACAGATTTAGTGTTCCCCTCCTTCCTCTTTGCCATCGGTACGGCGATGAGCTTTTCCATGCGAAAATGGTCCGGGCAACCGGGCAGTGAAGTGGCCAAGCAAATTTTAAAGCGCACTGGGCTCTTGTTTTTGTTTGGGTACCTCATGTATTGGTATCCCTTTTTTAGGTTGGATTTGGCCTGGAACTTCAGTGCCTTCCCCATAAGTGAAACGCGCATTTTTGGGGTGTTGCAGCGCATTGCGTTGGCCTACGGTGTGTCCGCCGCACTCTTGCATTTTGCGGGCAAGAAGTGGACCTACGCATTGGTGCTGCTTTCCTTGCCGGTGTATTGGTTCTTGCTAGTGACCTACGGCATCGAGGGGCTGGACCCCTTGTCATTGGAAGGTAATGCCGTACGTGCATTGGACTTAACACTCATTGGTGCCAATCACATGTACATGGGCGAGGGCATTGCCTTTGATCCAGAAGGGCTGCTGACCACCTTGCCAAGTATTGCAAACATCGTTGCCGGTTATGCTGCCGGGTTGTTCGTGCAGCGCGAACGCGACGAAAAGAACACGAGAATAGACCTTATGCTTGTAGGTGCGTCCGTTTGTCTAGCGGCCATGGTCTGGGACCTCGCCTTCCCCATAAACAAGAAGCTCTGGACCTCATCTTATGTCCTCGTTACTATTGGATTAGATTTGGTAATTCTAGGCCTGCTCATGTGGTTCTTGCCGAAGGACAAAAAGCTCCCGGGATGGGGCACGTTCTTCCAGACCGCAGGCAAAAACCCATTGGCGATTTACTTGCTCAGTGAATTGGCCCTTATTACGCTGTATACCCTGCCCGCGGGCGCCTCTTCTGCGTGGGAATGGGCCTATACCAATGGATTTTCGTGGATGGGCGCCAAGCTAGGATCCTTCGCCATGGCGGCCCTTTTCTCGCTGAGTTGCTGGGCATTTGGCTACTGGATGGACCGCAGAAAATGGTATTGGAGGGTGTAGTGGGACCAATTGTTGCACAAGGGCAACACTACGACTATATTGCGCTCCGTTAACTCACAACACATGCTACGTAATCTCCTATTTTTTACGGCTGCCAGTACTTTGGTAGCCTGTGGTCCTAAATGGCACGAAGAGGCCTTAACCGAAGGCGTTCAGGCCGTTATTATCGAAAACGGACCTACGCTCGGGTATTCTTTGAGTTCAGGCGTTCAGCTTCTCGAAGTCGACGGGTTGCCTTTCAAAGATTTGGACAAAGACGGCGAACTGGATGCTTATGAAGATTGGCGTTTGTCTGTGGACGAGCGTGCCAAGGATTTGGCCAGCCAGCTCAGCGAAGAAGAAATCGCAGGACTCATGCTCTACAGTCGTCACCAACAAATTCCAGCGCCGGCACAAGGATACGTCTCTGGAACATATGACGGACAGGGGTTTGAAGAAGCTAATGTGGCACCTTCCACGCTCACCGATCAACAAACCGCTTTCATCACTAAAGACTACCTACGTCACGTGCTGATCACTTCTGTCAAGAGTCCGGAAGTCGCCGTCGCATGGAACAATAACCTACAGGGATTAGCGGAATCCTTGGGTCACGGAATTCCTGCAAACAACAGTTCTGATCCAAGGCATGGAGCCAATAAAGACGCAGAGTACAACTCAGGATCAGGCGGTACCATCAGCCAATGGCCGGAGCAAATAGGATTGGCAGCAACCTTTGATACTGCCATCACCTATGAGTTCGGCCGCATCGCCTCTCAAGAATACAGAGCCCTTGGCATCACCACCGCCTTGAGCCCACAAATAGATTTAGCCACCGAGCCACGCTGGAATAGATTTTACGGCACCTTCGGGGGACACCCGGTGTTGGCTACCGAAATGGCCCGCGCCTATGTGGACGGCTTTCAAAGCAGCGGCACAGATGGAGATTGGGGATCTGAAAGTGTGAACGCCATGGTCAAACACTGGCCTTCCGGCGGTCCTGAAGAAGGCGGTCGTGACGGGCACTTCGCTTATGGGAAGTTTGCCGTGTATCCAGGCGGTCACTTCAACACACACCTTCGCCCATTCGTCGATGGCGCCTTCAAGCTCAATGGTAAAACAAGCAAGGCCTCGGCCGTGATGCCCTACTACACCATCTCCTACAATCAGGATACGGTGTATGAGGAAAATGTAGCCAATGGCTATAGCAAGTTTATCGTGACCGATTTATTGAGAAACACCTTCGGCTACGACGGGGTCGCTTGTACAGACTGGTTGGTCATCGGCGATGAAGGCCCGCATCCTGGCGTCTTTGCCGGTAAGCCTTGGGGAGCGGAAGAATTGGACAATACCCTACGTCACCTCAAAGCACTCATGGCTGGTATGGACCAGTTCGGAGGAAACAACGATGCCGGACCGGTGCTCGAAGCCTTTGCCATGATGCGCCAAGATATGGGCGGAGAATGGGCTCGTGAGCGCTTGGAGCAAAGTGCCGTGCGTCTCCTCCGCAATATCTTCCAGGTAGGTCTTTTCGAGAATCCTTACCTCGATCCGGCGGTTTCTGCAACCATCGTCGGTAAACCTGAATTTATGGAAGCGGGGTATGAGACCCAATTGAAAAGCATCACGATGCTGAAAAACTCGGACAGCATCCTTCCTATCAAAGAGCGTAAAACGGTATATGTTCCGCAGATTCATGTACCTGCCGGAGTGAATTTCTTCGGCGCGCCCACCGAAGCCTACGACCACTACCCAGTGGAACTAGATATTCTTCGCAAAGACTTCGACATCACCGATAATCCAGAAGATGCAGATTTTGCTATTGCTTTTGTCAATAGCCCAAACAGCCCTGGATACGATTACGCAGAAAGACTAAGCGGCGGCAACGGCTATTTGCCGATCTCCCTACAGCACGCAGACTATGTGGCAGAAAACGCCCGAACACAAAGCATTGCCGCTGGCGATCCAGTGGTGGACCCAACCATCACCAACCGCTCGTACAAGGGCAAAACTGCCTTGAGCAACCAGCGCTATGATTTGCCGATGATGCAGGACTTGCGCGAAAAGATGGGCGACAAACCCATCATCTTGGTGATGACCGTACGCAACCCTGTGGTCTTTGCTCAAATGGAACCTCTAGTGGACGGCATCCTTCTCGACTTCGGGGTACAAACTGCCGCGATCATGGACATTATCACAGGACGCCACGAGCCTTCAGGCCTGTTGCCGATGCAAATGCCGGCCTCGATGGAGGAAGTGGAATTACAGCTCGAAGATGTGCCCATGGACATGATGCCGTACATCGATGCGGACGATCATGCCTATGATTTTGCCTTTGGAATGAATTGGTCCGGAGTAATCTGCGACAAACGCACGCAGCGCTACTTCGGCATGGAACAAGATTGGTAACCGAAACTTGTCGTTAACGAAAAACCCCCGAGTGCTGCTCGGGGGTTTTTTATTTAAAATCGAATGGACGTTTGTACCACGTGGGCGTGCGTCCCAGTGTTGCTCAAATCCCTTTGGTAAAAGTATCCGAAGCCTAATTTTTTACCCGCCACTTTCGAATCCGAGCCAATACCTAAACGAAGCGCTCTATCAAAGTTTGGATCGCCAGAGGCAAAGACCTCGGCCTCAAACGTTGGATCCCATTTGAAATCCTTTATTGGGTAATCATATTGCACGCGGAACCTACCGGTAAACTTATTATTACCAGAACCGGTAAGCACGGCACGCTGCTGGAGCGCGTAACGAAAGTGGAGGTCGCCTTTTGGAAGATCAATGTGCTGTGAAGCGTAGAATTGGGCACGAACCCTGTGAAAAGTTCCTTGCGTCGCTCCCTTCGTATCGAAAATCATATAATGTCTGAGCTCTAATCCCAAGTCCCATTTTTTATTGAGTTCGCGACCAAACTGGGCCTCTGTAATCCAGCGGGGGTCACTCAAGGCAGAAGCGCGGTACTGCCCGCTTACGGTCATAGAAAGTTCTTTACTCAGGTCAAATTTTGTCCCCGCCTTAAACCACAACGCTGGATCCGTCGCGCTCTGACCAAAGGCCATTGAGCCCATCAACAGGGTTATGTATAAAAACTTACTCTTCATAGTACAGTTGGATTTGGGCAGTGCCGAGGGCGTAGTCCACCTTAGATACTTGGACCCTGATCACCTGAATCCCCATTTGCGATTCCAGCGTCTTCACCTTAGCATCCATAGCTGATTTTTCCAATTCCGCCACAGGCACAGACACGTTCAACTTGCGTTGGTTCGGCTTGGCCTCCTCGCGCAATAAGAACTTTTCGAGCAAATAAATAAACGCCAACACCAGAGCGTTGATCACCACCATCTCCATCCAACCTTCCGGCTGTGAAGACAACGCGTTAATCAAAGCAATGCCAATAGCCGCAAACAAATACGTCATCTCTTGCGGGCGCAATGGTTCCGTACGGTAGCGCACAATGCCAAAGACGGCAAACATCCCGATCGCCATCCCGATCTGCATATCAAAGGATCGAAGGGTGTGGGACAGGAAGAACACCACCACAGAAATGATGAAAAAGCTGTAGACGTTCTTGCGAGATTCCGGACCGTGCTTACTCACAATACGCATGAGCACTAGGTTAAATCCTAGGGTCAGCGCGAAACGAACGAGCAATTCTAACAGCGCATTTTCGGAAAAGGCAGGCATAGTAAATGTGTTTGTTTCCCGTAAAGATAATAGGAGCGCCAATACATCGTATTTTAATCCCATGAAACGACTGCTTTTATTCTTGGCGCTTGCGCTTATTGGATGTGATGCCGATTATACCGTCGGGGAACTCCCCATCATCGAAATCAACACCACCCAAGTCATTCGTCCCGACGAAAAAGTTAGGGGTGAGATGGTCATCTTGGACGGTGGAAAAGAAGTCCTCTCGAGCACAATCGGCATCGAATACCGCGGCAGTACCTCCTACAGGGTCAGCGATAAAAAGTCCTACAGCATAGAAACACGCGTGGGCCTTGAGGATCGCTCTCAAAGCCTTTTGGGCATGCCGGCAGAGTCTGATTGGATACTCATGGGCCATGTCTTCCGTGCCACAGATCCAGATAACTTCTACGCCTTCGACCCTACCCTAATGCACCACTATATCAGCTATGAGCTGGCCCGATCGATGGGACAGTACGCGAGCCGATGCCGCTGGGTGGAGCTCCGCGTAAACGGCAGCTACGACGGCCTCTACATCTTAATGGAAAAGCTCAAAGCAGATCCTTTGCGCATTGATGTAGGTCGCCCGAACGGCGACAGTGAACCGGGCATCACCGGTGGATATATTCTAAAAATCGACAAGACTGCGGGCGATGCACCTGTGGGGCAACCGCTCGAGTATTACGACAATAATTGGGGCGATGATGCCGTCTACACCTCCGCCAACAGCTTCCGTTCGCACTATGATATTTACGGCGACAGCATGACTATCGAGCCCTTCCGTCCGCCCTACCATGACGATCAATGGCTCGAGACTTACTTCTTGTACGAGCACCCTGGCCCGGCCGAGATGACCTATGCGCAACGGCAATACATCCAGGGCTATATCAACGATTTTGAAACTGCCCTGCTCACCGACGACCTCAGTGGCTCTTCGCGTACCTATCTCGATTATATCGACCTGGAAAGTTTCGTGGACGGCTTTATCATGAACGAACTCGGCGGCAATATCGACGCCTACCGGATCTCCACCTTTCTACACAAACCGCGCAGTGGCAAGCTCCGTTTCGGTCCCATCTGGGACTTCAACATCGGCTACGGCCGCCAAGGTCGCGTGCCTTGGGACGATTGGATTTGCAACTACAACGACCACGTGAATCAAGATGCGTGGATGCTGCCTTTCTGGTGGGACCGATTCCTCGAAGACCCCATTTTCACCTCAGCCGTTAAAGCCCGCTGGACCAGCCTCCGCAGCAGCGAACTCAGCGATGCCGCCATCTTCGGCTTGATCAATGATACCGAAGAAAGGTTAGTCCAAGCAGGTGCAATCGACCGCAACTACAACCGTTGGAAAACAGATAATGGAAATACCGTCAATCATGCCGGCGAAGTAGATTTCCTTCGCTTTTATCTGGAACAACGATTGGCGTGGATGGATTCGGAAATAGGGGCTTGGTAATAGGGCAATTCGTCAGATGAGGCGTATTTTGCACCCGTAAATACAACACGTATGATCACTCCACTTTT
>JAYPCB010000064.1:0-10629 GCA_038124525.1 Cryomorphaceae bacterium
TCCCCTACGTCGAAACTTCCGCCATCAGGTTGTAATTGGTCCATGATCATTTTAAAAATCGTCGTCTTACCGGCTCCGTTTGGACCGATAATTCCCACGATTCCAGCAGGCGGAAGGGTGAAGTTCAAATCATCGTACAGGAGCTTCTCGCCGAAGGCCTTGCGCACGTTTTTCGCGTTGATCACGTTCGTTCCTAATCGAGGTCCGGCAGGAATGAAGATTTCCAACTTGCTTTCCTTCTCCTTGTCCTCTTGGGCAAGCATGGCTTCGTAGTTGTTCAAACGAGCCTTGCTCTTGCTTTGGCGGCCTTTCGGATTCATGCGAACCCACTCCAACTCTCGCTCGAGCGTTTTACGACGCTTGGAGGCTTGCTTCTCTTCTTGGGCCAGGCGCTTGGTTTTTTGATCCAACCAAGAGCTGTAATTCCCCTTCCAAGGAATGCCTTCCCCACGGTCGAGTTCAAGGATCCAGCCGGCTACGTTATCTAGGAAATAACGGTCGTGCGTTACGGCGATGACCGTTCCTTTATATTGTTGCAAATGCTGCTCTAACCACAGGATGCTCTCAGCGTCCAAGTGGTTGGTAGGCTCATCCAACAGAAGAACGTCCGGAGTTTGGATGAGTAGGCGACATAGGGCAACGCGGCGCGCTTCCCCACCGGAGAGATTATCGACTAATTGGTCCGCGGGTGGACAGTTCAGGGCGTCCATCGCGCGGCTCAACATAGTATCGAGTTCCCACGCGTTGGTGGCATCAATTTTATCTTGAAGCTCCGCCTGACGCGCCATCAGCGCCTCCATCTTATCTGGGTTTTCGTAGACCTCCGGCAAGCCGAACTGGTCGTTAATACTGTTGTATTCCTCCAAGACCGCTACGGTTTCCGCCGCACCTTCTTTGACGATGTCCATCACGGTTTTCCCCGCTTCAAGCACCGGCTCTTGCTCTAGATAGCCGACCGTGTAGCCTGGGGCGAACACCACATCTCCCTGGTAGCTCTTTTCTACCCCGGCGATGATTTTTAAAAGTGTGGATTTACCTGAACCGTTTAAACCTAAGATGCCTATTTTGGCTCCATAGAAAAAAGAAAGGTAGATGTCCTTGAGAATGGCCTTGTTATTGTGTGGCAAGATCTTACTCACTCGGGACATCGAAAAAATGACCTTCTGACCGTCGTCTGACATGAGATTAATGGATTATAAAAAGTTTGTATTTGCTGTTGTTCTGGCCTTGGGGTGCATGCCCCGTACAGCCGTAGCCCAAAGTTACGTATTGAAAGGCACGGTTGTAGACCGCGATTCATCTTTTGCAGTGCCCAATTCTTATGTCGTCAACAACAAGACCTATTTTGGGACCGTATCCAACGGCATTGGGTATTTCGAAATCCCAGTATCCATGGGAGATACGTTGGTCATTTCAAATGTGGGCTACCAATTTTATTACCTCGCCATAGATAGCGCATTGGTCAGTGGCATTCGGGAGGAATTGCTGATAAAATTGGTCCCGCGAAACTACCTGCTAGACGAAGTGAGCATTTACGCCATCACCTCGAACAACCCGCGGACCATGCCCAAAAGCGAGCCTAGAGTGCCGCGCAACGAAGACATTCGCATGCCACAAGCGGTGGCTCCTACCCTCGCCAATCCGCTCGATCTGCTCTACTACAGCTTCGGAAAACGCCCGAAACAACTGCAGGCTTTGCGCCAATTGCAACGTGAGGACTATTACCGCCAAATGCTCGAAGAGGGCAGCAACCGCCAAATCATTGAAGAATTGACGGGCATTCCGAAAGCCGAAATGGAGGCCTTCATGTTCTATTGCAAATATTCCGAAACCGAAATCCGCACCTTCAACGATTACCAATTCCTCGTGTCCCTGCTCGATTGTTACGGAGAATACGAGCGTGAGAAAGAGCGCCAGGAGGCCTTGGAGAAATACGGACGCTGATGAAAGAATACCTCGACATCAACCGTAAGCTTTGGGACCACTGGGCGGACTTGCATCCCCGATCGGATTTCTACGATGCCGAAGCGTTTCGCAAGAATCCCATGACCTTGCACGAGATTGAGATGGGGTTGTTGCCGGAATTGGCCGGGAAAAAGGTCCTGCACATGCAATGCCATTTTGGACAGGATACAATTTCGCTCAAGACCTTGGGCGCCGCCGAAGTTTGGGGGCTGGATTTCAGTCCTGTGGCACTTCGCGAGGCGGCCGCACTGGCGAAGGGTTTGGATATGGAAGCGAATTGGGTATTGGCCAATGCCACTGAGATTCAGGAGGAGTTGGTGGGCCAATTCGATTTGGTTTTCGCCTCCTATGGCGTATTAGGCTGGCACCCCGACATCAGGCCGTGGATGGACGCTGCCTTCTCCTATTTGAAACCTGGCGGTGAGCTCATCATGGCGGATTTCCACCCTGTCCTTTGGATTCTCGACGAGAATTTCGAGCACATCGCCTACCCCTATTTCAACACCGGGGTCATTGAAGAGGAGCGCGAAGGGAGCTATGCTTCGCCCGAAGCCAAACGCATGAAGAACCAAACATGGAACCACCCCATCAGCGACATCGTGCTGCCCATTGTGGAACATCCTGAACGAGATTTGGTGTATTTCGGAGAAACGAATTGGAGTCCTTATGCCTTGTTTGAATCCACCTCCCCATCCCCCGGTCGCTATCAAATCAAGGGGCGCGAAGGCCTATTCCCATTGGTCTATTCGCTAAAGGCACGCAAACTGTGACCTAGATTCCGCTCGAGGTGGGACCAATTATCGTACTTTGATTCCACCAAAAGCAAAGCAACATGAAAACATTGGTTTCCTACCTCACCACCGCCATCGTCTTAGTAGCCATGGCTCTACCCAACACGCTACACGCACAAACTGAACACCAGCTGGTGGTGCAGATGGTAGATAACAACCCCAAAGTTCAAAAAGGGCTCATTAAGCAGCTCAACAACCTCAAAGACGGATACGGCAACTCTATCACTATTGAAGTGGTCTGTCATGGACCGGGCTTAGACCTATTGCATAAGGAGCGTACGGAATACCGCGAAGAACTACTCGCCCTAAAAGAACGCGGCATCATCTTCTTGGCGTGCGAAAACACCCTCAAAGGCCGCGACATCCCTCGCGATGCCATCATGGAAGAATTTGAATTTGTCCCTATGGGCATCGGTGAAGTCATGGAAAAACAAGAGCAAGGCTGGTCGTATGTTAAAGGTGGGATGTAGACAGAACGCTGTTTGAGCCTAATAGGCGAAGAGGCTCGAATGCACGAACGGGCAAGCCTCGTATTCCAAGAAATCTTTCCGCCAGGGTGCGGTAACAAAAAACCCGCGCGGAGCGCGGGTTTTCTTTTAATCAATCCTATCAGTGGTATACACACCGAAGGTGGCAAAGAATCGTTCAATACCAAACCAAAACCCTATTCGATCCAGCAAAGGATTGAGCCACGGTGTATAGGTACAATAGCTCCGTGTTTCAGGCTTCGTATGGTGCTGGGCATGATCATGTGGACGCTGAATGATTCCAATCTTCTGTAACCAATTAATCAAAGCCGGCTTCTCGTTGGGAAACTTATGCGCCCATTGGTGCACAATGTTAGCATTAGCACCGAGGATTCCGATAAACCACCACTGCCAGCTCACCGTCCCCGTTATTAAATACACACCGAACAACATGGCGCAAACCCCTACCCATCCACTTTTACACAGGTACCAATAACTACGCGTAGTCATGCGGCGCGGGTTCTCGTGATGCCAAGTATTGATCTCAATAATGGCCTTGCCCACGAGAGGCATATCTTCCCTACCATAACGGTCCATCCAGAAATGAACGACTCCAGTTAAAAAATCTAGTAGTAAGTACAGCCCCACTACTTGCAATGCAACATTGGCAATAGTCATAGTTAAAATGGTTTGTTCTAAAATATCGACATGGGGGCTGTGCCGTGTTTTCAAAATACTCAAAATGAGGTGATTATACAAATCACACCCTCGATTCGTGGTCAATTTGGGTTTATTTTGTTTCGTTTTTGAGACAAATCTGCTCTGCCAGAAGCCCATTGAATAAATTTTATAGTACTTGGTATTGCATAGTACCTAATTTTACCTATAACTTTGTCGCAAATTCAATTGGACCATGATAAAAACCCTTTTCCTATTATTATTTCCCGTAGCCTTGATGGCTCAACCCAAGGGATTGGCAGACGACCTATATGAGGAATACGAGCCCAAACCTTATATCGGCGGATTCAGCTTTGGCGGCTCCTTACTCAGTGCCCTACCCTTGGATATAGATTTCGCCAACGGCGACCTTGAGCGCACCCTTAATGGTGAAATCAAGCGTGTTCAGTGGCTCCGAGTATCCGATGATCGCTATCGCAAAGAAGTGACCAAGGACTGGCAAAAGTTCTTGGACCGCGCGGGGTATAAAAAAGTGGAACTCGAAGAAGATAATGGCGAGGTGCATTACCTGTATTTCCGTGGAAGCCGGACCAAATTTGACGAGGCTCACTTCCTAGTGACCGAGGAGAGCAATACCATTTTGATCACCTTCTACGGAAATTTCACCCTGAGCAAGACCCTACATGAAGATTGAGAATACTAAAGCACAAATGCGCAAGGGCGTTCTGGAGTATTGCATTTTAGGCATACTCAGCAACGGTGATGCCTATGCCTCTGATATCATTGAGCATTTGAAGAATGCGGAACTCATCGTCGTAGAAGGAACCCTATATCCACTGTTGACCCGATTAAAAAACGCGGGACTCCTCGAGTATCGCTGGGAAGAAAGTACTTCGGGACCACCGCGCAAATACTACTCCCTTTCTACCGAAGGAAAGGCATTTCAAAAGGAGCTGAAAAGCACTTGGGATGCCCTTCAAAAAGCCGTTGAACACATCACTACCTCGAATTAACGCCCCATGAATAAGACAATAAACATCAACCTAAGCGGCATCATCTATCACTTGGACGAAGGTGCCTACGAGAACTTTAATTTGTATTTAAATGCGATCAAGGACCGATTATCCCACGAGGAAGGCGGCGCCGAAATAGTCGCAGATATCGAATCGCGCATCGCGGAAATCTTTTCCATGCGGCTTTCGGAAGGCAAACGCCAAGTTATCACACAAGAAGATGTTGATTTCATCATCTCTACCCTTGGACGACCTGAAGATTTTGCAGAGGCTACGGAAGAAACGGAAACCACTCAAACAGAAACCAGACGCAGATTCTTCCGTAACCCAGACGAGACCGTCATTGGCGGGGTCTGCAGCGGTATTGCAGCCTACTTCAACATTGACGTGGTTTGGATACGCGTGTTATTCTTGGTGCTGTTGTTCTTTACGGGAATTGGATTCATCACCTACATCATACTATGGGCGGCCATTCCTGAAGCGAAAACTACTGCGCAAAAACTCCAAATGCGGGGGGAGCCGGTAAACCTGGGCAATATTGAAAAGAAGTTCAAGGAGTTCGAGGCCCAGGGCAAAGCGTTCGGAAAGAAGTTCAAAAACACGCCTAGAGGATTTTTTGATTTCATCACCAATACCATTGGAGCCATCCTTGGATTCATCCTCAAATTGTTTGGGGTCGTATTGGCCATAGTTGGGTCAGTAATCGCCTTTACCCTTATAGTTGCATTGATCGGGGTCTTTGGCAGTACTTGGAATCTTGGCGGCTTTGATTTCATCGACATCAATGGCTATATCTACGGCATGGACGGGGCGCAGGCCTTGTTTGGATCGGGGTGGCGTTTGATGTCATTGCGCGTGGGAACCTTGTTGACCCTATTGATGCCACTGTTCGCCTTGGTAGTATTCCTGGCCAAATTGTTTGGGAAATCGATCTCGAACGCACGCCTACTCTCCTTCTCAGGCATCGCATCATTCATCATTGGCTTGATCCTCATTTTTATCAGCGCGGGATCGCTGACCACAGATTTTAAAGAGCGTTCCACCGAAGTAGAAACGATCCCAGTACAAGGAAATTCCCTCGTCCTCGAAGCCGATATATTGGAGGAGTCCACAGGATTTTTATTTGATATTGACGATGACCAATTAAGAGTTGAAAACGTCCGCTTCAACATCGAGCAAACCAATGATAGCACGGCCCACCTAGAATTAAAGCATTCAGCCAGCGGCCGTAACCATGCCGAGGCGAGACAACGTGCACAGCGCTTTGATTTTAAAACCGAGCAAACAGGAGAAACACTGAGATTAAGCGAGTATTTCAGTGTGCCCGAGGATGCCTTGTACCGCGGTCAAGACCTCAAGGTGACCTTACGATTGCCGGTAGGAACAACCGTATTCTTAGACCCAAGCCTTGAAAACATCATTTATGACCTAGAAAATGTGCAGAATCTGTGGGACGGCGACATGCTAGGACATACCTGGATCATGACCGGAAGAGGTTTGGATTGTGCCGATTGCCCCGTAATCGAATACTATTCAGCTGAAGATCTCGAGGAAACGATCGAAGAAGAACTTGAAGCGATGGACGATGAAATTGATCGAAAGATTGAAGAGCTAGAGCTTGAAATCAAACGGTTGAAAGACCGCTAGGCTCGTACCCCTGAGCTATGAAAGCCCTTGCCTACGCAAGGGCTTTTTTTATGCATACACAATGTTGAGTACGGCGAAAAACACGGTAAGCACCGCTATAACCCACGGGCTCTGAGGATTTTTAGCGTTGCCGCCTGCCGTAGCCCGTGCGAACAAGGTGGCAAGGACGAACCACGAAATATAATTGGCCACAGGAACTTCGACCTCTGCCCAAGTCCAAAAGCCCAATTCTATCGCGACTGGTTCAATCAACACGTCCATCAAGACCATAGCCGTTCCTGTAATGAGTGATTTTACCCACACATTTTGCGTCCATCGTTCCGACAAATCAAACCAGGCTCGAATCAACACCCACCACAATACGCCAATCATTAGAGGAGTACTGAATACTCTCGGCCCTAAAGCGGTACCGTAGGTGTAGGTACCAAAAGGCCATCCCGTATTGGTGCCAATAACCTCGATGATGTAGCCTAATACTATGGGCGCCATGTAGAGCCCCCAATGGTTCGGACGATCGCTGGCCAGAAGGAAGACGACCAACATTAACAGCAGGTTATAGGGCGTAAGGAACACGAAATTTTGGCGCCAGTCGGCACCAAGCAAAAACAATCCTATGGTGTGGAAAAAGATGAGGACGTAGCCTCCGTACTTGGCCGCCAATACTTGGATTTTTCCTAAATCATTCATCTTCTTCTATCCATTCCGCGGCAATTTTACCGCTCAATATACATAAGGGCACACCGCCGCCCGGATGTGCTGATCCACCACAAAAGTACAACCCTTTGACCGAGCTACTTTTATTGGAATGCCTTAAAAATGCCGCCATTCGCTCGTTCGAGCTTGTTCCGTAGAGCGCTCCGCCCACACTGGATGTTCTGTGCTGGATTTGCGGCGGGGTTAAAATTTCCTCGGTTTCAATCGAGGGCGTAATATCTTGTCCCAGTGCAGCGGACATACGTTCAATAAGCTTGCGTCGCACTTTACCCACTATATCTCCCCAATCCTGACCTTGATCGTAAGGTACATTCACCATCACAAACCAAGAATCCTTACCCTTTGGGGCGTCATTAACCTCTAATCGGTTGGAAATATGAATATAAATGGTTGGATCCTCCCAAAATGGCCCATTGGTACGAATCCGATCGAATTCCTCCTTATAATCTTCGCTGAAGATGATGTTGTGTAGGTCCAATTTAGGGAAGGTTTGTCTTACACCCCAATAAAATATCAATGCACTGGAGCTAGGTTCTTGTGCCAAGGTCTTCTTAGGACGACGCACCTGCTCAGGCAATAACTCTTGGTATGCGTGTTTGATATCGGAATTACACACCACTAGGTCAAACTTCCGTTTCGCCCCGTTGACCACTACGCCGCGTACTTTCTTCTCCTCAATAAGGATTTGCTCGACTTTAGAATTCAGCTCAAACTGCACACCTAATTCCTTGGCAAGTTTGGTCAGGCTCTGGGAAATAGCGTGCATTCCACCGACGGGAAAATGAGTTCCCATACCGTGTTCCAAATGCGAAATCATCTGCATGATCCCTGGCGTTTGATACGGTGAAGAACCATTATAGGTCGCATATCTATTGAATAATTGGACCAGCTTAGGCTCATTGAAGTAACGCTTATTTTGATCGTCCAAAGTCGAAAACAACCCTAATCTTGGGATTTCCGAAACCACCTTTAACACCCTCGGTGAAAAGAAGGTTTTCATTTTATGTAGGCTACTCTCTAAAAAGAAAGGCGCCGTGAGCTCGAATTTCTTGCGCGCATCATCAAAATACTTTCGGACTCGTTTTCCGGACTCTTTGCCAAAAACGGTGGTAATGGCTTCCACGTTTTTTTCCACTGAAGGGTATAATGTTATTTGTGTTCCATCCAGCCAGAAATACCTGCAAACCTCATCGTGTGTGTGGTATTGAAAGTAATCCTTGGGGGTCCTCCCGGCTAATTCGAACAACTCCTCCACTAAATGAGGCATAGTGAATAAGGAGGGTCCCATATCGAATCTAAATCCCTGCTTCTCGAACGCAGTAACTTTACCTCCCGTATAGGGATTCTGCTCAAAAACGATGACTTGCTTTCCTTGCAGGGCCAAACGTATGGCTGCGCTGAGTCCAGCTACTCCTGATCCTATGATCGCTACTGATGCGAGATTCTTTTTCATGTGGCGTTAAGGTATTTTCTTAGGGGTATACATTAAACAACCAACTCCGTTTATTGTTGTAAACACGATGGAAAAGAAACTATACCGCGTTGCCTTAATTTTCTTTACGGCGATGTTGCTGCTGAGCATCCTATGGCCCTATGAGCAGCAGTTGCTGCATTGGGATTTGGAACCCAATTATTTGGTGAAGGAGAGCGACGAAATCTTCTTCAACAACACACGCATTCACCAATACAGAACGGAGGAGCGAGAAGAATTGGCCCAACAAGGATTTAAAGTGCATCGGTATTTAAAGTGCACCTACGACACGACCCAACCGTTGTTGAACTTTACCATCATCAATTCTTGGCGTACGGACCAGGCTTACATCATTGCAGAGCCGAATGCACGACGTTATTTCGCAGATACGGTGCTTATCGCTTTGGATGATTCAGTGGCTACCTTAAGCCTTGATCATATGGACTTCGCAGACCACTATAGACTAGCCGCTTGGGTTTTTCAAAATGCGCTGGATTACCGCCGTGCCTTCATCGTTCAAGGCAGGGATTCTCTCCTGCTTAATGGTACGCAAAGCAATGAAAAGGCCAATCAGGCCGTGCTAAAGGATTATTTTAGGCTTGTAGGTCGCTACCAGTAGTTTTGGACTTTTCAGCCGCGCGAATGCTCAATAATTGGACAATAAGCGCAAATCCTACAGAACTATAGACATAGGGTTTCGGGATTTCTACATGTGCACTTTCAGCGACCAAAACAGTCCCGATCATAATCAAGAAACTAAGTGCCAAGATCTGCAAGCTCACGTGCTTCTCAATGAAATGCGCAATAGGCTTCGCAAAAGTCAACATGATCACCATTGAAATGACCACTGCCACAATCATGATGACCAACTCATGAGTCATTCCTATTGCCGTAAGTACGCTATCAAAGCTGAACACAATATCTAGTAACCCTATCTGAATAATCACTCCAACAAAAGATTTTGGTTTATGTGCATGCTCTCCATGTCCCCTCCCTTCCGTCTTCTTAAAGATCTCAGAAGAGGATTTGGCCAACAGGAATACTCCTCCTACAAACAAAATGGCGTCTCTCCCGGAAACCGCATGATCGCCCAGATGAAACAACGGCGCAGTCAAGCCAATAAGCCAGGTAATTCCCAGTAACATTAATATTCTGAACCCCAACGCCAACGCCAGACCCAAACGGCGCGCCAGTGGCTGCTGACTTTCCTCTAAATCATTCGAAACAAGGGAGATGAATATGATATTATCAATGCCTAGCACAATCTCCAAAAAGGTCAAGGTGGCCAATGATAATAGTCCTGGGGCGGTCAATAGCGCTTCCATAGGTTTGCGATTTTTTGAGGTCTAAAGGTATGACCTTAGAAGAAAAGGCAGCCTTACTTTAAAGATTGCTCTTCCGGGTCGCCTCAAATTTTTCATAGAAGTACACAATCCCTAAGATTAGCAGCATTCCATAAAAGATGTCCTCAAAGGGAATAGTACCCAATCGAATACCGAGGTTTTCCGCATCGTTGTACCAAACGACTTGGCTTTCCAAGAAGGAACCCGTTAAGATTCCGTTTTTCACAAAGAAGGGAAGCAAGGCAATACTGTAGCTTTCATAGAACCTAGGAAGCCAAGCACAACGGGCAATCCAAGCCACATAAATGAGCGCCACTCCCAGTAACAAGAAGGTCGCTGCAGTATATAGCTTGTCCAATGACATCAAACCAACGACAAGGGTAAAAGGGATGAGCAACTGACTAATTCGATTCGCTAATGCCACACTCACAAGACCATTCGGGAAGAATAATTCCATGCATTTGTAGATGAAGACACAAGCAAATGGCACGGTGATAAAGAACAGATATTCACCCAAAGGCAATCCAAACAGCTCTACCC
>JAYPCB010000065.1:0-5965 GCA_038124525.1 Cryomorphaceae bacterium
AGTGATACCACATAAGCCGTCGATGGTGTCGCATAGGTATGCAATGGGTAATTCGAAGTGGTATTAGTATTACCGTCACCGAAGTTCCACTGGAAGGCATTTCCGCCGGTGCTTGAGGTACCGTCAAATTGGACCTGCATACCTCCACCACCTGCACTCAAGATTGTCGCGGTCCAGTTGGCTATAGGCTGCACACAAATGGTGATGTACAATGTGGTATCGGCTTGATCGCCACAATCATTATATACCGTAACATCCACTGCAAAGGTGCCCGAGCCGCTGTACAAATGTGCAGGCGTCAATCCTGTTCCGGTGGTTCCGTCCCCGAAATCCCAATCTGCGGATGTCGCTCCTGGAATCACCGAAGCATCGAAGTTCACCGTGAATTGGCTTTGTGAATACACCACCGCTGGGATGAGTTCCTCACAAATCAATATAGTATCCGTTAGGTTCACCGATTGACCACAAGAATCGGTAATGGTCAAATCAACGACATAGGTTCCACCCGCTCCGTAAAGGTGCGTGGTTAGGTCTCCCGTTCCCGTATTTCCGTCGCCGAAATCCCAATCGTAGGTCAATCCTGTACCGGTAGACGCAGTAGCATCAAAGTCCACAGACAAATAGGTATCAGTTGAAGAGAATGCCGCTACAGGAGCAGGACATGGCGACGAACAATTCGCGGCGCCTTGGTATTTCACACCTGCCGTCATGGCACCCGCTTGGTTGGCATTCGCCGCACCTGCGACGGTTGAAACGACAATACCGTTAGGATCTGTCAAGGTGTATCCACACTCGCTCTCCCAGTTACCGTTGTCGATAAACTCAACCCACAGGGTATCCCCATCACAAACGTTGAAGGTGAACGTTTCACTCGAACCTAAAGCCCCCGTCGTGTTTGACATGGTGTAGCTGGTAGTCGTAGTACCCGTAGTGATTTCTAATTGGTGGAACTGTGTACCGAAGTTGTTCACGGTCCAACCGTCACCATAAGTATCTGTCAATTCTAAGGTGTACGTACATCCCCCCACACAAGTGAAGGTAGTGGCAGATGCCGCACCTATCCAGTCTGAGAAGTCGGTAGCACCACAAGAATCGCGAACGTAGAAGTCGTACGATGTTCCAGCCACGAGGTTGGTTACTGTAAACGGATTCGTCGTTGCGTTAACGATGGTACCGTTTCCTTGTACGAAGCCTGAAGGGCCGTATTCCACCTGCCATACAGTGGCTCCACCAGTAGTCCAAGCAAGTTCTACCTCTGTGGTGCTAATAGGAGTCGCCGTTAGGTTGGTTGGATCCGGACATGTCGGCGCCTCCACAATACTCAAATCATCAATCGCAATATCTCCTTGCTGTGCCGTAGCACCGCTGGATTTTTTGGAAGTGAACTTAATCTTCACTGTCTTATTCGCATAGGCACTAAGGTCTTCTACGACCTCAACCCATTGGTTGCCCTGGTTGCCAGAAATAGAATCTAGATCTACCCAAGTACCTGCGCTCACATCCTGGATACTCCAAGTAAGCGTGCCCTGAGAACCGTTTTGAGCAAACAAGTGGTACCAGAAATGCATTTCAGGAGTGGTGAGGGCGCTTAGGTCGATACTTGGTGAAGTCAAGGTAGCTACTGGAGTACCGGTAGAGAAACTCGCTTCGGTGTACACATAGTTTCCGTATCCACTAGTATGATCGCCATTTGGACCTGTTCCGAAAGTGGCTGTACCACCGTCGCGTCCACCCCAACGGTAGTTGGTATCGGTATCCGTTCGTGACCAACATGGGCTGATGGTGGCGCCGAGGTTGTGGCCTTGGTTGCGATCCGTTCCGCCTCCGAAGCCGTTATCGAAGATTTCGAAGTACGGTGCTGAAGCGGTTCCACAAGCTGTTGGTGCAGTAATTGGACCCGTCCAATCACTCACATCCGTAGCGCCACAAGAATCGCGAACGTAGAAATCATAGTAGGTCGCCGAGCTCAACCCGGTCACCGTAAATGGATTCGTAGTGGCTGAAACGATGGTACCTGCACCTGGGGTAAACCCAACCGGTCCATATTCAATTTGCCAATTCGTGGCACCACCTGTGGTCCAGCTCAAGGTCACACTCGTAGTGGTATTACCTGTAGAAGAGATGGCTGTCGGTGGGAAACACGTCGGCGCATTGTCTACTTCAATGTCGTCAATGGCCCAATCCGCTGTTGTCGAGTTGAACCCGAACGTAGAGGCACGGTAGGCGACAAAGCGCAATTTGATGGTATCACCAGCGTAAGAAGTCAAATCCACAACGCCCTCTTGCCATGCATCCGCAGGAGATGCTTGGAGGGTATAGCCTGAGGCATCGATGGTCAATTCCGTCGTCCAAGTTCCGCCGCTGAAGACATCCACTTCTAATTGGTCAATATTATTACCTGCACCGTGCCACCAGAAGCTTACCTGAGGAGTACTCAAGGTATCTAGGTCGATCTCGGCAGTAATGAATTCCGCGTCCGAATCTGCACCACCAAAGGCGAATTGACTTTCCGAGTACACATATTTCCCAGATCCTGAAGTGTGATCTCCGTTCGGACCAGTATTATTGGTCGGCGTTTGACCTTGACCGGTCTGCCAGAAATATGTGGTTGAGGTGCTCGTCGTGTAACATTGGTCAATATCACCAGTAGTAGCATCGAAAGAAACCCCATCGAAATCTTCAGTCCAAGGTGCCGTAACCATACCACAAAGAGTGGTCACCGAAATAGGTCCTACCCAATCCGATACACTACCTGTTCCACAAGAATCACGAACGTAGATATCATAGGTGGTATTTGGCGACAAACCCGTTAGGGTGTATGGATTAGAGCCGACAGCCATGATAGAACCCGCGGCATATTTCACCAACCAATTCGTTGCGCCACCCGTCGTCCAATCTAATTGGACACTGTTACTCGTCACATTCGAAGCCGCTAAATTACTTGGTTTCGGACACGTTGGCGCCTCGTGAATATCCACATCATCCACGCTGATATCCACTTGGTTGTTAAATCCTTGGTAGCGGTACGCCGTGAATTTCACCTGAATGGTGTCGTTCGCATAGCTGCTAATGTCCACGATCGCCTCTTCCCATGCTGCCGTTGCATTGCTTTGCTGGGCACCACTTATGGTATGTTCTAAGGTCCAATTGCCTCCTGTTCCGCGCACATATACCTCCAACTTATTGATCAGAGATCCGTACATATGGTACCAGAACGAAAGCTCGGGAGTGGTCAATGTAGTCACATCCACCAATGGCGAGGTAATGGAGTTCGTCAATGTCGAACCCCCACCAAATCCGGTGTTTGCCTCCGTAAAGATATATCCACCGCTACCTGAGGTATGGTCGCCATTTGGACCCGTATTGTTACTATGGTTGGTCGGAGGACCGGCCTTCCAGAAATATTCTACAGTATCGCTGCGCTGCCAACAGCCATCGATCTGACCGGGCGTTTGATTCGCGCCCGTTACCCAAGAGGTACTGTCAAAGTTCTCTGTGTACGGTGCCGTAAACGGCGCACACAATGTGTTGAACGTAATAGGACCGATCCACGTTGATGCCCCTAGGGCACCACAGGTATCACGAACATATGCGTCGTAACTCGTACCCGCGGTTAATCCAGTAATGGTATGTGTCGAAGAAGTAATATTTGTCAAGCCGCTTCCGCTTGGGCTAAACCCAACAGAGCCATAGACAATGTTCCAAGTCGTTGAACCGCCGGTCAACCAAGTGAAGGTCGCCGTCGTTGCCGTCACCCCTGATAGCGCAAATTGCGTCGGTTCCGGACACAATGGTTGATCATTGACCACAACCTCATCGACTGCGATATCTCCTTGAGAACCGTTGCCTTTCGTAGCAGACCAGCGCAAAACAATGGTATCTCCGGCAAATCCTGCCAAATCAACTTCCTCGTAATACCATTGATTTCCTTGATTTCCTGATTTGGTGAAATAGGTATCCCACGTCTGCGTGCTATCCACCCAAACCTGTAATTTCAAGGTATTTACATAGAAACCTCTCATGTGGTAATTAAAGGTCACCTGAGGCTTGAGCAAACCGCTCAAATCCAACAATGGAGACTCAATAAAGGCCTCCTGATTTGGGGCTCCACTAGAGGCTTCTGCATAGATGTAGTTTCCTGTGCCGCTCACATCAGTAAACGGACCCGTTTGACCTGTAGTGGTCGTTCCCGAACGCACACCCCAACTCAGTGGCGACGCCGGTAGCGTATCTTTTTCTGGCGTACGAACCCAACAGGCTGCCAATGCATCACCTACGTTGTATACCCCAGAGCCAGGTGTCCAAGTCGTCGAATCAAAATCTTCCGACCAAGGTGCACTAATGGCTGTACAATGTGTTGTTCCGAGAATTGGACCAATCCAATCCGATTTATCGTTCGGACCACAAACCTCACGCACCCAGAACTTATAAGTCGTTCCCGCCGAAAGCCCCGTTACAGTACCCGGATTTGAAGTCGTATTTATAGTTGTATTGGACATGGCGCCCAAGTTTGCCGCTGGGTTACCGTATTGAATATCCCAAGAGGCTGCATTCACTGCCTGCCATGATAAAGTAATCGAACTTGTTGTTCTTGAATACACCGCAAGCAAGGATGGATCCGGACAAGTCGGCGCTTCTTCAAACCCAAAGTCATCAATAGCGATATCGGCTTGGTTGTTATTTCCAAACCCTCGAGAGGCTGAAAAACGTACTAACACGGTATCATCAGCGAATTGGGCCAACGTGTACGTCTGTAATAAGAAGGTATCTGCAGAAGATGCTTGTTGTGGGCCATTAATACTACCCACATTCACCCAACCCGAAGATTGAGACCATACTTCTGTCTTTAATTCGTTCACTTGGGCACCAGCCATGTGGTACCAGAAATTTAATTCCGGTGTACTCAGTGCGCTCAGATCAATAAGCGGGGAGGTAATCGTGGCAACGCTTTGGTTAGCAGCACCGCTAGCTTCTGCATACACATAGTTTCCACCGCCTGTTCTATCGTCGTTCGGACCCGTACCCACTGTGGCCGTACTATCAGTACCTGTACCAAAAGCATAGCCTTGACCGCCATTCGGACTGGTTGGGTTGCGCTGCCAGCAACTTCCAATCGTACTTCCGTCATTGTCGAAGCCTGACCCTTCAGACCATCCAGTACCGTCAAAATCTTCAGTGTAGCTGGTCGTAAACGTGATAGGCGCACAAAGCGTACTATCCACAACTGGAGTCGACCAAATACTCACGTCTCCAAGGCCACAAGAATCTCGCACATAGAACTCATAGGTGGTAGAAGCCGAAAGACCTGCAAGCACAAAAGGATTGCTTGAGACGGCCACTCTTGTTCCACTCCCTGGAGTGAAACCCTGTGTTCCATATTCCACCTCCCAGTTCGCTGCACCACCGCCGGTCCAGCTCAATTTAGCCTTATTGCTCATGATCCAGTCTACCGCTAAGTTCGTAGGCTGGTAACAGGTTGGGGCCGGATAGGTGTTGATGGTGATCTTCCATGAACTATCGGCAATACTCGCCGTAGTAGTTCCACAAGCAGTAGCGAATTGTTGACGGAACGCATGTAATTTAAATACCAAGAAGGTATCCGTTACTGCACCGTTGAAGTCGTTGATGGTTCGGGTGATGGTTTCAGAAGAACCGTTTGTCCCGATGGTCCCATAATCTAAGGCCGCTTCCTTTGTACCCTCGCTTGATAATTCGAAGTATACCCCGATATCATTTGGGGCAGAACCTCCAAAACCACCAGTAGTGTTCATGGTGTATTCCACATCCACAGAGGAAATCCAATGACCTGAGGGTATGGCAATACCCAAGGTATCGGCACAAGAAGATTGAGAGTTAATGTTTACGGGAGCTACCTGCTGAACTCCTAGGTCGCCGTATACATAACGGGTGGAATCAGTGGCAATCTGTGCGTTTAGCGCGCTGAAGGAACTGAACGCCAACAACA
>JAYPCB010000065.1:6065-7816 GCA_038124525.1 Cryomorphaceae bacterium
AGGAAGATTCCGATGAGGTTGGGCAGCGTCATCAACGCAATGGCAATACCTGCGAACGTCCATACAATGGTAGTATCAATAATGGCAGCAAGGAAGAAACCGATGACGTAGATGATGCGGTAGTAATTCACATACTTCACACCAAAGAGGTAGGTCACACTTCTACCGCCGTAGTAGCTCCATGAAATGGCAGTTGAAAACGCGAATAGCAAGAGTCCAATGGCCACAATGTATTGGCCGTAATCGCCGAATAAACCTTTGTTGAAGGCAATAGCTGTGAGAGGCGCACTGTGTATAAGTGATTTTCCTGAGAACGTATATCCTTTTGGATCTTCAAGACGTCCATTAGTAATTTCTAAAGCCCCTGTGTATGGGAAGTCTCCCTTATGAACGAATACATCTTCCGCTATAGAACGTGCGTGCAAAACAGTTGCATCAGTCTCAATAATCCCCTCCTCAACCAATAGTGTTCCGGTAAATTCAGAAATGGGCACTACATCCAAGCCTATTTCAGTTCCGTTGAAATATTCATACAATGCTGTTCCATGAACCTCCTTGTTGACCTCACCTTCCATGATGATCATATCAGAAAAGCTAAAGTCGTTTTGATGCTTTTCATTCCAAACTCCTGAACTCAAAAGCGTTAGACCCGTGATGGAACAAATGATAATCGTATCAATAAAGGGCTCAAGAATGGCCACCATACCTTCACTTACCGGATGCTCTGCTTTCGCGGCAGCATGTGCAATGGGCGCAGATCCTTGACCAGCTTCATTTGAGAACAATCCTCTGTTCACACCACGATTAAATGCATATGCAATACTGGCTCCAAGGAATCCACCCGCGGCAGAAGAACCTGTGAATACATCGGCAAAAATGCTAATGAACGATGGGATGATATTCTCATAATTCATCACGATGACCGACAATGCGCCAATCACATAAATGATCGCCATCAAAGGCACCAGTTTCTCCGTCACAGCAGCAATGCGCTTAATACCGCCGAGAATGATGAGGCCCAGAAGTACCGAGAGCACTGCACCAGTAACAATTTCTTCAATACCGAAAGTAGCCTTCAAAGAAGAGGCAATGCTGTTCACCTGTGGCATGTTTCCTGTGCCAAATGAGCTGATGATTGCTGCCACGGCAAAAAGTGCCGCCATCCATTTCATGTTCAGCTTATTTTTCATGTAGTACATCGGTCCGCCGGAAGCTGTACCATCTTCTGCAAACTCGCGGTATTTGTGGCTTAGCGTCACCTCAACGAATTTGGTCGTCATACCTAAGGCGGCAGTCACCAACATCCAAAACAGGGCTGCCGGTCCTCCCAAGTGAATGGCGAATGCCACCCCTGCAATATTCCCTGTTCCTACAGTTCCCGAAAGCGCTGTCGCCAGGGATTGGAAATGTGAGGTATCACCTTTAGCACCTTCCTCATCAAACTTTCCACGCACTACATCAATGGCGTGTTTAAAGAATCTAATCTGAGGGAATTTCAAGTAAAACGTGAAGAATATACCTGTACCCAAAAGGGCAAATACAAACCAGCTGGAACCTCCGATGTAGCCGTCAATAGTGGCGAGGAGGTCGTTGAGTTGGACTAAATCCATAGGTGTCTCGAGTGTTTTTTGAGTGAAGGCCTAAGATAAATAAAAAAGCCCCCGCACCTGTGGGTGCGGGGGCCTGTTATCGCCTTTAACTATGAAGGTTTATTTCACCTCTTCAAAATCTACGTCGGTGACATCGTCAGC
>JAYPCB010000065.1:7916-10609 GCA_038124525.1 Cryomorphaceae bacterium
GCTTCGATACGAATGTTCTGCTCTTTACCAGTGTTCTTATCCTTCGCACTTACGTTTAGGATACCGTTTGAATCGATATCGAAGGTTACCTCAATCTGAGGCACACCGCGCGGTGCAGCTGGGATACCGTCCAAGTGGAATCGGCCGATAGTCTTGTTATCTCCGGCCATTGGACGCTCACCCTGAAGGATGTGAATCTCTACAGAAGGCTGGTTATCAGCCGCAGTTGAGAAGGTCTCTGACTTCTTCGTAGGAATAGTCGTGTTCGCTTCTATCAATTTCGTCATTACACCACCCATGGTTTCGATACCTAGTGAAAGTGGCGTCACATCAAGAAGAAGTACATCTTTTACATCACCGGCAAGAACACCACCTTGGATAGAAGCACCAATAGCTACTACCTCATCAGGGTTTACTCCTTTCGACGGCTCTTTTCCAAAGAATGCTTTTACAGCCTCTTGGATCGCTGGGATACGGGTAGTACCCCCTACCAAGATTACTTCGTCAATTTCAGAAGTCGAGTAACCCGCATTTTTCAAAGCGTTTTTTGCAGGTGCGATAGTACGCTCAATCAATGAAGCGGCCAATTGTTCGAACTTCGCACGGCTCAACGAGCGTACCAAGTGCTTAGGCCCTGAAGCCGTGGCAGTGATGTACGGCAGGTTGATTTCCGTAGAAGTGGTCGATGATAATTCAATTTTTGCTTTCTCAGCAGCTTCTTTCAAGCGTTGTAGCGCCATGTTGTCGTTGCGCAAGTCCATAGACTCTTCCGCCTGGAACTCTTCCGCCAACCAGTCAATGATCACTTGGTCGAAGTCATCACCGCCGAGGTGTGTATCACCGTCTGTTGATTTTACTTCAAAAACGCCATCACCTAGTTCTAGTATTGATACATCATGTGTACCACCACCACAGTCAAAAACAACGATTTTTTGATCTTGGCCTTTCTTATCTAGACCGTATGCCAAAGCAGCAGCCGTTGGCTCGTTGATGATACGACGTACG
This sequence comes from Cryomorphaceae bacterium, assembly GCA_038124525.1. Lineage (GTDB taxonomy): Bacteria > Bacteroidota > Bacteroidia > Flavobacteriales > Schleiferiaceae > UBA10364. The sequence goes on from JAYPCB010000065.1 coordinate 8,922, forward strand.
TTCAAACCGGCGATCTCACCCGCTTCTTTGGTGGCTTGACGCTGTGCATCATCAAAGTATGCTGGAACAGTAATAACTGCTTCACTTACATCGGTACCCAAGTAATCTTCAGCGGTCTTCTTCATTTTCTGAAGAATCATTGCTGAAATCTCTTGAGGCGTGTATTGACGACCGTCAATGTTTACGCGAGGGGTATCGTTATCACCGGCCTCTACCTTGTAAGGTACACGCTTGGCTTCTTTCGTTACGTTAGAGAATTTCTCACCCATGAAACGCTTCACAGAATAAACCGTTTTCTCAGGGTTAGTGATGGCCTGACGTTTCGCAGGATCTCCTACTTTACGTTCGCCGCCTTCCACAAAACCAACAATTGATGGCGTGGTTCTCTTTCCTTCGCTGTTAGGAATTACTACCGGCTCATTTCCCTCCATTACAGAGACACAAGAGTTAGTGGTTCCAAGGTCAATACCTATGATTTTACCCATTGTATTTATTATTTAGGTTGAGTATTCAATTTCTACGACCTCAATAAAGCAAGGGTTATGCCACGTGCCAATTCCCCCAAATGTGCTCACAAAGTGTCAGCAACCATGGAATTCAAGTGCCAAAGTGGACTAAAAAGAAGTGAAAAGTGTGACAGTTTGTCCGTTAGTTGATCACGACAGGAAAGCCGTCTTCACATACGACACTGTCGATGCCTTGAAAATCAACCCAACCCATACCACAGGTGTGCACGCCCCTCCAAAGACTGTCCATAGAAGATGTGCTGAGCTTGACGTTTTTCTTGATGGCACGACCCCTCGAAGAAAAGAGGCCTATTCCTCCGTCCACGTTGGTGAACATCGGCTTTTCTTGCACAATGCCTTGTGAGGGCTGATTGACATTTATATAGGTAGCGTAGTCGTCCGCAGCAGCCCAAATCTCTACATCGATGCCTTTGAAGATTCGTACCAAATCCTCGGTAGGCCCGATATTATTGTACAAGAACTTATAGTAGGCCTCGTAAGACAATTCTGATAAGAAAGTACCTGAACCGTTTAAGTTCGACCCCGTTCTCACGGGTAATACATAGGTCAGTTTTTTCACTACCGAATCCTTCGGGTTGGAACGCGGGGCTTCTTTATACCTAAAGTGAATATATCCCTGGTACATACGCGCATTGCGGGCTGCATCCCAACCAAATTCAGCATTGCGCACGCCAAACGTCACTTTTTGAAAACCCTTTGGTTTTGTGATCTCAACATTCCCTACCACCGGCGTGATGGCTTCGAAATTATTGTTGCCGGGTATAAATCCTTTCAAGCGATACTCATAAGCGGGATCTATAGGCGCATTGGTCCAATACATTCTGTAATTGTCAGTAGTAAAGGTCCCCGGTTCGAGAACATTAGTATCCTTGCGAAACAGCTCGTAGGTATTGAGTACGTTACCTTGATCATTGAGCTGCGCGAGATAAAGCGCCGCTGTATCAAAGTAGAGGCTATCCGAATGTGTGGCGCCCGCGAGCAATCCGTCAGTACCCAGATAGGTTCTGTGTAACCTGACCCATTGCGTGTCGTCGTCTTTGTCCAACAACCCATAGACCACGTTCTGCACGTCATAATCCGCATTAATGTCCAACGTATTGTCGCACGAGGTGATGGCAAATGCCGCAAAAATGAAGAGAATGAGGTTTTTCATGGGTCCCA
>JAYPCB010000066.1:0-10589 GCA_038124525.1 Cryomorphaceae bacterium
TATATTTAATACCCAACACTTTGGGTCCTACATCTGGTGATAAGGCTTTACCCGTCGATGTACAACAAACATTGGGTAGGTTGACGTATTTCATCGTTGAAAATGAACGTACAGCACGAGCGTTCATCAAAACCATACATCCAGATAAGAACCAACAAGAACTTAGGTTTGAGATTATTGACAAGCAGACAGATCCTTTAGATCTCCCCTTGTTTCTAAAACCTGTGGAAAAAGGTGAGGATGTCGGTATTATCTCTGAAGCGGGGGTACCCTGTGTAGCGGATCCCGGATCAGAAATCGTCAGTATAGCCCACAGAAAGGGATTGCGAGTGGTTCCTATGGTTGGTCCCTCCTCTATTTTATTGGCACTGATGGCCAGCGGTTTCAATGGACAGCAATTCACATTTAGAGGTTATTTACCTTTTGATAAGCCTATTAGGAAACGTGTATTCCAGGCCATGAGTAAGGATTGTAGGGATGGTATCACTCAGATTTTCATGGAGACGCCATATCGAAATAACAAACTGCTGGAAGAATTGGCCACAACTTTACATCCTGAGACCAAGCTTTGTATCGCTGTAGATATTACCTTAGATACTGAGTTTATTGCCACTAAGACCATTGCTCAATGGAAAAGTGAGCGCATTGATTTGCATAAACGGCCAGCAATATTTTTAATCGATTAAGAGATGACCGCAAACGAGGACAGAGACTATAATTTAGTGGAAGGCGCCTTTCAGGATTTGCTCAATAGCATTGAGTACAAGACTGAGGAAGCGGACAACCAGCTCATTACTCGTGCGTTTCAATTGGCTAAAGATGCACACAAAGGGGTGCACAGAAAATCTGGCGAACCCTACATCACTCACCCTATATCAGTGGCTCAGATTGTTGCTACCGAGATAGGACTAGGTCCTACTAGTATTGCGACGGCCCTAATGCACGATGTGGTCGAAGATTCTGATTACACCTTAGAGGATATCGAAAATATGTTCAATCCGAACATTGCTCGATTGATTGACGGTCTGACAAAGATTTCAGGTGTGGTTAGTATGGAAAGTAGCATGCAGTTGGAGAATTACCGCAAAATGCTCTTGACCATTTCTGATGATGTCCGTGTCATTCTCATTAAGCTTGCGGATCGATTGCACAATATGCGAACGATGCAAGGCATGCCTGCTCACAAGCAGCTGAAGATTGCCTCGGAAACACTTTTCATTTACGCCCCCCTCGCCCATCGCTTAGGGCTATTCCGCATTAAAACGGAATTAGAAGATATCAGCTTAAAGTATACAGAGCCTGAGATGTTTGAGGATCTCTCCAATAAGATGGAAGAGTTAGTCAACCGAGATTTCGAGTATTTGAATAAGTTTACTCGTACCATTAGTGGAGAATTGAAAAAGGCGGGCTTGAAATTTGAGGTGAAAAAGCGCACCAAGAGTATTTTTTCCATTCGTCGTAAGATGAGGAATCAACAGGTTTCCTTCGATGAAGTATATGACAAATACGCCATTAGAATCATTTTAGATTCAAAATTGGCGAATGAAAAATCTGATTGTTGGAAAGCATATTCTGTGATCACCGAGAACTATAGCCCAAATCCAAACCGATTGAGAGATTGGATTTCCTCTCCAAAGAGCAATGGGTATGAAAGCTTACACTCCACTGTCATGGGTCCTGAGGGCCACTGGGTGGAGATTCAAATTCGTACTAAACGTATGGATGATATCGCTGAGAACGGTTTTGCCGCGCACTGGAAGTACAAGGAAGATAGTTCGGGCAGCAATCAGTTGGATTCATGGCTGCGCAGGATTCGTGAGTTCCTGGATAATCCAGATAATGATAGCGAAGACTTTATTGATAGTTTTAAGATGAACCTCTTCTCTTCGGAGATCTTCGTCTTCACCCCTCGTGGAGAGATGGTCACCTTGCCTAAGGGTGCGACAGCCTTAGATTTTGCCTTTGATGTACATAGTGAGGTTGGTGCGCACTGTTTGGGAACGAAGGTCAATGGAAAATTGGTCCCCCTAAGTTCTCCTTTAAAATCTGGAGATCAGATTGAGGTTTTAACATCCATGAAGCAAGAGCCAAAGGAAGATTGGCTAAGCTTTGTGAAAACGGGCAAGGCTAAGCAGCGCATACGCCAGAGTCTAAAGAAAGAGAAGCAATTGATTATGGGCCAAGGACAAATGACCTTAGAGCGTAAACTAAAAGTGCTCAAGCTCAAGTCTACGCACAGTAATATTCAGAAGCTCGTCAATTATTTCGGATTGAAGAATCCAGACGAACTATTCTATAAAGTTGGATTGGGTGTCATCGATAATAAAAAGCTTCGTGAATATGCGAGGGAAACGGCCGGTTTGGTCAATTACTTCAAGCGAAGAATAGTAAAGAGTTCCTACGCCAAGCAAAAGCCACTTTCAAAGGAGGCTAAAAAGGACTTGATGCTCGTTTTTGATACCGATGAGCACGAGATGGAATATACTTTGGCTAAATGCTGTAATCCTGTACCAGGTGATCGTGTTTTTGGTTTTGTGACCACTGCTGAAGGATTAAAAGTTCATAGGGACGATTGCCCTAATGCGGTATTGTTGCAAAGTCGTTTTGCGAATAGAACACTCAAAGCGAAGTGGGTTGATAAAAAGGGTACGTTTGCGACCATCAACCTTCTGATTGAAGGAATGGATCGAATAGGATTGGTAAATGACGTTACCAAAGTCATTTCTAGCGAGCTTAGTTTGAATATTAAAGCTATTTCTTTCGCCGTTGATGATGGGTTATTCACAGGGCAAGTAACCATAGAAGTCGCGGATAAAGTGGCCTTGACGGATACAATCACGAATATTAAACAATTAGAGGGCATTAGTACTGTCTCTAGGGTAGGTAAATTCGGCTGATTCAACGTATTTTAGCGCTTTAATTCTCATGGGTACAAAAGAGGCATACGAGAAGGTTAAAGAAGTGTTCGGTCGCTACTTGGAAGAAAACAACCAAAGAAAGACTCCAGAGCGCTTCGCGATATTGAAAGAAGTCTACGAAAACGAAGATCATTTCGATGTGGAAACCTTGTACCTCAATATGAAAAACAAGAATTACCGCGTTTCGCGTGCCACCTTGTACAATACCATCGAATTATTGATCACTTGTGGCTTGGTTCGCAAACATCAATTCGGACAGAACCAGAGCTTTTACGAGAAATCATATTTCAACAAACAACACGATCATGTGATTCTAACTGATACCGGTGAGGTATTCGAATTCTGTGATCCTAGGATTCAAAACATTAAACAAACGATTGAAGATTTGTTCGGTGTAGATGTGGAAAGCCATAGCTTGTACTTCTACGCCAAGCGCAAACCTTCTAACAACAACTAAATATGGCTGTAGATGTGCTGCTAGGACTCCAATGGGGTGATGAAGGCAAGGGTAAAATTGTTGATGTACTAACCAAAGAGTACGATATCATCGCACGATTTCAAGGAGGCCCAAATGCTGGGCATACATTGGAGTTTGAAGGTAAGAAGCACGTTCTCCACACTATTCCCTCTGGTGTTTTCCATCACGATGTAATGAATGTGGTAGGTAATGGTGTAGTAATCGACCCAGTGATCTTCAAGGGTGAGTTGGATAAACTCATTGCCCAAGAGCCAGATGTATTGAAGCGTTTGAAAATTTCTCGTAAAGCACATTTGATTTTGCCTACGCACAGATTATTGGATGCGGCCAGCGAAAGTGCCAAAGGAAAAAAGAAGATCGGTTCTACTTTGAAGGGAATTGGTCCAACGTACATGGACAAAACTGGTAGAAATGGCCTGCGTGTGGGTGATATCCAACTAGATAACTTCCAAGAACTCTACGACCAATTGGTCACTAAACACAAGCAATTACTCAGTGGTTACGCTGGTTTTGAATACAATCTCGATGAACTAGAACCTACTTGGTTTGCAGCTATTGAATACCTACGTTCATTGGATATCATTGATAGTGAGCCTTATTTCCACACCAACTTGTCCGCTGGAAAAACCATCTTGGCCGAAGGTGCACAAGGCACACTGTTGGACATTGATTTTGGTAGCTACCCATTCGTAACCTCATCCAACACCACTTGTGCGGGTGCTTGTACGGGTATGGGTATCGCCCCGAATACGATCAAAAACGTATATGGTATTTTCAAGGCATACTGTACTCGAGTTGGAAGTGGACCATTCCCTACCGAATTATTCGATACTACAGGCGAGACTATCCAAGCAAACGGTCGCGAATTCGGTGCTACCACCGGTCGTCCGCGTCGTTGTGGTTGGTTAGATTTACCTGCTTTGAAATACGCTATCAACATTAATGGCGTTACAGAGTTGATGATGATGAAAGCAGATGTGTTATCGGGAATTGGCAACTTGAAGATTTGTACCGCCTATAAGTACAACGGTGAGGTCATTGATCACCTCCCCTACAAGCTTCAGGATGATTTGATTGAGCCAATTTTCACAGAAGTTCCAGGCTGGGATGAGGATTTGATGCAAATGACCATCGAGGATGAGTTCCCTGAAACGTTCAAGTCGTACATCGCCTTTATTGAAAAGGAAGTAGGCGTACCTATTACCTTAGTTAGTGTAGGTCCAGACCGCGCTCAAACCATCCTTAGAAAGTAATGAGAAAGGCCATACAACTTTGTGTGGCCCTTTTTTTCTCCACCGTGTCCATCGGCTGGGGACAAACGAAAATTCAAATCCTCAGCAGTGATATTACCGATATCACCAAGGGTAAGTCCAATACGCGTACCTATTATCTAAGAGGAAATGTAGGCCTCAAACAAGATGTTGCCTACATGTACTGTGATTCCGCGGTACTACGACAACCGGAGAATACATTTGAAGCCTACGGCAATGTTCGAATTATTCAATCCGATACTGTGCGCATCAACGGCAAGGAGCTCTACTATTCTGGAGATGAGCGTGTTTTTACCATCAAAAAGGATGTGGTACTTACAACCCCTTCATCAAGGTTAGCCACGACGGTACTCCGCTACGACCGGAACAATGCAACAGCGTACTATTTGACGAGGTCTACCCTAGAGAGAAAAACCCTCAGATTAACCTCTGATGTTGGAAGCTACAACACGGACGTAGACCTGGTGAAACTACGCGGTGATGTAGTGGCCGTTGATTCTTCATTCTTGATGAACACAGACACCTTGTTGTATTATCCAAAGCGGAATGTGTACGATTTTGCTGGGCCCACTACTATGGTCCGGGACAGCACCACATTATATTGTCAACAAGGCACTTATGAAGCAGATCAAACGCTTTTACGTCTTGAAGGCGGCGCCTCTATGATTTCTCCTGGCCAATTCATTAAAGCCTCGACCCTCACTTACAATCTCAAAGCAAATAGCGGAGAACTTCAAGGTCAAGGTCTAGTAGCCGATACAACCCAAGGCTTTGTTTTGGAAGGCCAATACATTGAATATGTTAAATCACCTGTTTTCGTAGATGCATATTCCCCTGTGTATTATCGTCAAGAAATGGATGGGGATACTCTGTATTCCAAAGGCGACACATTACACATCCGAGAAGATTCCTTGGGGTATAAAAACGTTGTGTTGAGGAATAACACACAGTTCTTTAGTTCCGATTTTCAGGGGATAAGCCCTAATTTTAATTACAACGAGGGCAAGGAAGAATTGGCCCTATACCCCTCTCCTACACTCTGGAGCGACAAGAACCAGTTCGCTTCAGATTCTGCGGCCTTAACACTCCAAGAAGAGCGCCTTGATAGCTTGTTTATGGTAGGCATGGTTCGCATTGCAAGCCAAACGGATGATTCTATATTTTTTGACCAAACCACTGGGAAATACCTTCGTGGGAATTTTGTAGACGGCCAACTTCAAACCATCAGACTAGACGGAAATGCACAGAATTTCTTGCACAACGTAAATGGTGGCAAAGCCGTTGGGTTGAACAACAGCACTTGTTCATGGCTTCAACTTAATTTCGAAGAAGGCACGGTCAATCGTATTCGAATGGCCAAAGATGTCCAAGCTACCTATAGGCCCATTGATGATGGTGGGCCACAGTGGTTGGAAGGCTGTAAGCCAAACTTTGAATTACGTCCCGAAAAGATCAACCTTAGGCCTTAAGGTGCTTTTCTAAAATGGCGCCAATATTAGGTTTGAAATAATTAGGCCCCTTCATCACCTTTCCATCCTCTCTGTAGATCGGTTTACCGTCCGCACCTAGTTTACTCATGTTGCTCGCTTGAATCTCTTCAAAGATCTCTTCAATGATGTGTTGCATGCCGTGACTTAAAATGGTGCCACAGAGAATGTACATCATATCCCCTAGGGCATCTGCGACTTCCACGGCATCTCCTGCCAATGCCGCTTCCAAATACTCTTCATTTTCTTCAGCCATTAATCTGTGGCGTAGGGCAATAGTGTCCTCGCCTACACGTGCTTCAGGTTGATATTTGTTGGTGATTCCAAACGTATCATGGAATTTTTCGACATGGTCCAATTGTTTCTTCATGAGTGCCTTAAAATGATTGAATGAGATGTAAATTTACAACATGGAAAACATTACGACAGGACACTGGATTTTTGCGGGAATATTTGCCGTGGCCTTCCTATCCTACCTCACTTACAGCTACAGAAAAGACCTCAAACTTCACAAAGTACATTACAGCGGAGGTGGGATTCAGGTCTTGTTGTTGATTGTCATTACCCTGTTCGTACTCTTCGTCTTCAAGCGAATCATGTAGGGGCCTTTCTGTCGTATATTTGTAGGGACTAATGTCAACCCTATCACATGACAGAGAAACATACCAAAGAAATAAGCTACCAGGAGTACAAGACGGAAGTGCTTGAAGATTACCGCATTGCGGTGATGTCGAGAGAATGTTCCTTGATGGGACGACGTGAAGTACTCACCGGTAAGGCAAAGTTTGGCATTTTTGGTGCCGGTAAGGAATTGGCCCAAATTGCTTGGGCAAAAGCATTCCAAAAAGGTGATTTCCGTTCCGGGTATTACCGCGATCAAACCTTCATGATGGCTTTGGGAGAATTGGATGCTACGTCTTTCTTCACTTCGCTATATGCAGTTACCGATACTAAGATAGAGCCTATGGCCGGTGGTAGACAAATGAATGGTCATTTTGCCACACGTTCATTGGATGAAAATGGCCAGTGGGTCGATCTTACTAAGCAATACAATAGCTCTTCCGATATCAGTCCTACAGCGGGGCAAATGCCTAGACTGCTTGGTCTAGCGCAAGCCTCGAAAGTATATAAGGAAGTTTCTTTTGAAGGCTCTGATAAGTTCTCAAACAACGGAAACGAGGTGGCTTGGGGAACCATAGGCAATGCCTCTACTTCTGAAGGATTGTTTTTTGAAACCATCAATGCTGCAGGGGTGCTGCAGGTCCCTATGGTCATTTCCGTTTGGGATGATGAGTACGGTATTTCCGTAGGAGCTGAATACCAGACAACTAAAGAAGATATCAGCGCCATTCTGAAAGGATTTCAACGCGACGAACAAGGAAAAGGATACGACATATTTATCGTAGAGGCCTGGGATTACCCAGAGCTAATCAAGACCTTCTTGCGCGCTTCCAAGGTTGCTCGAGAGGAGCATGTCCCAGTGATGATTCACGTTAAAGGCATGACGCAACCGCAAGGCCACAGTACTTCTGGATCGCATGAGCGCTATAAATCTCCTGAGCGATTGCAATGGGAAAAAGACCACGATTGTATCCTAAAATTTGGACAATGGATCGTGAATCGCGGCATTGCGACTCAGGAAGAATTAGACGCAGTAACCCAAGAGGCAAAAAAAGCTTCGAGAGAAGGAAAAAAAGAAGCTTGGAACATTTTCCAAAGCCTACCAAAACAACTTCGTAATGAAGCCTTATCTCTATTGAAAGGCATTCAGCAAAAAGGTGAGAAAGGTATTTTCACTACTAATCTCATCCAGGAATTAGAAGCCCAGCAAGACCTAGATGTGGCCATGTCCATACGTGCTTTGCGCAAGGCCGTAAGAATGGTGAACGGCGATGCTGCTATTGATACTGCCTCACTAAAGGCTTGGTTATCTGCAGCAACAGCGGAACAAGAACGTCGTTATAGTTCACATCTATACAATCCAAACGATGAGGAAAAGCTCCTCGAATTTGTAGCGCCTCATATAGAGAATGCAGAGCAGGTAGATGCCCGTATAGTGATTAGAGATAATTTTGATGCTCTATTCGCAAAACATCCTCAGGCCATGGTCTTTGGAGAAGATTCGGGAAAGATTGGCGATGTAAACCAGGGACTCGAGGGTATGCAGGCGAAATACGGAGAAACTCGTGTTTCAGATGCCGGTATTCGTGAAGCCACCATCATGGGTCAAGGAATAGGATTGGCCATGAGAGGTTTACGCCCCATTGCCGAGATTCAGTACCTGGATTATTTATTGTACGCCCTTCAGATCATGTCTGACGATTTGGCTACTGTACATTATAGAACTGTAGGCGGACAAATGGCTCCTACTATTGTGAGAACACGCGGTCACAGACTGGAAGGTATTTGGCATTCGGGCTCTCCTATGGGTACAATCATCAACTCTATTAAGGGAATGTATGTGTTAGTACCTCGTAACATGGTGCAAGCCGCTGGTTTCTATAACAAATTGATGGAGCTCGAGACACCTGCCCTTGTGGTAGAATGCTTGAATGGTTACCGAAGAAAGGAATCATTGCCGAAGAATTTAGGGGATTTCACTACACCTATTGGAGCGGTCGAGGTATTGCAAGAAGGCTCAGATCTAACCTTATTGACCTACGGTAGTAATTGTGTCTTAGCGCAGGTGGCTTGCGATGAATTAGCCACTTTAGGTATAAGTGTTGAACTTATTGATGCACAGTCCCTTATTCCTTTCGATTTAGAGCACGAAGTAGCTGCAAGTGTTCGTAAAACCAATGCCTTGGTAGTGCTTGACGAAGATGTTCGTGGTGGTGCCAGTGCCTTCCTAATGCAACAAGTATTGGAAGATCAAGGAGCCTACGAGTATCTTGATGCGGCGCCTATGACCATTACCTCAAAAGATCACCGACCTGCCTTCGCATCGGATGGAGAGTATTTCTCGAAACCAAGCGTCGACGATATGGTAGAGCGTATCTATGGGCTAATGCACGAACGAAATCCACAGCAATACCCTGCCCTTTAAATGTCCATTCACACCCAAAGGTTGTTTCCGAATACCGTTGCTGGGGTTCTAGAAGCCTTAGAAATCACCTTTGGGAAAGGGATATATGCGGATAAGGTAGTCGAGCGTATTCTGCGCCAGAATAAGAAGTGGGGATCCCGTGACCGTAGTTTTGTAGCCGAGCATACTTATGAAATGGTACGCTGGTGGGGGCTTTTGTGGGCCATTCTCGATCAAGAGCCCAGTACAAAAAGAAAAGATCTTCAGAAGCTTTTTGGCGTGTATTGGATGTGGCGCGGTGGCGTTCTTCCGGATTGGCCAAAATTCGAGGCCATACGAGATATAGATGTCGTTGCTCGTATGGGAACCATCGATAACGTAGCCACGAAGGAAAGTTATGCGCCATGGTTTTCGGCCGTTGCAGAAGAACAATTGGGTCCTGAGAAATGGTCTCGAATCGCTGCAGCAATGAATATCCCCAATACAGTCAACCTACGTATAAACACTTTAAAAGCAAGTGTGGAACAGGTGACTGAATCTCTTGTAGAACATGGGATTACCTTGTACGAGCATCCTACATTTAAAGGTGCCTACTACATTGAAGGTCGTCCGCGGTTGAATCACATCGCGTCCTTTCAAGAAGGATGGTTTGAAGTACAAGATGCTGGATCCCAAAGCATTGCTCCATATTTACAACCGCAGCCTGGTTCAACTGTTATTGATGCTTGTGCCGGAGCTGGAGGAAAAACATTGCACTTAGGAATGTTGATGAACAACCAGGGTCGATTAATCGCCATGGATGTGGAAGGTAGAAAGCTTGGGGAACTGCTCAAGCGTACACAGCGCAGCGGTTTGGACATCGTGGAAACGAAAGCATGGGAAGAGCCCGGAGTATTAGAAAGCTTGAAAGACACTGCGGATTATCTGTTATTGGATGTTCCGTGCTCTGGTACAGGCGTGATCAAGCGTGAACCGGACACTAAATGGAAGTTGGAACCGGAACACTTGGAACGTTTAGAAGGCGTACAGCAGGAAATCATCAGCTCCTACTCTGCTATGGTTAAGCCTCAGGGGACCATGGTATATGCCACGTGTAGTATTTTACCGCAGGAAAATGAACGCCAAGTACAACGCTTTTTGGAATCTCATCCTGAATTTGCATTGGTTGAAGATCAAAGTGTAGAGCCTTCCACTTATAATGATGGATTTTACATGGCCCGATTGAAACGAAACGCATGAAAACCACAGAGCAAAGTTCGAATTACAACAATCTAGAAAGCATGGCCGTTGGTGATGTTTTGCGCGGGATCAATACAGAAGATGCGACCATAAGTCAAGCCATTGCTGCAAAGATTCCAGCCATTGAAGCGTTCGTAGCGGCATTGGTGGAACGGATGAAACGCGGAGGAA
>JAYPCB010000067.1:0-10414 GCA_038124525.1 Cryomorphaceae bacterium
GTTCACATACTGTGCAGAGGACGTCAATGACAAAATCAAAGGTGTTCTCGTGGTCGTTGAATAGGACAAGAGAACGTTCCGCTTGAAGAACGGTTTGTTGTTGACCTTGAAATTGCTCTTTCGTGCTCATGAATTCAAATTTATATGCTATGCACCATTTGATGCAAGCTTGGGTGAAAAATTATTCACCTTAATCTTCGATGCCGAATCTGCGTTTGAGGAGCATGATTTTTCCTTTTCCGGCTAGGTTGTAGGAGAAGCCGGGTTGATCGCCTTTAGCAGCGACGCTACGGTCCTTGGTATCTTTGGCGAGGATGGCATCGTTAAAAGTATCGTCAGAAGAGCGGATACTCATCAAATTACCCTTGTAGTTTATGAAAAGGAAATCTGTGCCATTATCGAGATAGAGCGTAAATTCTCCCCCTCTACTGCGCTCTTTAATTTCAACCAAACAATCTACTTTGGCAAAAACTGGCACGTTGTAGATGTTTTGGATGATCGCCTCGCCATTGCCTTGGAAGGATTTGTATTTGCCGCTATAGCGCATAGATATATTACCTAAAACCATTGAATTTCTAAATTCTTTCGGAAATCTATCATTTCCATCGAATTGACTAAAATCATCCAAAAATTTTGAACCATCCTTTATGCCTAAAAGGGAATATATACCCTCTTGATAGTTAAAATCATCAACTATATCAGCGGCTGAAAAATCAGTAAAAAGTTTTGCTACATTTTCCCATTGATCTTTATCCAAAGGCGCTTCAATCGTCCAAACAGCATCAATCGTAACCTCATCCTTGTTGAGATAATGATGTGCTGCACCACCCATGTAACTCTTTACCAACCCTGTGTTACTCAAAATTTTCAAAGGGCCTGTTCCATATAGTTCACAATCGTAGTTATAGAAGATTAAATACGGATCTGGGGTTCGGGAATCTTTAAGTTTTGACGTTGTCGTAATTACATAGCCTTGCTCTTCGAAATCATAAAACAAAACACCATTTGCACTTATTAATTCAATATCACGACGGTCGGCGTATTTGGACAGGAAATTACTATGACCGCCTAAACTATCTTGAGAAATGTAAATACCGTTGAACGTGTTGTCCGCTAGACTCGTAGGATCGTTTTCCGGAAGTTCAATTACAATATCTGTAGGATCAATTTCAGAGGCGATATCGTACCACATACTTTGCAGGTTCTTGCACTCGTTTTGGAGCTTGATGGAACCGAGGTAGAACATAGGGATTTCATCAGCGCGCAAGGTGATTTTCCCACGGTAACCGAAATAAGGGCTGAGGTAGAATTCATCAGATTCGGTGATGGTAGCCTCACCTATGGTGGTCCCTGAAGTATCGGGTTTAATGCTTTCAAAGGCAATGGGCCAAATACTTCCTTCCTCATCTTCATAATCGTACATCCCGTGTGCGGTGTATCGGTATTTGCCGCGAATTCGGACAACGGATTCGTAGAATTCGTGTAGCTCACTAAATCTATTCGCGAAAATTCGAGCGTTTTCAAGCGGGTCCATTTCCGCATTCATACGGATGACGACATATCCACTGTCGGGCAAGACGCGGCAATCGGCCACGTCAATTTCCGGAACATCGAACGCTTCGAGGATGCTAGGCGCCAAAGAGAATCGGGCAAATCCAGCAGTGAAGTCTAGGCTATCCTGGAGCGGATGGGTACTGACCATATAGGCCTTGCCCTCGTTATTGTGCTTGATGTCCACTGTTGCTTTGTCCATCTTCCATTCGGCGTGGTCCATGTAGGCCATGTATTGGTTTGCAGGGAATTCAATGGTACTATAAGGGTTAAGCTTATCGAAGAGACCCAATTGTTCATCAAAGTTCACATCACAAGAGGCATCCAACATCTGGAAGGCCCATTCCTCGTTATCGAGCTTGGTTTTTACACGAAAGTCTTGGGCTGCGGAGGTGAAGGAGCGATGGAAGAATTGGTATCCCTCATTTTCACTATTATGCTTCGCAGTACCATAACGCAGCTCCCCGGTCCCAAAAAGCCCTTTTCCGCCATAGCGCAACTTGCCCTCAGCCACCACTTCGGGAGTACCGTACATATCAAACGGAATACTGCGCGATTCCACCTGCAGCTCGTCCTCGTAAGGCAACCAGAGGAATGGATTATCGGTACCCTGTACAAAAGGATAACCGCCTCCAATGGTCGTATTTTCAGTAATACCAAAGGTGGCAGCACGACCGGAAGCTTGTTTGGGGAAGAACAAAATATCCTTGCTGACTAAGTGGCTTTGTCTATAATCAATACTACCCTCAGCACGCAACCCTTTACCAGATAATGCCAATGAGCCTTCAAAAGTCCCAGAGCTCTTGAAGACTGGGGTTGGGGGCATTTGGGTTTGGAAACCAAGTGAATAATCTGGCATCACCATCAATGGCTGGGGAAATATTGGGAAGATATCAGCACTATGGAAGGTAGCATCGAACAACAATCCGTCCGTAGTGGCATTGTCGAGCGAATCAATGGTGAATGGTTCTACAGCCATATAGAAACCGCTGCGTTCGTAAACTCCATTATGAATGCGCGGATTATCGTAGTAGACGAAGGAGTTGTTAAGGGCTTCGAAGATGGGGTATTCCGGATAGTATTCTTTTGAACTTTTGTTATCTGCTTGGTCAATGCGCAGACGCCCCTGAAGGTCTGAAAGTACGGTTTGCACGTTGACCAGCGCCGCACGCTCGCCCGGTGGCGGGTTGAACTCCTTGACTTTGAAACGCATCGAATCGATGCGCGGCATATCAATCATAAAGTTATCATAATTGAAAGCGTAGTCCGTTCCCCAGTAACTAAAGAGACCCGCGTTAATACGGCCGTCAAAGTTGAAGTTCATTCCGCGGTTGACCGTAATAAGCCCTCCTTTGGGAAAGAGGTTAACCTCCTGGGAATCACTGACAGCAATCATCCCAATACCTGCGATATTCATTTGGTAATTGAGCAAACTAACTTGGGCGTTGTTACCTTGCTCAACGCGAGAAACGAATTGAATCACATCATAATCTCTCTTACCTTGCCAGTTCAGTAAGTATTCAAACAACCGATCCGTTAGCGTGATGGTTTGTTGGTCTTGGTCGAAGGTTACAAAACCTTGAATGGCCATTTCATAAAGGAATTTCTCTCCCTGGTCCAAAGGCATACGAAGGGCATAAATCAGATCCGTTAGCGGTACATCATTATATCCCCAAGGGTAGGCTGCATCTCTCAGATTCATCAACGGATGTGTTTGTTGTAAACCTGCGATTTCCTCCATACGCGAGATGCGGAAGAATTGCTTGCTTTCAAATACAGCAGCCTGCATAGATCCGAGATTAAGGTTGCGGAAGTTTAGTACAGGAGTGCCTTGGTTCCAAACTAATTGATCCACGTTTACTTCCATCGCATGATAGCTGTCAATCCAAGAGGTCAATCCTAATCCGGTTTTGTAGCGCAAAATGCGTAGCTGTCCCGAGCGAGGATCATAGCGAACCTCACAGTGTGGGTGATAGATACTGTCCTTATCCAAATGTGCCACCACCTCTACTCGTTTAGATGCTATGAGGCTGTCTTGGAACCCAAAACGCCCTCCTTTTAAAGTGATGACCGTATCGGTTTTATAGGTAAAGACCAATTCACCTAGAGTACTATCTGGGCTGATTCCGTAGAATTGAGCACCTATAACTCCTAAACCACCTTTGAAGTGAACATCTGGAAAAATATGCTCGATAAGATAATCGTTACGATCGCTCGTAAATTGTGGAAATCGCTTGGTAATGGTCCCTGTCATGCGGTCCTCCAAGGTGCCTTTGATGGGTTCTGAATAAAGATTATAGGCATGTAATACCGCTTTAGCCTGGTATCCGCCTTTGTTCACATCTAAGGTCCATGTACCCAATTCCGCATAGCGTTCGTCCTCCGGCACCATCACTCGGGACCAAAAGACGCTACCGCCCTCACCTTCGATAAGATTTTTTTCTGGGTAATACTTGAAGTTGGCTCCGATGATTTGCGTACTGTCATCGAGGTAACGACCGTAAAGGTCTTCCGATTCAAACCTGTATACTGGGGCGCCGTCCTCGAATGAAAAGCCCCATACTGCGTAGGGAGCGCTCCAAACAAAATCGTGAGAATCGCCAAAGATATGCTTGCTATAGTTAAGGTACTGCTGATGGATGTAGTCCCTTATCTTGGTGGATGGGTTCTTTTTAGAATAAGTCAGAAGGTGCTTTGCCATCTGCTCAGCACTTCCGAAGACCTCGCCCTCATAAATATCGTAGGTAAGTCGGATAAGTTCCTCCCAAACCTCGGCTTTAACTAGGCGCTTGCGAATGAGTTGATTGCTCAAATCTATCCACAACTCCCCGAACTCGTCGACCGCTAACATGATATTCGGCAAAAGGCTGTCCTGATACAGCGACTTTTGCTCTTTGTTCAGATCTATGAGTTCGAGAAATTCGTCTTGGAAGAGTTCGAGCTCGGAGAATCGGACCACCTTCTGGGCGTGAAGCCCCAGGCTGAATAGAAGCACAATAAGTAGTCCAATTCTTCGCATTACTTTCTCATTTTAACACTGCGCCACTGATCGCGCCCTTTGATGCCCTCGTAGGTTAGTCCAGCGACCTCGGCACGTTCGCGAAGGGCAGACACATTTTCCTCGTAAAAACCGCTGAACAAGATGGTGCCACCGTCGGCCAAAGCGGCCACATAGGCGTCCATGTCCCCGAGGAGCACGTTGAGGTTGATGTTGGCGTAGATCAGATCATAAGTATCCTTGATGGCTTCCGCTCCACCCTGATCGCAGCTCATGGCAATGGCGTTGCGCTGTGCATTCTCAAGGGTATTTTCTACGCACCAGGTGTCGATGTCGATCCCGTGAATGTGGGAGGCACCACGCATCCCGGAAAGGATGCCGAGGATCCCTGTGCCACAACCCATGTCGAGGACTCGCAGGCCTTCGGTCGGCAACTCCAAGGTCCACTGAATCATCATGTGGGTGGTTTGGTGGTGGCCGGTACCAAAGGACATCTTTGGCTCGATCAACATGAGGTGCTCATAGCCTTGTTTTGGTTTGTGGAAAGGAGCATGGATGTATACGCAACCGTCCACATCAATAGGATCAAAGTTTTTCTCCCACTCCGCATTCCAGTTCACTTGCTCGATTTCTTGCAAGGAATAAGTGACCTGAACACCGTCCCATTGAAGGGTCTCGGCGACGGCATCAGAAGAGAATTGGTCCTTTAAAATGTACGCCTGAAACCCATCCTCGGTATCGGTGAAGGTATCAAAGCCCAATTCCCCGAGCTGTGCAATAAACACATCGCGGAAGGGTTCCAAGGGAACGACCGTTGCGGTCAATTCAATGTACACTGGGGTTTCCGACATTAGGCTTCGGTTCTAGCTTTTACGATCGCAGTGAAATCTGCTGCGCTCAATGAGGCACCGCCGATCAATCCACCGTCGATATCTGGTTGTGCGAATAACTCTGCCGCGTTGCCTGGCTTACATGAGCCGCCATACAATACCGAAATATCTTGGGCCGCTTCACCGCCGAAACGCTCTACCAACCAAGCACGAATGCCGGCATGAACTTCTTGTGCTTGTTCTGGAGAAGCAGTCTCACCCGTGCCAATGGCCCAAACCGGCTCGTAAGCCAAGATGATGTTGTCCATATCTTCTTCTGAGAAGCCTTCCAAACCTTCGGCACATTGGCTGAGGATCACGTCCATGTAGTTGCCGCTCTTGCGCTCTTCCAAGGTTTCACCGATACAGTAGATCGCGGCTAATTCGTTGTTCAATGCCTGACCTATTTTCACCTTACAGCTCTCGTTGGTCTCACCGAAGTATTGACGGCGCTCGCTGTGGCCGATAATGACGGCATCCAAATCCAAAGAGGCCAACATAGGGGCGCTGATTTCACCGGTGTAGGCACCATTATCTTGTTCGTGGCAGTTCTGTGCAGCGACAGCGATGAATGGATTATCGACCAATTCATTCACGACATCACTCAAGAACACGGATGGAGGAGTGATGATTACACCTGTTTCTCCTACGACTTCTTCCGTCAACGACGACTTCAATTCTGCGACCAAATCCATCGCCTCGTTGTACGTCGTGTTCATTTTCCAGTTACCTGCTACAATCTTTCTTCTCATGATTATTTATTGATGTTGTTGTGTGTTCTTAAAATAGTTCCGCTCGTATTCTTGGGTCGAGCACTGCGTATAGCACATCCACTAACGTCGTTAAGAAAACGAAGATGGCGGCGATGACCATGACGCACCCCATTGTTATTGGCAAATCTCGAGTATTTAACGCTTCCACGAGCAATTTTCCCATGCCATTCCAACCAAAAATAATTTCCACAAATACCGCCCCGGCCAAGAGCGATGCAAACCAACCGCTGATGGTCGTAATGATGGGATTCGAGGCAACCGGCAGGATGTGTCGGAAAAAGACTCGGCCTTCCTTTAGGCCCTTGGCTCTTGCGGTGCGCACAAAATCTTGCTGGGCAACCTGCAGTACGCTATTGCGGGTAAGTTGCAGCACTACACCGATGGGACGAATGCCCAGGGTCAAGGCCGGCAGAACGAGGTTTTTGAGTTGCAGGTAGCGCTCACCGGTATAATCGTCCACGGCATATAAGGAGCCCGTCAGGTTCAATCCCGTCCATGGCCCAAGCAGGTACGCAAAAATCCAAGCAAAGAGGACGGCGGTAAAAAAGGACGGCAAACTCATTCCTAGGGCGCTGAAGGCAGTGAGGAATTGGTCCAACATGCTTCCTTCCCTGTAGGCCACCACGGCGCCAAGCACTCCGCCTACCACGACGGCAAAACCTATGGCCACGAGTGCCAGCAAGGCAGTGTTCGGGAAGGTCTGCCCTATTAACGCGCTGACTTTTTGTCCCTGACGTTGGAAGCTCTCGCCAAAGTCCGGTGGCTTGAACAGCGCGCCTTCCCCAGTAAAGTTCACGGGTGAGATGCGGCCCAAATACTGCACATATTGCACGCTCAGCGGCTGGTCGAGCCCGTACTTCGCACGCACGGCTGCCAGGGCTTCAGGATCGTCGCGCTTGCCCAACATCATTTGCGCTGGATCACCAGGAACGAGCGTAAACAACAAAAACACCAACGTCGCTACACCCCAGAGGGTAAGCACAGCGAGGGCGATTTTTTGAAGGGCGAATCGGATCAATTCGGGGTATCGTTATAATGGTATTTCCCAGTGACCGTACCACGCTGGAGCACCACCCATCCTGGGTTAGAACGCACCATGGTCTTCAAGGTCGTTTCGTCGGTAAAGGCAAAAGGTGTCTCGATCGGCATGCCTAAAGCCTGTAATTCCTCCGGCATGGAAGCGCTGAGCACCACGTGTGGGATGTTGTTTTGAGATAATTGGGCCAATTTCGGCACCACCTTCTCCCATCCTTCCGCGCTGGTCTTCTTCACATTGTAGGCCACAAGCAACCACACTTCGTCCAGCGCCAAAATGCTATCGGTCATATCGCCGTAGTCCGACATCAGACTGAAATCATGTACGGGCGGCTCGTATCCTTCGCTCACCTTGATGGTTTTACTCAATTCTGAAAGCATCGTCCACTGGGTTTTCTCCCACCACTTCTCATCTACATATTGCTTTGAGGTAATCTCCGTGCGCGTGCCGTCCTCCTGTTCCATCGTGTAGATGACTTCATATTGAGGGGGCTCTAGGCCCAATTCCTCCGCAGGTTTCATCCCTTCAATGATGCTCTCTCCCACCGCATACGGACGGAAATCCTTCACCGGCAGGTGGTTCATCACGTGGTAGGTAAATGCCATACATCCCAACAAAATGGCCGGCGCTAAGAATCGCACCACGGCTTTTGGGAAGAAATTGATCTGGCTTTTCTCGCCCCACCACAAAAGCGCAATGAGCACACTCAAAACCACATCCTTGTAAAAACTCTCCCATGGGGTCAGTGGAATGGCATCGCCAAAACAACCGCAATCGGTCACTTGGTTAAAATAGGCACTCCAAAAGGTCAAGAACGTAAAGAAGCCGATCATGCCGGTAAGCAGCACCATGGTCCAGCGGCGCTTGATGCCCATCAATAAATCAGCCCCCAACAGCACCTCCACAATGACCAACACTATGGCCAACGGCAGCGCTAAAGGCTCCAAAAACGGGATGTTCAAGACTGGTTCACTGAAATATTCTTCGAGCTTGAAGGAGAACCCCACCGGATCGTTCATCTTCACCAAACCTGAGAAAATGAATAGTCCCCCTACGAGAAACTGAATGACGGGAATGAGAATGCGTTTGATCATAATCCTGTTATTTGCCGCGTTCCATAAACATGATCAGCGCAAACACGCTGTAGTTCACCATATCGAGGTAGTTAGCCTCCAGGCCTTCACTGACCAAGGTCTTGCCTTGGTTATCTTCAATTTGTTTCACACGCAACAGCTTTTGAATGATCAGGTCCGTGAAGCTCGAAACACGCATGTCGCGCCACGCCTCACCGTAATCATGATTCTTGCGCAACATGAGCTCCTTTGCCTCGTTCGCTTTGGCCAAATACGCCGCGCTGGCCTCTTCCCAGCTCATGTCCGGCTGCTCCGCCACCCCACGTTCGAGTTGAATCAAGGCCATGATACTGTAGTTCAAAATCCCAATGAACTCGCCCTCAAGCGGGTCGTCCACCTTTTGGGTTCCCTTCTCTTCTATGCTGCGCAGGCGCTGGGCTTTGATAAAAATTTGATCTGTCAACGAAGGCAGACGCAGGATGCGCCATGCGGTTCCGTAATCCTTTCCTTTTTTCTCAAATAAGCCGTGGCATTTATCTAGTACGGCATCGAATTGGTCAGCTGTATTCATTACTTAACTTTGCGTTACCAACGAAGATACGAGAACAATGACGGAGTTCATGCTCAATGTGCAAGGGACAATTCACACGATATCCACACCCTGGGTGATGGGCATCATCAACTGTACCCCGGATTCATTTTATGCGGAAAGCCGCACTGGCACTGCTGAAGCCGCCGCGGCACAAGCCCGTAAGATGTTGGAGGAGGGCGCCCGGATTTTGGATTTAGGCGCCTATAGTTCTCGTCCGGGCGCCGACCACGTCACAGAAGATGAGGAGTGGGCGCGTTTGGAAGCCGTTCTTCCGTCGGTGCAGGCCGTGATGGCGGAGTTTCCTAGGACCTTTATTTCGATCGACACCTTCCGAAGTGGAGTGGCACAGAAAGCATTGGACGCTGGGGCGCATATGATCAATGATATCAGCGGAGGAACATTGGACCCAAAAATGCATGAGGTTGTGGCCGCACACCGCTGTCCCTACATCATGATGCACATGCAGGGCACCCCGCAGGACATGCAGCAAAATCCGACCTACAATCACGTGACCCAGGATATTGTGAAGTTCTTCTCACAGGAGCTGCCAAAGTTGCACGCGATGGGCATTCACGACACCATTGTGGACGTAGGTTTTGGATTTGGAAAGACCTTGGAGCACAACTTCCAATTGCTGCGCGAGTTATATGCCTTTCAATTGTTGGGCCGACCCATCCTCACCGGCATTTCCCGCAAAAGCATGATTTACAAGGCCCTAGAGAGTGATGCGGCGCAAAGTCTCAACGGCACCACCGCCCTGCACATGGCTGCCTTGATGGGCGGATCTCAGATCCTCCGCGTACACGATGTGAAAGAAGCCGCAGAAACCATTACCTTGTTTACCCACCTTTACCCGGAAGGAGTGCCACATTTATTGCCATCATGGGAGCGTTAAATTTTGGGGTCCTCGATGCCCTCGACATCATCATCGCAGCCTTCTTGCTGTACCAAGTCTACCGTCTGTTAAAAGGCACGGCCGCGATTCGCATCCTCATCGGTATGGTCGCTATTTACCTTTTGTACAGCTTGGTCCAAGTCTTGGAGATGAACCTCCTGAGCGAAATCCTCGGTTCCTTCATGGGGGCAGGATTGATCATTTTGGTCATCGTCTTCCAACAGGAAATCCGAAAGTTTCTCTTGGTCGTAGGTTCCGCCACCTTCACGCGCCGCCAGGGCTGGAAAGGATTATTCAAAGTGGGCAAAGCAGATCAAACCCATACCCTCAGTATTGAAGCTATTGCTGCCGCCACAGCGGAATTGGCCGAACAAAAAATTGGTGCCCTTCTCGTCATTGAACGCAAAGATCCCTTGGGCGCCTTTGCCGGTACGGGCCATGAACTCAACGCGACCTTGAGCCGCATCCTGCTGGAAAGTATTTTCTTCAAAAACGCACCTTTGCACGACGGGGCCACCATCATCTCCGGCAATACCGTAGTATCTGCAGGTTCCATCCTCCCACTCAGCGAGAGCAGCGACCTCCCCTCCCAGTTTGGATTGCGCCACCGTGCGGCCGCTGGTATTT
>JAYPCB010000068.1:0-10243 GCA_038124525.1 Cryomorphaceae bacterium
TAATGTGTTATTTGTTCATGAACGATTGCTCGTTCGCCCATTCAATGCTCTCTTTCAGACACGTGATCGCCTGGTCTGCGCTACACACATCTTGTTCGATGAAGTAGTGCTGTAAGCCAGCGGTCTCTGCCATGGCAAAAATCTCTTCCCAAGGCACCACGCCTTGCCCTACTGGCACTTGTGTGCTAGTGTCCGCAGCGAAGTCCTTTACGTGCCATAACGGGAAACGGCCGGGATAGTTCTCCATCCAAGTCACAGGATTTTCTCCCGCAAAGGCAACCCAGTGTATATCCATTTCAAATACTACATTATCACCTTCGAGTGATTCGAGGAGGTATTGGTATGCGGAAGGAGATTCTGGGTTTGTAGGATCGAGGGGAAGGAATTCAAACTCGTGGTTGTGCCAAGCGGCGACTTTTCCATGTTTGGCAGCCTCTGCACCCAATAGTTTAAGATAATCTACCAGGTGCGCGTAGCCCTCGGGAGTTCTCCACGCTTCGCTCATCCAAGGGATAATGATCCAGTGCTGGTTCAAAGCGATAGCGGCTTCAATGTACTGTGGGATGGTAGCAGTATCGATAGGTCCTACTTCAGGGCCATCAAGCTGTATTGGCTGGTAGTGGCCCGAAGGGGTGCCCAGCTCCGCATCGCCTACGGCGGTAGTAAAATCCGCAACGGGCATGCCTAGGAAGGTGCCTTGCATGTAGCCAAAGCTCTCCATCAGGTGGTAGCCCAATGTTTTGGTTTCTTTCAGCGTCGAAGCGATGGCTTCAGGGCCGGTCAGGGCCTCGCGTACAGTATATAATTGGTATCCTTTTTCAGCCACGACATCAGTAGTTTTTTCAGTTTCTATGGTTTCTTGGGCAGGGCCTTGACAGGCGATTAGGGTGCTTAGCGCAAATGCGCCTAGCCAGAGTGAGTGTTTCATTAACGACGAAAATTTTTTCTTGAGTGGTTGAAATTAGGGGAAAACCGCCAAATTTGTGCCCATGCGTATTGACAAATTCTTGTGGTGTGTCCGATTATTCAAAACCCGCAGCCTCTCCGGCGAGCAGGTGCGCTCGAACAGGGTAGTGATGGACGACATTCCTGTGAAGCCTTCTCGTGAGGTAAAGCCAGGCGATGTGGTGCGCATCAAACGCCATGGATTCGATCAAGAATTTGAGATTCTTGCGTTGCCGAAATCGCGCATCGGAGCAAAATTGGTCTCAGAATATATTAAGGATATTACCCCTCAGGAAGAGATAGATAAGGAGGCGTTCTTGAAACTCGCGCGCAACATGACCCGTCAAAAAGGGTTAGGTAGACCCACGAAAAAGGACCGTCGCGACATGGACCAATTCTTGGATTAATTCCTTCATTTCGCGAACAAAAACCTCGCTCAAACGCACTATAGTTCTATAATTACGACTTTCTGTCCGGCATTTGTCCGGAATGGAAAGTTGGCTGTTGCATTAGTTGTATGCACTTTTGAATGTACCAAGTACACTTTATTAAAAACACACCAACACAAATCATGAGAAAAATCGCTTCGAAAGGTTTATTCTTAGCCATCGCCCTCGGCCTTGCGACCCTTGCACAGGCACAATACTCGGGCGTCGTTGTGGATGCAGCTGATAACTCTCCGCTACCTGGTGCGGTGGTCAAAGCTGGTGCTGCGACTGCTATGACAGATATGGACGGCCGTTGGTCGTTGGACGTTGCTGCAGGGACAGAACTCACGGCATCCTTTGTTGGCTACGTCGACAAATCGCTTCTTTTAGGGGAGCAAAAAACCCTAACCATTGCCTTGCGTTACGACAAAGCAGCCTCTACACTTGATGAAGTAGTGGTTGTGGGTTACGGTACGCAGAAAAAATCTAACGTTACCGGTGCTATTTCTAGCGTGAAGGCTGAAGATCTTGAAGACCTTCAGTTGCCGCGTTTGGAGACTGCGCTTCAGGGACGTACTTCAGGTGTACAGGTGCTTCAAAACTCAGGTCAGCCGGGTGCTGCTTCCGTCGTTCGAATTCGCGGTACGTCTTCTATCAACGGTTCGAACCCATTATATGTAGTAGATGGAGTAGTGATCGGTGGTGGTATTGATTTCTTGAACCCAGGTGATATTGAAACGATCGAAGTTTTGAAAGATGCTGCCTCGGCAGCCATCTACGGTGCTCGTGGTGCCAACGGGGTAATTATTGTAACCACTAAGAATGGTGCTCGTGCCAAAGGCATGGAGGTGAGTGTAAGCAGCTACACCGGTGTGCAGAACGCATGGAAGCAATTGCCAGTATTGAACGCACGCGAGTACGCGACGCTCCAAAACGAAATGGCTGCGGCTGCCGGACAATCTGTTCCTTACCCAGATGCTGCGAGCTATGGTGAAGGCACAAACTGGCAGAGCCACGTGTTCAACCCGAACGCGGTGATGCGCAATACAGATTTCAGCATTTCAGGTGCGACGGATAAAGGATCGTACTTCTCCTCAGTATCCTTCTTCGACCAAGAAGGGATTGTAGCTGAAGGCAAATCTAACTTCCAACGTTTGGCCGCTCGTTTGAATACCGTGACCAAAGCCAACGACCGCTTCACGGTGGGTTGGAACGTAGCCTACACGCACAACGAGAGCCAAAGCGTAGCAGAAAATACGGAATTTGGTTCGCCACTAGGCCGTGCGTTGAACATGGATCCTATTACTCCATTGTACGAGACCGATGCTACAGCATTATCGCAAAGCCCATATACTTCAGGCGGTGTATTGCGTAATAATTTGGTGCGCGACGCAGGGGGTATCTATGGTATCTCAAGCCGAGTAACTTCGGAGGTAATCAACCCTGTAGCGGCGTACTTGACAGAAAACAACTACGGTTGGTCTGATAAAATCGTCAACAATACCTATGCAGAGTTTGAAATCGCAGAAGGATTGAAGGCGCGCACGAGCATGGGTATTGACCTTGCGTTCTACGGCGCGAACGGATTCCGTCCTTCGCACTATTTGAACGCGACGAACCAATTGGACACTAACCTTGTATACAGCAACTTCAACCGTGCCTTTACTTGGATTTGGGATCAAACCATTACCTACACTAAGGATGTGGGCGATCACCACTTCGACGGTCTTTTGGGCCACAGTGCACAGGAAGTGAATGGACGTTATATCGGCGGTAGCAAACGCGATGTTCCAGTAAACACTTACGATGGTGCTACCATCGACTATGCTCGTAACGTGGAATCACAACAAGTATATGGTGGATATTGGGAGCGTTACGCTATCGAATCTTACTTCGGTCGTGTGAACTACGATTACCAAGGTAAATATGTGGCTACGGCCATCATGCGTGCGGATGCTTCTTCAAACTTCGGTTCGAACTACCGTTGGGGATATTTCCCATCGGTGAGTGCGGGTTGGAACATCCACAAAGAAGATTTCTGGATTTACGACAACGTGAACACCGTGAAGTTGAAGGCGGGTTACGGTTTGAACGGTAACGATGCGGCAGGTTCATTGGAATATGCTTCTACCATTCTCGGTGGACGTTCGTACACGTTCGGTGCCAACGAAGTGTTGGTGAACGGTACAGCCCCAGCTCAGGTAGCCAACCCAGATTTGCGTTGGGAGAGCGTAAGCCAGTTCAACATTGGTACTGAAATCCGTGCCTTCGATTGGTTGACGGCCAACGTAGATTTCTTTAACCGTGTGACTAACGATATGAAGACGCGTCCACCGCTACCAGATTACATTGGTAATGATGCGCCTACTGCCAACATCGGTTCTATGTTGAACCGCGGGGTGGATATCGAATTAGGTTATGATAAAACCTACACTCCAGATTTCCGTTTCTCAGCGAGCGCGAACGTGAGCTTTTTGAAGAACGAAGTAGTGTTGTTGGGTAACGAAAGCGGTTACTTGCCAGGACAGCGTTGGGGTCCACAAGGATTGGAGATCACTCGTATTACAGAGGGATTGCCTATCGGGTACTTCTACGGCTACCAGACAGACGGTATTTTCCAATCCATGGATGATGTCTATGCACATACAGGCGGTGAAGCAGGTGATACCCTGCAGCCTGGTGCGGTTCCTGGAGATTTCCGTTTCGTAGACGTAAATGGCGACGGTGAAATCACTGCAGACGATAGAACCTTTATCGGTAACCCAACGCCAGATATGACTGCGGGTATTACTATTGATATGCAATACAAGAATTGGGACCTAAACCTTTTCGGACAAGGGGTATGGGGCAACCAAATCTACAACGCGACTCGTCGCTACGACTTGCCGACTGCAAACATGCACGGCTCTGCGTTGGATCGCTGGACAGGTCCTGGAACTAGTGAAATGTACCCTCGTTTGACCTACCAAGACGACAACATGAACTTTGCACGTAGCTCTGATTTCTACGTGGAGGATGGAAGCTTCTTCCGCATCAAGAACCTTCAGATTGGTTACAATATTGGAGGCGAAGCAGCGGACCGATTGATGTTGCGCAAAATGCGCATCTACTACGCAGGGACGAACTTGTTGACCTTCACCAAATACTCTGGTTTCGATCCAGAGATCGGCGCAGGTTTTGGTGTGGATCGCGGTATCTACCCACAGGCTCGTGTACACAGCATTGGTTTAAATATCACTTTCAAATAATAAGGAAGGATGAAGAATACAGTTAAAACTACTATGAGATCAATGGTTGCCATCGCAGCGGCAGCCCTCCTTACCGTAGGTTGTTCAAAAGACTTCTTGAACACCAAGCCCGTAGGACGAGATCTAGAAATCAACTATTACCAAACTCAAGCGCAGGCATTCGAAGCGTTGGTGAGTGTATACGACGTGCTCCAGTGGAACGATCAGTATGGCTTTACCATGTACCGCTTCTTGATGAACGTTGCTTCTGATGATACCTATGCAGGGGGTTCAGATGCTTCAGATCAGCCGTCTTGGGTTGCGACGAACAACTTCTCGTGGACACCAAACTTGGGTCCGCAGGCAGGTTTTTGGCGCAAGAACTACAAAGGAATCTACCGTGCAAACTTGTTCTTGGAGAAAATTGACGGTATCGAAGATGCTTCGGTAGCCTTCAAAACAAGAACAAAGGCAGAGGTACACTTCCTGCGTGCGAAATTCTACTTTGATTTGATCCGTTCTTTTGGAAACATTCCGTTCATTACGAACACCTTGGATCCGTCCGAATACTACACCATCAATCAGGTCGGTCCGGAAGTGATCTTCCCGTTCATCGTATCGGAACTAGAGGCAGCCATTCCAGATTTGCCAACCAGTGTACCGAGCACAGAACTAGGTCGAGTGACCAAGGGTGCGGCTCAAGCAATGTTGGCACGCGTGTACTTGTACATGGACGATGAGGACAACATGGCGGACGTGGCTTCTTTGTGTGAAGAAGTCATCAACTCCGGCGTGTACTCTTTGTTGCCGAACTACGGCGATATCTTCACCAAGGCGGGTGAGTGGAGCTCAGAAAGTGTTTTCGAAATCACCTATTCTGAGAACTCAACCAGCGATTGGGGACGTTTCGGTTCAGGTCATAGCGAAGGAAATGTTGGGGTCCAATTCTGTGGAATGCGTGACTACAACGGTCCAGACTATTCACCAGGTTGGGGCTTCTGCCCAATTACCGAAGACCTCGAGGCGTTTATGGACGGCGACCCTCGCTACCAGTACACCATCATCGATGCGGATAACATCGCGGGTGCTGAATACACTCCTGGCTACCAAAACACAGGCTTCTTCATGAATAAATACGCACCATTGGCGAGCCAATTCCCACCTGATGGTGAGCCTGCGTTGAACTGGGGGAACAACGTCCGCGAGATTCGTTACGCCGATGTTCTCTTGATGGCAGCAGAAGGTTTGGTGCGCAGCGGCGGTTCTGAAGCTCAGGCACGCAGCTACTTGAACCAAGTACGTTCACGCGTGGGTATTCAAGGTTTGGGTTCTTCAGGAAACCAATTACTTGAGGATATCTATAACGAGCGCAGAATGGAATTGGCCACAGAAGGGCATCGTTACTTTGATTTGATCAGAACAGGAAAGGCAGCAAATGTGTTGACAGGGTGGCAAGCCCACAACCAATACCTACCTATTCCTCAAAATGAAATAGATGCCTCACAAGGCGCATTAACCCAAAACACTGGATACTAATGAAAGCGTTTAAACTATTCTCAGTATTGGCCGCTACTGCCGCGTTGGTAGCATGTGAGCCTACAGTACCTGGAAAAACGGAACTAGGGCCGCTTCCAACGGCGGACTACACGATGACGTACATCGATTCCAACAACATTCAGTTGACCAGCGTAAACACTGGCGATCCATTCCTATATCAATGGGAAATCGACGGTGTAGGGACTTTTGAAGGAGAGCAAGCGGATGTGTTCATTCCAAAAATTGGGGTGTACGATATCAAGCACTCTGTCTTTAACCAAGGCGGTCACGCCACGGCTGAAGGTCAAGTAGAAATTTTCAAGGATGCTGATTTCATTTGTGCAGGTGCAGCGGAATTTTTGACCGATTGTACCGACCGTACCTGGAAACTCGCTCCTCAAGCAGGGTCTCTTTGGGTAGGACCACCGGACGCCTCTACGACTTGGTGGGCCATTGGCGGAACTGCAGCCACAGACCGTCCTTGTGCGTACGACGACGAGTGGACCTTCAACTCTGACGGTGATATGATCTACGATACGCAAGGCGATATCTGGGCAGAAACCTACATGGGTGTAGCGACAGACGGCTGTCAGCCAGAATCTGTGCTTACAGGACCAAAAGCGGCATGGGCAAGCGGTACACACGGCTTCGAAATCATTCCTGGCGGTGGGCCAAATGGCGAGGATCAAATCAAAGTGAACGGCATGGGCGCTTTCATCGGTCTTCCAAAGGCTGCTAACGCCGGTGAGGTAAGTTCTCCGGTAGCCTCGGTTACTTACGACATTTTGAGCATGACCGACGACGGCACCGCTCGTTACATGGAGATTCAGTGTAATTGTACGTCGCTATTGTGGCGCTTCACCTTGTACTCAGAACTATAATGCAGAAAAAAACAGGTTATATCGTTTCTATGTTGGCTTTGGGGGTATTCACTTCATGTGAAACCGCCGAAGTTCCACGTCTCATGGGCAGTGATTTAGTGATCGCCGAAGGCAACACAACCTACACCTATGAGTATGAAATAGCCTTAGATTTACCAGCCCCAAAAACCTTAAGTTTCGACTACACCACCACCGAACTCACTGCACTAGAAGGAGAGGACTTCACCGCTTCTTCAGGGACCGTGACCATCGAGAAAGGTGAGTCAAGCGCTCTCATCCCCATAGAAATCCTTGGAGATGAGGAAGCGGAACAAAGTGAGAATTTTTGGATTGCATACCAGAATGGTGAGAATGTCAATATTCCGAACCCATTCAACGCTATCACGCTGGAAAACGATGATAATTCCTACAATCAATCGGACTCAGGTTATACCACTCCGCTCTCTTACCCAGGCTTCACAATGGTTTGGGCGGACGAGTTCGATGGCGCACAACTCAACACATCAGATTGGAATTACGAGACTGGTGCGAGCGGATGGGGAAATCAGGAAAGTCAGTATTACCGTTCTGGTACATCCAATTGTGAAGTCAAGGACGGTTATCTGATCATCACTGCGAAACAAGAGAACTATTCAGGCGCACCCTTCACTTCGGCTCGAATCACAACACAAAACAAGCAATCGTTCAAATACGGTCGCATCGATATCCGTGCGCGCCTTCCTTTTGGACAAGGTCTGTGGCCGGCGCTATGGATGTTGGGCGATAATATCACAACGGTGGGATGGCCATCATGTGGTGAGCTCGACATCATGGAGTTGATCGGTGGCGACGGCTTGAACGATCGTACCGTTCACGGAACGGCACACTGGAATGCAGGCGGCCAAGCCAGCCACACTGGTAGCAAGTCCTTGCCAGAGGGCAAATTCGCAGACCAGTTCCATGTATTCTCTGTCGTTTGGGATCAAGGATCGATCAAATGGTACGTGGACGATGTATTGTACCACAGCTTGAACACAACGTCGTTATCGGCGTTCCATGAAAAACACTTCTTCATCTTTAACATAGCTGTAGAAGGAGATTGGCCGGGACCAATTAATTCATCCACCATCTTCCCGCAATTCATGGCGGTGGATTATGTACGTGTATTTCAATAATTACTAACCATAAATAATGCTTAACATGAAAAAAATCTACGCTTATTTAATGTTGTGCTTGCCTATGCTAGGCTTCGCACAAAAGGATGTCACGTTTATCGTTGACATGCGCGACACTACATTGTCGTACTCAGGTGTTTATGTCAATGGTGACTTCAACAGCTGGTGTGGGACATGTAACCCACTATCTGATCCAGAAGGAGATAGTGTATGGACGGTGACTTTGCCGTTGACTTCTGACTCGATCGAGTACAAGTTTACTTTGGACGGTTGGACACAACAAGAAGAGTACGCTCCAGGTACTCCAGGTACAAAAACGACGGGTATCTACACAAACCGTTTTGCGGTGTTGAATGGCGATACTATTCTTTCAGGTAAAGAGTACAACTCTGCATATGCAGTACCAGGCCAAGTGTACATGACAATTCAAGTGAATATGTCATACACTGCGGTTGATACTACAGGTGTATGGTTGGCTGGTGGTACTGGATTCGGTACTCCAGGGGTTAATCAGATGTACCCAATCGGTGATTCTGTATACTCTAAGACGCTACCTGCTGATACAGGTTTCTACAGCATGTTTACTTTCCTTTCTTCAAACGATCAGTCTTGGGGATCTAAAGAAAACATCGTAGGTAAGCCTTGTGCTGCTGGTCAGTGGAGTGACCGTGATATGGTTGGCTACAGCGCGACCAGTGGTTTGATGTCAGACTTCCACTACCGCACATGTTTCGGTGAGTGTACTACTGACGGTACTTGTCCTACTCCAGCGACTCCTGTGAACGTAACGTTCCAGAGCGACCGTTCAAACAGCCCTGCCTTTACTACAGCATACATCTCTGGTACTATGAACGGCTGGAGTGGTGATGCGAACCAAATGACTGATGCTGATGGCGACGGTGTATACGATGTAACACTTTCTCTATTGCCAGGTTCTTACGAGTTCAAGTTCACTGCTGATAGCTGGGCGATCCAAGAGAACTTCGATCCAACAACTGCAGATTCTGTATGTACATTGACAACAGGTAGCTTCACTAACCGTTTCATCACGATCGGTCAAGCGGATACTACATTGGATGTACAATGTTGGGAAGAGTGTGGTCCTTGTGCCAACATCGGTGTAGAAGAGTTTGAAGCAGACTTCTCTGTAAAGCCAAACCCAGCTTCAGATCTTTTGATCATCGAAAACACTACTGGCGCACGTTCTACAGTAGTTATGTACAACATCACAGGCGCGAAAGTATTGGAGCAAAGCTTCGATGCTGAAGCTCGTCTTGACGTTGCAGCAATGCCACGTGGTATGTACATCGTACGTGTACAAAACGGTTCTACTGAATCAGTAGTACGCGTTGCTTTGAAATAATGCTTACAATTGGTTAGTAAGTATAGGGGACCCCATTAGGGGTCCCTTTTTTATTGTATTTTCCCTCTATGAGATTGAGATTCCTGCTTTTTGTCTTGTGTGTGTCCGGTGCTGCGTTGAATGCGCAAACTGCACGCAGAATTGGCCCTGCACAAGGACTATTACACCCCACTGTATACGACGTTGCCCAAGATCCATTTGGCTTCGTGTGGATTGGTACCCGTGACGGATTATTCCGCTACAATGAGGGCCGCGCGGTGGCCATGGAATTTCTACCTGTAGGGCTTGCTCCTGCGCGTAATATCCAAAGCCTGTGTGTGCGTGAAGATTCTACCTTGTGGATAGGAATGGCACAGCTCGGGGTATTGTCCTATGATATCCAGCTCATGCAACCGAAGCCCTTGGGTTACCCACGCCTAGATGATGGCATTAGTGTGCAAGCCTTGCACGAGGATGGGCACGGAAGGTTGTGGGCCGGTACCTCCGGACAGGGATTGTATTATTTGGACGATGAGGCAGCGGAATGGCGCACGGTATCCTTTGCCTATGCCCCTGAAGAGCTGATGTTTGTCTTTGATTTCGCCGATCAAGGCGATACCATTTGGATCGGAAATTCGGGCGAGCATTTGCTCTATTACCTCTACAGCGACGACCGTGTGCATTCCTTTGCTGAGAGCGAGGAATTCCAATCCTACAGCAAGAGCGTTGA
>JAYPCB010000069.1:0-10083 GCA_038124525.1 Cryomorphaceae bacterium
AACAGGCGCCGGTCACCAAGCCTACGTATCCAGTTCCAATGACTGTAATCTTCATGCTTAAGCTTTAGGTCGTTGTATCAACGATTTCAATGCCCTAAAATTACATTATTACGAACGACTATTTGCCCTTACCTTGCAGTTAAAGCCCACGGAATCTATGAATAGATGGCATCGCCTGCTTTTTTGCCTGTTTTTTTTCGGTCTATCGACTGTTATGCGTGGCCAATTAACCACTGCCGATAGCCTCCGCACGGTCCAATTATGGGGACTTGCACCTGCAACCCACATTCCTCTCGGAGACCTAGCAACTCGATACAGCTCCTTTGGTGGCGCTACCCTCGAATACACCAAGAAAAACCGTGAGGGCTGGATGGTAGGGGCGGCCTTTGATGCGTTTTACGGAAATTCGGTTAAAAATGCCTCCGAGATTTTCGGTGGATTGGCCGATGATCAAGGGAATTTTGTTGGGGTCAATGGAGAATTGGCCATCCTTCAAGCAGGACTATCCGGCGGACAGATTACCGCTCATATTGGACATGTTTTCAAAACATACTACAACCCAAATTCTGGGTGGCTTTGGATGGCAGGCATAGGTGCCCAGCAAACCCAAATCAGTTTGCGCAATGAGCGCGGCAACTTCCCGCAGCTCCAAGGATCTATGCTACGTGGATACGATAAATTGCACATGGGGCCTGTAGTGAAAGGCCAGCTTCGTTACCTGCATTTGGACAATAACGAACGCATCAATTATGCTTTGGGGCTCCACGCATTTTTAGCCACTACACAGAACATTAGAGGTTTCAACACGGATACGGGATTGCCGGATAATTCGTTTAAGTGGGACATGGGCGTTGGCGTGAACTTTACATGGTACCTGCCCATATACGCAAAACAAGAGAGCTTCTTTTTAACGGACTGATGATCATTTATCCACTTCTGGCTGAGTTAGTGTTTAGGACGGGCGCCGCCTTCGGTCCTGCCGGTTCTTGGTGGGAAGCGGTGGGTGGATCGCAGCATTGGACCCAGGAACCTCCATTAGAAGGGAAAACCATTTGGATGCATTGTGCCTCCTTAGGGGAATTTGAGATGGGGCGCCCTGTGTTGGAACAGTTTTTAGACCGACACGAACATTGGCATGCTGTGGTGACGTTTTTTAGTCCTTCAGGTTACGAACCGCGCAAACATTACGCCCGCGCCAAGGTGCATTATTTGCCTTTTGACCGACCCTCATTGGTAAAGAAATGGTTGGCTTATGTGCAGCCAGATTTGGCACTTATGGTCCGCTACGATGTGTGGCCAAACCACATTGCTGGATTGCGACGAGCCAATGTTCCCGTGGTGGTAATGGGGATGAGTGCTCCGAGCACTCCGTGGTATTTGAGCCGCGTTTTGCCGTTGATTCGCAAGAACTTCATTGATGGCGTGCATACTTGGGGAGTAGTGAACGAGGCAGATGCCGCGTGCATGAGTATGGC
Organism: Cryomorphaceae bacterium; assembly: GCA_038124525.1. Classification (GTDB taxonomy): domain Bacteria; phylum Bacteroidota; class Bacteroidia; order Flavobacteriales; family Schleiferiaceae; genus UBA10364. The sequence goes on from JAYPCB010000069.1 coordinate 1,476, forward strand.
CGGTGTGCATTCCGAAGTTTTAGGTAATCCAAAGTATGATTATGCCGCGGCCGTGGTCGGGGTGGAAGCGAATGAAAAATTTACAGCCTGGAAACGGGCACAGCAAAAGCCAGTGCTGCTGGTGGGTAGTGCCCATTTGTCGGATTGCGAAGCGTTGAACGGCTTAGATTTACGCGAGTATTCACTTTGGGTGGTACCGCATGATATAAAAGAATCATCGAAGGTTCGAGAGGCGTTGATGCAATACAAAGCTTCCCAAGTGCTCGATAGTACTCGGGACGAGCCGAAGGCAACGGATGTGCTGATGGTGCCTGAGTTTGGGGTGCTGGTGAGTTTGTACGGCTTGGCCGATGGTATTGTGATTGGCGGCGGATGGGATAAGTCGACGCACAATGTCTTGGAAGCGACCGCTCAAGGAAAAATAGCGACTTGTGGTCCGAACTGGCAGAAGATTGCGGAGAATACAGAATTAGTCGAAGAGGGATTCCTACAGCCCATTCAATCGCACCAGGACTGGGCACAGTATTTAGATCAGGTAGGTACCGAAGCGTTTGCAGCACAAGGCAAAAAAGCCCAATCCTGGCTGCTTGAACAGCGCGGTTCCGCAGAAAAAATCGTAAAAGTTTTAGAAGAGGCCGTTCAGCTCTGAGTCAATTTGTTGGATGATCTCACCCAAATCTTCAGGGTTCTCTGGGAAGTTGTTCTTGTCGACGTTGACGATGAGGACTTTGCCTTTGTCGTAAGAATTAATCCACGCTTCGTAACGCTCGTTTAGACGTCGCAAGTAATCAATGCGAATGCTGTTTTCGTAATCGCGTCCTCTTTTTTGAATGTGGTCGACCAAGGTGGGTACAGAGGCGCGCAAGTAAATCAAAAGGTCCGGCGCCTCGAGGTGTTTTTCCATCAACTCAAACAAACCCTGATAGCTGTTGAAGTCGCGTGCGGTCATCAACCCCATGGCATGTAGGTTAGGGGCAAAGATGTGTGCATCTTCGTAAATGGTGCGATCTTGGACGACATTTAAACCTTCTTCGCGGACCTGGGTTACTTGTTCAAAGCGGGAACGCAAGAAATAAATTTGAAGGTTGAAACTCCAGCGCTGCATTTCTTCATAAAAGTCATCGAGGTAAGGATTATCGTCCACATCCTCGAAATGCGGCTGGTAATTGTAGTGCTTTGCTAATAACTCAGTTAAAGTTGTTTTACCAGAACCAATATTTCCTGCGATTGCTATGTGCATGACTACTATTTTTGTACCCGCAAAGTAATAAAAGTGTCGCAAGTAAAATGCAAATTGACCACCTAACTCAACAAATTAAATCTACCCGCCACGAATTAATTCAACATCCGGCCTTTGGTTGGGTCAACACGCTTGATAAAGCTCGTGATTTCATGGAAACGCACGTTTGGGCAGTATGGGATTTCATGGTCCTATTAAAGGCTTTACAGCGCGAATTGACTTGTGTTGATGCCTACTGGATTCCACAAGGCGATCCTGAAACTCGTAGGTTGATTAATGAGATTGTGCACGGAGAAGAAAGCGATGTAGATAGGGAGGGTAATGCCACCAGTCACTTCGAGCTGTATGTAAAAGCGATGGAAGAGGCAGGGGCGAATACGGCACCTATTTTAGCCTTTATTGAGGCGTTGCGCTCGGGTGCTAACCCAACGCAGGCTTTGCAGGAGAGCGATGCCCCTGAGGGTGCGAAGGCGTTCGTTCGTCAGACCCTCTCTGTAGTAGAAGGTGGCAAGGCACATGAGATTGCGGCTGTCTTCACCTTCGGTCGTGAAGATTTGATTCCGGATATGTTTATGGAAATCGTTGGGAATTTAAAGGCCCAATTCCCTGAGCAGCTTGGACTCTTCGCCTATTACCTTGAGCGTCACATCGAAGTTGATGGCGATTTGCACGGACATTTGGCAGAGCGTATGGTCGAATTCTTATGTGGTACGGATGCCCAGAAATGGGAAAGTGCGGCCGAGCTATCGGAGCAAGCCTTGCGTGCACGCATCAACTTATGGACTGCTGTTATGCAGGCATTTGAGCAGCGTCATTCAGCGCCTGCAACTGCGTAATAAGGTCTCGGTTATTGCTCAATCTAGGGACCTTGTTTTGTCCGCCTAGCTTGTTTTTGTTTTTCAACCATTGGTGGAACAATCCCTTTTGGGCCACTACGATATTGGGCAGTTGTAAAACGAGGTCGCCCTTTCTTTTCGCGGCGTAATCAGAGTTTTCCACTTTAAGGGCATTGTCCAGATCTTGGGTGAAGGCTGCAAGGTCCTCAGGAGGTGTTTTGAATTCTATGATCCACTGATGCCCTCCGGTTTTTTCACTGTTCATGTAGCACGGTGCAGCATGGAATTCCACCAGGTCACAACCGTGAAGGTTACAGGCCTTTAACACGGCATTTTCAGCATCTGTGACGATCACTTCTTCACCAAAGGCATTGATGAAATGTGCCGTCCTGCCACTGACTTTGATGCGGTAAGGATGTAAAGACACAAACTTCACGGTATCTCCCAGTAGGTAGCGCCACAATCCGCCGTTGGTGGTGATGACCACGGCGTAATCTGTATTCAATTGAACATCTTTTAGGCCAATGGTTTGGCTGTTGGTGCCATCAAAAGAATCCATAGGGATGAATTCATAGTAGATGCCGTTGTTCAGCAAGAGTAGCATACCGTCTTTAGCCGGGTCGTCTTGTACTGCAAAGAACCCTTCCGAGGCATTGTAGTTTTCCATGAAGGTGACTTGGTCGCCGGGCATGAGTGCCCGGAATTGCTCCTCATAAGGCGCGAAGTTTACCCCGCCGTGTGCAAAGAGTTCAAGATTTGGCCATACCTCGAGAATGTTGCTTTTTCCAGTGCGTTCGAGCACTTTCTTAAACAGCACGAGGAACCATGAACTGACGCCCCATAAGGAGGTGATGTTTTGTTCGAGGGCTTCATCGAGTATGGCATCAATCTTCTTTTCCCAATCGCTCATCAGTGCGGTGGTGGGACTGGGTGCGCTGCGGAGTTCTGCCCACAGTGGAATGTTTTGGATCAGGATGGCGCTTAGATCGCCGCTTTGACTCTGGCCTTCAGATTGTATTTCTGTGGAACCGCCCAAACGCAAGCCGAGCCCTTCGAAAATTCTAGTTTCCGGCACCGCATTGCAATACAAAGCGAGTTCGTATCGACCTCCTGAGAAGTGGCAATCTTCGATGCTGTCTTTGGAAACAGGAATGAATTTACTTACCCCGGAGGTGGTGCCGGAGCTCTTGGCGTACCACTCTACCTTGCCGGGCCAGAGAATGTTGCGGTGGCCTTGGCGCATGCGCTCGATGTAGGGCTTTAGGGTGCTGTAATCCGATAAGGGTACACGCGTTTGAAATTCACGCGGGTGTTGAATCAGGTCGAAGCGGTACTTCTGCCCATATTCGGTATCTATACCCTTGGCCAGGAGCTCGCGAAGGAGTTGATCTTGGGATTCTATAGGCCTATCCGTGAAGGCATAGATTTCCTCCACACGGCGGCGCATGTTTTGTCGGATGACTTTGTTAACCCAAGTATAGATCATGGCTTTAGGAGGTCGGTCGTTTATGTGCTACTTTCACACTATTAAAGTTAGCAGAAAATATGCAGTTCACCGGCCCCTTAAGGAAAATGACTACGCAGTACGGACCTACCATTCGATACTCTTTGCCCTTGGGCATCGATTTGTTGATGATGAATGGACTCATTGGGAAGCCATTGCGCATGACGTTTACCGGGACGCATAAATGTTTCTGTGGCCAATTGGTCCCAGAAGTGTACCGCCAAAATTTCTGTCGTGAGTGCTTTTTTACCAAGCCCGAAGCGTCTCCTACCATTATGAAGCCGGAGCTTAGCAAGGCGCATTTAGGCATCGCCGAGCGAGATCTGGAATTTGAGCAGCGGTTGCAATTGCAGCCACACTTGGTGTATTTGGCAAAAACGGACCGCATCAAGGTTGGGGTGACTCGGAAGACTCAGATGCCGTACCGCTGGATGGACCAGGGTGCGGACGAGGCGACGGTCATATTGGAGGTGCCGAATCGCTACTTAGCGGGCGTGGCCGAGGTGGCGTTGAAAGATTACTTTACCGACAAGACGTCATGGCAGGCCATGCTTAAAGGGGCCACTACGGAGGAAAGCTTGGCGGACGCCTTTGCCCTCGCGCAAGCGTCATTGCCGGAAGAATTGCAACAATACCGTACGCAGCAGCCAGAAATTTGGTCGATGAATTACCCTGTTGAGCAGCACCCGTCTAAGGTGAAGAGCATGAGCTTCAAAAGTGAAGGCGATAGTTGGGAAGGGGAATTGGTCGGTATAAAAGGCCAATACTTGATCACGACTGCGGGCGTATTCAACGTGCGTTCGCACGAAGGACATATCGTGAATTTGGAGTTGCTTTAAACGTCGATTTCTTCGCCAATCTCTAGTCCAAAATAACCGCGGGCCCACCACATAAAGGCATAGATAGCGGCAGTATCAAATGCGGCAGCCGTGGCTTTGAAGAGCCAGCCGTCCCATATGTATTCCCCCATGGTACTCCACGGTAGGGTGCCGACGAACAAGACTAGGACGACCAATATGGTGTCGACGAGTTGGCTGACCAGCGTTGAGAAGTTGTTGCGCACCCAAAGCATTTTTCCACCAGTGAGGTTTTTCCAGAAGTGAAACAGACGAACGTCGATGAGCTGTGCAACGATGTACGCGAGCATGGAGGCAGCGATGACACGCCAAGCATTTTGAAATACTTGGTTGTAGGTGGCGTCGGATACGGGTGAGCCTTCGATCGCAGGGAATTGGGCTCCGAGCCATAAGACGAAGAGGACGAAGATACTTGCGACGAGGCCGGAGAGTACGACCTGTGTGGTGCGCTTTTGGCCGTAGAGCTCGCTTAAGATATCGGTGATCAAGAAGGTCATCGGGTAGGGGAGCACCCCAGCGCTGATGGTAAATACTTTGAACCCAAGGTCGACCGTCACGAATTTGTTGGCGATCAGGTTGCAGGTGATCAATGCGGCAATGAATAGGGCGCCAAGAATGTAATAGAGGCGCTCGGCTGTTTGTTGTTTAGCGGCGATCACAGTTCAAGAAATATGGGGTTCAAACGTGCTTGGAGGCCTGGGTTCGTGGCTAAGAATTCGAGCTCTTGTACGGCGGGATGGTCTAGGAAAGGCAGGTTTTCTGCTTTCGCGGCACCAAGAGATTTCAGGTACTTCTCTAATCCATCTTCTACGGTCGGAAGTTCGTATAGTTTGTAAGATTCGATACCGGCTTCCTTGGCAGCATAGGCAATGGCATTGCTGAGGTTGCCCTCGAGGTCAGCCAATCCATTATCTACGGCATCATCACCCGTCCAAACGCGTCCGCCACACAAGGGCAGGAGGTAGTCCATGTCCATGCTTCTTCCCTCAGCTACTTTGCCGGTGAAATCCGCATATCCGCGGTCGATCATGCGCTGAAGGATGGCGTATTGAGCTTCGTCGGGATGCTTGGCGAGGTTGGGGAAGTTGGCCATGGGGTGGGTTTGCACTTCCTCCACATTGAGGCCTAGGGTTTGTGTCATCAATTCCTCCGCGGTGAATAGGCTCATGAAGATGCCGATACTACCGGTGATGGTGGTGGAGTTGGTGAAAATGGCGTCGGCATTACAGCTGATGTAATATCCACCAGAGGCCGCATAGTTTGCTTGACTAACGATGAGCGGTTTTTCGATATCCGCAATGGTGTGGTGGATAATATCTGAGGTCAAGGCACTTCCGCCTGGGCTGTTTACACGAAGCACAATGGCTTTGACACGTTTGTTTTGATCCGCTTTGCGCAAGGCTTTGACGATATTCTCAGTGCCGATGGTGCTTTCGTCGCCCAAGCCGTTGCCTATGCTTCCATTGGCGTAGATGATGGCGATGCGGTCGGTGGCTTTTACAGGTGGGATTTGGGCCGCATAATCTGCATAATGCAGCAGGGAATAGCGGTCCTCGAAGTGGTTCATCACATCTTCTTTGTACCCCAAAGCATCCACAAGTCCGGCTTCAAGACAAGCATCTGCATCCATGCCGATGAAATCTGTGGCGGCGCGATCGAGGGTAGCCCGGTCAACGCCTTTGGCTTCGAATTGGTCCCCGATAAAATCCCAAAACTGGGCGATGAGGTGGGTGAGCTGCAAGCGGTTTTCATCGCTCATTTCACTGGCGATGTAGGGCTCTACGGCGCTCTTGAACTTGTTTCCTGTACCGCGAACGACGAGGGGCTCGATCCCGAATTTGTCAAAAAAGTCTTTGTAATAGGTCGAGCTGGTTCCTATCCCGCGAAGCTCGAAGATTCCGCCGGGGTGAAGGATGGTCGAATCTGCGATGGCACTCAGCGCGGCGCCTTTTTGGGTGTAATATTGGCCATAGGAATAGATGGGCTTGCCGGAGGTGGCTTTGAATTCTTTAAGATAATCGGCCAATTCTTCTAGCATCCCATATCCCGCAGCGAAAGCGCCCTGCTCCAACAAAATTCCTTGCACGCGATCGTCTTGCGCGGCATGTTCGAGGACGGCCATGAGTTCGTTCATGCCGAGAGCTTTCGGCACATCCATGCCCAACAAAGCTGCATCTAGCCCGGCCAAAGGATCTTCCACGGCACGCTCTTCCAAAGTTCCCGACAAAGGAATGCGCAATAAGGTGTTCTCTTCTACCTTTGGGGTTGGATCTTCTCCGGTGATGCTTGCGATGACCAATAGGCCAATCAAGAGGAGTATGGAGGCGACGAAAGCTGTGAAAACAGCGAGAACAGTAGTGAAGAAATTTTTCATGGGCCAGGCCATTATATTATTAGGTACGAATTTAGGCGATAAGGGGCAAAACCTTGATACGGCGCAGGAGGCAATTGGTCGATTTAGCACAATCTTAGGAAAAAGCAGGTTGTACGAGAGTCCGCCTTGGGGCTATCAAAGCACCAATTCCTATCTGAATCAGGTGCTCTTGGTGGAGACCGCCTTGGGACCCGAGGAGTTGTTGTTGCAACTGCTCGACACGGAAACTGCTATGGGCCGCATTCGCGAGGAGGAGGGCTACGCGGACCGAACCATTGATTTGGACGTGCTGGATTACGACGGAAGCGTGTGGGAGAGCGAGTTGTTGGTCTTGCCGCACCCACGCTTGCATCTGCGGCGGTTTACGTTGATGCCGATGGGGGATGTAGTGCCAAATTGGTCCCATCCTACCTTAGGAAAACCCTTGGCCACCTTATTGGCCGAATGCCCCGACGAGGTCGTGCCCACCGCTTTGGACTAATGCTTGCCCGTTAATTTTCGGTGTAATTCAAACATGGCAATGCCGGCGCTTACGCTGACGTTGAGGCTGTGTTTAGTGCCAAATTGGGCAATCTCAATGACCGCATCACAAGCATCCACCACCTCTTGGGCAACCCCGATAACTTCATGTCCAAAAACCAGTGCTGTGGGGCCTTTCGGCTGAAAATCACGCAAATCCACACTGCCTTCAGCTTGCTCAATGGCAACCACCTCATACCCCTCCTGCTGCAGGGCCTTCACGCAATCCAGCGTATGTTCCACGTGCGTCCAATCCATACTGTCCGTCGCACCGAGCGCTGTCTTTTGCATATCCGCCGAACCGGGGGTAGGAGTCAAGCCACACAAATAAATATGCGCGGCGCGAAAACAATCGGCCGTACGGAACAAACTCCCCACATTGTGGAAGCTGCGCACGTTGTCGGCGACAATGATCAGGGGTGTTTTTTCCGAATTTTTAAAATCTTCGGTAGATAATCTGCCCAATTCATTGTTGCGAAGTTTTCTCATCTCTCTGAAGCGCTTACTTTTGAAGTCTGCGACATTTTGCCGCTTCTCAATGACAAAGTAAGTGTAAATGGGGAAATCTGCCTCGGGAAAAAAGACGCCAATGATGCGTCAGTACGATGAAATCAAAACCAAGCATCCAGAAGCCATGCTTCTTTTTCGCGTGGGAGATTTCTACGAAACCTTTGGCAGCGACGCGGAAAAAGCCGCGAAAACACTCGACATCATCCTGACCAAGCGCTCCAACGGCTCGGCCTCAGAGGTCGCGCTCGCCGGATTCCCACACCACGCTTTGCAAACGTATTTGCCCAAACTGGTCAAGGCAGGCCACCGCGTCGCCATCGTCGAGCAACTCGAAGATCCAAAGACCGTCAAGGGATTGGTCAAGCGTGGCGTGACCGACATGATCACCCCGGGCATCAACCTGAACAACGACCTCCTCGCCGGCAAGGAACACAATTACCTCGCCGCCCTATACCCGGCCAAAAAAGGCCCGTGGGGAATGGCAGTAGTAGAAATCTCCACGGGTGCTTTCTTCCATGCCATGGGCTCCGAGCTGGAATTGCGCAATGCGCTAGCCACCTACGCCCCCAAAGAGATCGTCCACCCGCGCGATATGGACCGCGACCTGCGTCGTTCGCTCGAGCAAGACTATTATTGTTTTGGGATCGACCCGTGGGCTTGGGAACCCAAATACGCCAGTGAGTGCATCACCTCGCACTTCGAAACCCACGGCCTCAGCGGCTTTGGTCTGAACGATAAAGATGCCTCAACCGTCGCGGTGGGCGCCAT
>JAYPCB010000070.1:0-9638 GCA_038124525.1 Cryomorphaceae bacterium
AGTTTTCCCCAACCCAGGAGGGCCGTGGAGCAACACATGATCCATGGCTTCATCTCGCATCTTAGCAGCCTCGACAAAAATCTTAAGGTTTTCCAATACCGCAGCCTGCCCAGTGAAGTCGTCAAAACTCAAAGGACGCAGCTTGCGCTCTATCTCGCGCTCGGTGTTTGAAAGATGTGATCCTGTAGGATCGAGATGCTCGTTCATAGTACTACAAAATAGCATAAAAAATCCCCTTGCCGAGCAACAAGGGGACTTGAGTTTTACAAAGCTTTTCCTTAGTGGCCGCTTTCCTCGCCTTCTGCGAGCGGCACGTTTTGAGGAATGAAATCTTCTTCTGCACCCGGCTTAGAGTAGTCGTATGCCCAACGGTGTACCACTGGGATCTCTCCTGGCCAGTTTCCGTGCAAATGCTCTACTGGAGTAGTCCACTCCAATGAGTTTGCCTTCCATGGGTTCTGAGGTGCCTTAGGACCTCTCCAAATGCTGTAGAAGAAGTTGAAGATGAAGATCAACTGAGCAATACCACCGATGATCGCGAAATACGTGATCAATACGTTGATATCTGCTAGGTTATCGAACATCGGGAATGCGGTGTTGCTGTAGTAACGACGTGGAAGACCTGCCATACCCAAGAAGTGCATCGGGAAGAATACACCATAAGCGGTAATGAATGTCAACCAGAAGTGCGCATAACCCATCGACTTGTTCATCATACGGCCGTACATCTTAGGGAACCAGTGGTACACCCCTGCGAACATACCGAAGATCGCACTAAGACCCATTACGATATGGAAGTGAGCCACCACGAAGTAAGTATCGTGAACGTTGATATCAAGAGCGCTATCCCCGAGGATTACCCCAGTCAAACCACCAGTAACGAACGTACTTACCAAACCGATAGAGAACATCATCGCTGGTGTGTACTGAATATTACCTTTCCAAAGGGTGGTGATATAGTTAAAGGCCTTCACTGCTGAAGGAATGGCAATCAACAATGTCGTAAAAGTAAATACAGAACCTAGGAACGGGTTCATACCCGTTATGAACATGTGGTGACCCCATACGATGAAGCTCAAGAAGGCAATAGCCAAGATCGAACCTACCATCGCGCGGTAACCGAAGATCGGCTTACGCGAGTTGGTCGCAATTACTTCAGATGAAATACCCAATGCAGGTAGGAGGATGATATATACCTCTGGGTGACCGAGGAACCAGAACAAGTGCTGGTACAATACCGGTGAACCACCGCTGTAGCTCAATACCTCACCTCCCATGAAGATATCACTCAAGTAGAATGAGGTACCTAACAATCGGTCGAACATCAAAAGCAACGCTGCGCTCAACAATACTGGGAACGAAAGTACACCCAGTACTGCTGTTACGAAGAATGCCCAAATAGTCAAAGGAAGACGAGTCATGCTCATTCCTTTGGTACGCATGTTCAATACGGTTACGATGTAATTCAAAGAGCCCAATAGTGAACCTACGATGAACAGAGTCATAGAGATCAACCATAGCGTCATACCCGCGCCAGAACCTGGCATTGCCTGCGGCAATGCTGATAGAGGTGGATATACCGTCCAACCTGCTGAAGCAGGACCTGATTCTACAAACAATGAAACCACCATTACTACAGAGCTCATTGCAAAGAACCAGTAAGACAAGGCGTTCAAGAAACCGGATGCCATATCACGGGCACCTATCTGTAATGGAATCAACAAGTTCGAGAAAGTACCCGAAAGACCAGCAGTCAATACAAAGAAGACCATGATCGTACCGTGGATGGTTACCAAGGCTAGGTACATGTCTGGGCTCATTACTCCATCCGGTGCCCATTTACCAAGGAAAAATTCGAGGATAGGGAAGCTCTGTTCCGGGTATGCCAATTCCAAACGGAAGAGCATAGACATCATCACACCGATGATTCCCATGAACATACCGGTTACCAAGAATTGCTTACCAATCATTTTGTGATCCATCGTAAAGATGTACTTCGTGAAGAAGTTCTCCTCGTGATGGTGCTCCATCAAGTGATCTTGAAAGTGAGGGTTTTCTGTCGATTTCGTTGACATAGTACTCATTGTTAGGTCTTAATTACAAAGTCTCAGCGACGGTTTTCTGTTCGTTCAACCAGGCATTGTATTCATCCTCGGTCTCTACGATAATATCCATTTGCATGTTGTAGTGTGCTGCTCCACAAATCTTATTACAAAGCAGTACGTAGTTGAAATCCCATACATCCTCACCTTTGGCGGCACGGATGGCATTTACCTCTTCAACATGTCTTTTTACATCTTTGTTCTGACGAATTTCAGCGGTAGTGATCGTCGGTGTGAACTGGAAGTTAGTGGTCGCTCCAGGCACACAGTTCATCTGAGCACGGAAGTGCGGGAAGTAAGCCGAGTGGATTACATCCTGTGAACGGAACTGGAACAATACGGGCTTTCCTACTGGCAAGTGCAATTCCTTGGTCACGATATCATCTGCTGAAGCCGCATCTTGAGTATCTACACCCACGATGTTAGCACCTTCGATATCGTATACAGAAGCGAATCCTAATGCATTATCACTACCACTGTAACGAACGGTCCAATTGAACTGTTGTGCATATAGTTCAATGACGATAGGCTCTTCATCGTTTTCTGGCATCATTAAAGTACTCCAAACATTTAGACCCCATATGATCAATACGGCTAGCGCCAACGCAGGGACTACGGTCCAAAACAACTCTAATTTATTATTGTGGGCGAAGTGAACGGCTTTAGTGCCTTTTTTACCTCTGTACTTGTACGCAAAGTAGAACAAAATAGGCTGTACGATGAAGAACACGATGTTGATAATCAACATACTAAGGTTCCACAATCCATCAATCTCCGAACCATGTTCTGATGATGGTTCAGGTAGACTGAGACGACCCCATACAACGTACATTACTACTACGCTAATGACGAAGCCCATACCGACCAACAACATCAAGCGCCCTTGAGTATCATTGTCCTTTTCGCTCACCTCATTGTCCTTACCACCTTGGATTTCTGATGAAACCTCAGAGATGCGCATTACCTGCACCAAGGTGAGGATGGCTAGAACTACTAAAACGATAATTGAAACTGTATTCATTCTTTAGTCTCTTTTCTAGATTATTGTTGGAAGTGTTTTGATTCAACCATCATTGGGTGATTCTTGTGCAACAACGGTGCTTTCGCAAGGTTGCTCAACATCACGTAGATGAATAGACCGGCGAAGAATAGAATTGGACCCAATTCTACCAATCCAAATCCGTACTGATCACCTACCGTTCCCGGCATAATCATTACGTAGTGGTCCATGTAGTGACCTACCAACACGAAGACTGCTGCCATCACCAAGGTGCCTGGAACACGCTTCGCAGGACGGCTCAAGATGGCCAATACTGGGAAGATGAAGTTCAAAGACAACATCGTGAAGAACGGTACTTTGTACTGATCCCAACGCTGCATGTAGTACGTTACCTCCTCAGGAATGTTCGCATACCAAATCAACACGAACTGAGAGAACCACAAGTAGGTCCAGAACACTGAGAACGCGAACATGAACTTACCTAAGTCATGGATGTGGTTATCGTTCACCCATTCCAACAAGCCCTTAGACTTGAGGTATAGGGTAACTAGGATAGTCGCAGCAAAAGAGCTCACGAACATACCGGCAAAGGTGTACCAACCAAATAGTGTAGAGAACCAGTGCGTATCAATGCTCATGATCAAATCCCAAGCAGAAGTAGACGATGTCACCGCGTAGAATACCGTGAAAATGGCACCTACTTTGCGGTTTCTCTTCCACATCTCAACGCCGTCTCCGCTATCAGATAGCAACGAGTTCTTACGCAACATACGCGCAGCCCAAACCCATCCGCCTATATATACCAATACACGGATGATGAAGAAGGTCGGGTTCAAGAATCCACGCTTACCAGCGATAATTTCGTCATAGTTCTCGTGGCCTTCGATGTTAATACCTTCTACCATCCAGTGGAACATGTGGTGAACATGACCCAATCCTAGGAACGTGATCAAAGCAATGACGATCAAAGGAATGATAATGGTAAAGGCTTGAGCTTCCATCACACGCAACAAACCAGCAGACCAACCCGCTTGGGCAATGTACTGGATGGCCAAGAAGAACAATTGTCCTAGACCTAAACCCAAGAAGAAGATAGCCGCTACGTATAGGGCACTCCAAGGGCGGTTTTGTTGTTGGTGATGAACGTGTTCTGCATGTGCATCGTGACCGTGGTCAGCATGCGCCTCCTCAGCGTGATCTGACTCGTAACTAGACTCTATCATAGCTGCGTGAGCCTCGCCAGGATAGTCATTTTCGTGTTCAGCGTGTGCTTCATGACCGTGATCATCAGCATGTGCATCATGACCGGCATCAGCATGCATTTCGGTTGCATGTGCATCGTGTCCGTGATCCGCTTCGTGAGAAGATGATCCATTCATGGCAAATCCCACGACCCATAGGATTGCTCCTACTACGGTTAGGCCGATTGCCAGTTGTTTTGCTTTAGTACTAAACTCAAACATTTCTCTTCAGCGGTTTTATTCTTGATCTTCTCTAAGTTTCACAACGTAACGTACAATCTTCCAACGTTCGTCGTAGGTCAATTGAGAGGCGTGAGAGCCCATAATACCTTTTCCGTGCATGATCACGTGGTACATTGAACCTGGAGTGATATCACGGTCTTTGTAAGCCGGAACACCAAGGATTTTTTCTTGTTGTACCAAGTTTCCATTTCCATCACCTTTTTCACCGTGGCAATTCACACAGAACGTTGTGTACAATTCTTTCCCTTCGGTCAAAACGTCCTCTGAAGCATAAGCTTCTGGCATGAGCAAAGAAGCCTTTGCCGCATCGTACCCTTCGTTCGTATTTGCATACTCATAAGGGTGGTAGCCACGTGGCACTGTTCCTTCTACAGGAAGCTGTGCGCTTAGACCATTTGCAAACTGATAGGCAGGCGCGTAGGTCTCAAGTGAAGGGCTGGTGTACATATCGTCCATGTACGTGTAGCCAGGCGTAGTTTTATCAGTGTTACAGCTTGCCAACGCAGCACCTGCAACCAATAGTAAGAGTGTAGATAAACGCTTCATGCTTAGGCTTCGATTTTAGAAATTTCTAATGCACCCAAATCCTTCAGCTTCTTGTTCAAAGCATCCTCATCGCCTTCGAGCTCTACTTCCATCAAGAAGTGGTCATCCGTAGTACGTGGATCAGGGTTTTGTGCTTTCGCGCCAGGGTACAAACCATTTACAGCGAAGTAAGACCAACACATGAGGTGGGCTGCAAAGAATACAGTCAACTCAAACATTACCGGCACGAAAGACGGCATGTTCAAGAACCACATAGAGTTTGGCTTACCACCGATGTTCTGTGGCCAATCCATGATCATCGTGTAGTACGTCAACCAAGAGGCAAAGAACAAACCTGTAAGACCGTAGAAGAATGCCGCAGTACTTAGACGCGTTCTCTTCAAGCCCATAGCTTCGTCCAATCCGTGGATCGGGAATGGTGAATACACTTCACTAACGTGGAATCCGTTAGCACGTAAGTCTTTTACTGCGCTCAATACGATATCATCGTCATTGAAAAGCGCGCGAACGATTGGATTGTGTTTAGTGTGCCCCATGTTCGTCGTGGTGTTTTTTGAAGTTTTCGCCTGAAGACTTCAAGATGGTTTTCAATTCTGCTTGAGCAATCACAGGGAATGTTCTAGCATATAGAAGGAACAATACAAAGAAGAAACCGATGGTTCCGATGTAGATACCGATATCGACAAAGGTTGGAGAGAACATCGACCATGAAGATGGCAAGTAATCTCTGTGGATAGAGGTTACGATAATCACGAAACGCTCAAACCACATACCGATGTTTACCACAATGGAAATCACGAAAGTGAAAACTAGATTGGTACGTAGCTTTTTAGACCACATGAACTGTGGAGAGAATACGTTACAAGTCATCATCGACCAGTACGCCCACCAGTAAGGACCCGTCGCCCTGTTCAAGAAGGCATATTGTTCGTATTCAACACCAGAGTACCAAGCGACAAAAAGCTCAGTGATGTAAGCAACACCTACGATAGAACCCGTAACCATGATTACGATGTTCATCATCTCGATGTGCTCGATGTTGATGTAATCTTCCATCTTGAAGATCTTACGAACGATCAAAAGGAGTGTCTGCACCATGGCGAACCCAGAGAAGATCGCACCCGCAACGAAGTACGGCGGGAAGATAGTGGTGTGCCATCCGGGAATAACCGAAGTCGCGAAGTCAAAGGATACAATAGTGTGTACAGAAAGTACCAATGGTGTAGCAAGACCAGCAAGTACCAAAGAAACTTCTTCAAAACGCTGCCAGTGCTTGGCCTTACCTCCCCATCCGAAAGAAAGAAGCTTGTAGATGTGCTTCTGCACTGGGTTGATCGCGCGGTCGCGGATCATTGCGAAATCTGGAATCAGACCTACGTACCAGAAAACGGTACTAACGGTTAGATAGGTAGAGATCGCAAATACGTCCCAAAGAAGTGGTGAGTTAAAGTTTACCCAAAGTGAACCGAACTGGTTTGGAATAGGCATTACCCAGTAAGCCATCCAAATACGACCCATGTGGATCAACGGGAAAAGACCCGCCTGGATTACCGAGAAGATGGTCATGGCTTCTGCGGAACGGTTGATGGCCATTCTCCACTTCTGACGGAAGAGAAGAAGTACGGCTGAAATCAATGTTCCCGCGTGACCAATACCTACCCACCAAACGAAGTTGGTGATGTCCCAGGCCCAATCAACGGTCTTGTTCAAACCCCAAACACCGATACCAGTTCCGATAGTGTATAGGATGTTTCCTACACCCCACAAGAACATCACAAAGGCAATGGAGAAGGCAATCCACCAAGCGCGGGGTGCCTTAGATTCTACAGGTTTCGCAATATCATTGGTGATGTCGGAGTACGACTTGTCTCCAAGGATAAGCGGATTTCTAACAGGCGATTCGTAATGCATGTCGCTTTCTTATTTATTAGGCTCTGTTTCTAACTTTCGTTTGGTAGAAGATGCTAGGTTGTGTACCTACTTCTTCCAACAGGTGGTAAGCACGAGCTTCCTGCTTGAGGTGGCTTACTTCACTTGAAGGATTGTTTACATCACCGAAGACAATGGCACCAGAACCACAAGCCTGAGCACAAGCTGTAGTGAATTCACCATCAGTCAACATTCTACCGTCTTTCTTCGCTTCTAGTTTACCCAATTGGATACGCTGGATACACAAAGAACACTTCTCGATCACACCACGTGCACGAACAGTCACATCAGGATTCAAGACCATACGGCCGTAATCATCCTGTGCTGGGTTCACATCAGTGAACTTCTCGTTTGCTTGGTAGTTGAACCAGTTGAATCGACGCACTTTGTACGGACAGTTGTTCGCACAGTAACGAGTACCGATACATCTGTTATAAGCCATGTGGTTCAAACCTTCACGTGAGTGAGCGGTTGCACCTACTGGACATACAGTTTCACAAGGAGCGTGGTTACAGTGCTGACACATTACCGGTTGGAATACTACCGATGGGCTCTCTGAAGGAACTTCCATCTTCGCGTATTTCTCAATAGCACCAATACCTTCTTCTTCGGCAACTGCCTCGCTCATATCTGAAGAGTAGTAACGGTCGATACGCAACCAGTGCATATCGCGGTGACGACGCACCTCGTCCTTACCTACTACAGGCACGTTGTTTTCCAACGAACATGCAACCACACAAGCACCACAACCTGTACATGAGTTCAAGTCGATAGACATGTTCCACATGTGTGAAGTTTCGTGATCGTGATCGTCCCAAAGGTTAGCTTCGAAAGCTGTTAACGGTCCTTTGTGAGTTTCAAAGGTTGGAGTCTCGTTCCACTCTGTGGCATTGCCGTGTAAGAACGTAGGAAGATTGATTTCGTTTACAATCTTACGGCCCATCATCGTGTGAGCAAGCTGTACTGAAGCGAAACCGTGTTCTACTTCTGTAGCAACGATTTCAGCCGAAGCATAGGTTGAAGTAGTGGCAAGAAGAGCATTTGCATTCACACCTACTCCATTTCCTACTTTACCCACAGATTCACGTCCAAAACCTACAGCAAGACCTACAGATCCTTTCGTTTGTCCAGGTTGAATCCATACTGGAACATTTTCCAATGTAGTACCGTTCACGGTAATGTTCACGGTATTACCATTCATTGCACCGTTTGATTGTGCATAGTTCTCAACGCCTAGTGCGACTGCATCTGCAGCAGACATCACTAAGTAGTTGTCCCATGACAAACGTGAGATAGGATCTGGAAGCTCATATACCCAAGGGTTATTCGCATTTGATCCAGCACCCATACCCGCTTTGGTGTATGTGTAGAACTCGATGCCTTCGATTGCTGCTCCTACTTTTACATCTGATAGATCGACTGAAGGAGTTACAAAATAGAGTCTTTTAAGCGACTCTACCTCAGCAAAACCGTCGTGCAATAATGCATTCCAAGCTTTCGCGATTGCTGTGGTTGAAGCACTTGCTTTGATCAAATCAATAGCGCTTTCAGAACCTCCTGCCAAGCCGTTTACGATTTCAACTGCACTCTTGCTGTCGAAAAGTGGGCTGATGGTCGGTTGACCTACTGCATATACACCATCTACTGGTATTGCATCGGTCCAAGCCTCAAGATAGTGGCTCAATGGTAGCGCAACTTTCGCTTTAGACGCAGTTTCGTCTGCACGATCTGCAATGCTCACAAGGTTCACTTTATCTGCCAATGCTGCCAACTCCGCAGAGAAGTACAACACATTGCTATCAAGAGTGATGATCGTATCTACTGCACCTGCTTTAACATCTGCCAATAACGCATTGAAGGCGCTATCAGAACCGGTTGAAGTGTACTCGAGCGTTGAAGTATTGAACGCTGATGATGCAAGTAGTTCATTTGTTTTTGCAGCTAATTTTTCCGCAGTCGCAGAATTCAAGCCGTTCAACAACAAAGCACCTGATCCTGCTTGGATCAATTCCATTGCTGCATTATCTACCGAGCTTGCAATTTCTTCGCGTACTGCCGGTGCCGCAATTTTATCTGCGCCCGTTGCAGCTGCTACCTTATTATATATGTGTGCAAGTACTGTTTCGTACTCACTTACTTTCGCTTTGATGCGAGCATCTGCATTTGAACCCGAAAGTGATAGACCTGCTTCCACTTGAATGTGACGCAGCATTCCTTCACCTGGTTTGCGAGCTGCAGCATACGCACCCATGAGGTTTTCGCCGCCCCAATCGCCCAAGAAATCAGCACCTACAGCAACAACTGTAGAAGCTTTATCCAAAGAAACTGTAGGTAGACCGCGTTGACCGGTTAGGCTCTCGTATACGTCCGCACGTGCACTCTGGCTTACTGCATCAACACTTACATGACGCAAACCCAGTTTTGAGATGGCTGTTTTCAAAGCTGGGCTGATCACAGAACCACTTACCAAAACACTGTTTTCGGTCATGAGAGCACGAGCGGCGGCCATTGCATCTCCCCAAGAAGCGGCAACACCGTCCACCATAGGGCTCTGCATACGCGCTCCATCGTACAAGC
>JAYPCB010000071.1:0-424 GCA_038124525.1 Cryomorphaceae bacterium
CGAGTACTGTTCAATTTTTAGGATTAACAAATTCTGAACGGAACTTTTCTAAGTCGTTAAGTGGCACTTTTCGACCTTGGATGAAGTTTAGCGTGCTAGTGGGGTGTTTGAGTAGCGTGGCGAATTGGCCAGGAGTAATGGTGCCTACCCCTGTTCTTTTTTTCACGATGCTATTTACGTGCTCGTACATCTCTAGAAGCTCCCCATTGCTTGCATCCCAGGCGCCACGTTTTTTTTGAAGACGGTTTAAGATTTCACGTTGAACGCTACACGGTTCACGGAAAAAGAGTTTTGCGATTTGAAGCAACAGAGTTAGCATGGTTTATTGTTCTGGTTCCTCAAATATAATTGGGTTGTGTGATTTTTCCCTTGTGCTTTGAGCGTAGAGGTGTTCATTTTATCCAAACTGGGTGTTTTTGTCTCG
>JAYPCB010000071.1:434-9315 GCA_038124525.1 Cryomorphaceae bacterium
GTATAATTGCGCGTCTGAAATGAGACTTCTTTGGCATTGTCTTTGTGCATTTGTGGGCAACCGCTAAACCTGAGCTACGCGACATGTATTGTATGATGAAGCGATCGGCCGTTGCCATTTTATTGTTCTTTTTCGGATGGAGCCTGCAGGGGCAAAGTCTCAAATTCAAATCTTCTTTAGAGGACGGTGCGTCCAAGTCTTATGCGTTTGAGCAGGGCGGGGTGCGTGGAAAGTTTTCGGGGAGCCACAAGGAATTGGTCCTCACGCTGGTCAATGAGGGGCATGAGGTCTTGGCGCTGCACGAAGATGCCATTGCTTTGGTGGACAATACCGGGCGTGGAGCGGGGTTGTGTCATCCTGCGATAGAATTGGGCCCAGGAGAAAAAATAAAATTACGATTGACCAATTGTTCCGGAGCGCCCCACAACGAAGGCCTCTTCCTCATGGACCTCAGCTACCCCAACAAAGCCGCGTACAAAGAGGAGGCGTGGTTCCTACAGAACAAGTCGTTTACCTTGAGGATAGGTCACGAGAAAGTGAAGTTTTTGGTGGACTAATTTTTTAGATAGAAAGGCCTTAAAGCATCGCAATTTAGCTCAATAAACTCTCGTAGTATTTGCTTATATTTCAGTACCAAACAACTGAACATTAAGCTACTACATGGAAGAGTATCTTTACGCTCTCATCAAACTGACGTCCGTCGCTACGCTAGTTTTATTCTTTTTTCTCGTAGGAGGGGAAAAGTCTAGAAGCACACGGTTCAATAGCTTTATTTGGTTGTTTTTTGGTTTGGCTATGATGATCATGGTCTTCTTCACGAATTCAATGACCATACATAATAGCCGGATGTTGGCCTTTTTGTTTCCAGAGTTAACCTGCTTTATGATGTTTCTTGGGCCAGCCTACTATTTTGGGATAAAAAACGTGCAGCCTCAGACTCTTTCCCTAGGACTTTTTCATGGCGCTTTTGGTGTGCTATTCTTACTCGGGGGTATTTATCATGGGTTTATACGAGATATCCAAACCACACAATTTGAAGACCTATGGATGCAAGGAAAACACCTATTAGACTTGGATCATTATTCCTTTACCTCCAAACCGCTCCACATCCTATTAGCGCCAATACATTTTGCGTTTTACTTCGTGAACGCTCAGGATGAACGGGTACCCGCTTCCGGAAAATGGTTTGGGATCGCCATACTCATAGCATTGGTCTTGATGAATTTTATGTTCAGTGGACAATGGACAAACCACTGGTTTTGGATCACCCTGATCATAAACAATCTATTACTGATAACCTTAGGCTTCTTCTACGTTTTAAGGCACCCCCTTTCGAAATATGAGATAGATGCTATTGAGCGTGGCCAATTACCAGAGAACTACAAGCTTATTCAAAAATTTATCGCGAACGACGATGGTCCGTTCTTACAAACCATCACCTCCAAAGGTGTTTCCATCGTAGATCTTGTTAAGGTCTCTAATATCTCCCTTGAAGACTGGGCCGTGTATTTAGCGTGGAGAGAGCTAGATTTCATAACCTTCAAGCGTTATCACCGGGTACAGCAAGCAAAAAAATTAGTCCAAGAGGGTTACCTAAATCAGTTTTCTGTAAACGGATTGACCGAAGTCATTGGCTATCAAAGCAGAACCTCCTTCTACAGCGCATTCAAGCAAATTGAAGGCACTTCTTTTACTGATTACAGAAAGTCCATTGAGGACTAAATTCTCTGTGTTCAATGGTCTGTTGAACAGTTCATTGAACATCTAAATTTCTTCAAACCCCAGTATTCACAGGAGCTACAGGACTTTGTTCAAAACTTGATTGAACACTCATGGGCCTAGGTTTTAGTCTATCATTATAGTGCCGAGAAGTCGGCCAATTGTTTGAAACTAATAAATCAGAGCCATGAACAAAATCAAAAACCTCAAATGGATCGGTGTGTTTTCATTGATCGCGACGCTTTCCTACGGTCAAGCTTATGACGAGCAAACTGTAGATTTCGGAATAAGCTCACACTCTCTTGTTGGGGTGGATGCAAATTCATTGACTTTCGACTTTGGTACACCCACAACTGCTGGAGACGGATATTCTACCACATCGGCCGCCGCAACGACCAACTTATACTACTCTTACATGCCTACGGGTAACGGTAACAACAACACGGCCGTAGTCAAAGTGCAGTTCACCAATATCCCTACAGGTATTGATGTGGTATTGACCGTAGATAATTCCGGGGTCTCCTCACTATCCTCCACTACCTATGGTACGCTAGGAACCGTAGTATCTGGATTTGAAACAAGTGGATCTGGGACTGCTGTGGGGTCATCTCCTTCTTCCATAATCGAAGATATTGGCGCCTCCTACACTGGAACTGCTTATTATACGCTCTCTTACACCGCAAGCGTAAGTGATTACTCGGGTTTAGAGCAAACGACCTCAAACGGTGCGAATGCGCCTACTATTACGTACACCATTACCAATTAAACTTGAAAGTATAGTACGTAGCCCCGAGGCAGTGCATTGCCTCGGGGTTATTGGTTTTATGAAAAAACTACTCGCCATACTCTTTACGCCCTCACTGCTCTTTAGTCAAGTAGTAGTGAACAGCGGCTTGACGCAGATCATCGATGCGCCGCTGGGCACCGCACAAACACTCAATATTGCCCTTCAGAATAATAGTGATGAAGCGAAGCGTGTTACTTTCTCTTTGATGGATTATTACAACGATTGTGACGAGGGATATGTCTATGTGGATGGTGAAGAAGCTATCGAAAGCAGTTGCCGTCCTTGGTTGACTTTAGAAAATAGCGAACTAGTGCTCTTGCCTAGAGAAAAGCGAGACTTCAGTGTGCTCGTCAACATACCTTCAAACTACGACTTGCCTAATGCTAATACTTGTCTGTTCATCAACAACACCGCGCTAGTGGACAGCGTGCAAAAAGCTGGAGTGGTTCAGTTTGGTGTGCAGATACGTTATGGCGTAAATATCATCTACAACAACCCTAGTGTTCAATCCAGTGTAGATCTGTTTACCCAGAGCCTCGCCATTGATACCGCCGGGGTGGATTATGCCTTTGAACTTTCATTGGTGAACCGAGGTAATGCTTCCACCACGTTCCATACCAAAGCCTCTATCATGGATATGGAAGGAAATATGGTGTATGAGAACACCTCCATCCGACAGAGTATTCAGCCGCAACAATGTAGAAAGGTGCTGCTTGAAAACATCGATGTAGCGCCGGGCACCTATGAATTAGTCCTGCTACACGAGGCCCAAAGTGGGGATGTTTTTGGGGTGTCTGAATCCATCACACTTTAACCCATGAGGAGGTGGTTTCACGATTCACATACCGCCCGATAATCCTCGTAGGATTCTTACTTCTAAGCACATGGGGGAAGGCACAACTGATGCCAAATTTTTTAGATCAATTCGTGTTCCAATGCACACAGAAGGTAAACACCGTTGATATTGCCATTCTAAAGCAAGATACCCTCATTTCACCGGGTGCCAATGCCCAATTCACTTTACAGCTCACCAACCACTGCATAGACACCCTATGGTTTAAGCCGGCGGCAATTGCGCCAGAGAATTGGACCCTCATACAAAGTCAAAACGAACTTTTCATCCTCCCGCAGAGCAAACGAAACTTTACGGTTATTGCTTCATCCAGCAGCTATACCCCTGCGGGACTATACCATTTTGATCTAGGCATCGAGCTGTTGAAAAATGACTTGCGATTTTCCGTTCATAATTCCGTAACCGTCTCCTCCCGAAGGCAAATCATCGCCTACCCGCTCGGCTATCCCCGTAAAATTTCAAACCACAGTGGGGCAACCTTAGTGCAATTCGCCGTGGAGAATAAAGGCAATACCACTGAGGCTATGGAGGTGTACCTTCTTGGAAATGGCGGGCGAGAAAACATTGAACTTACCCCCGGGGAAAAACAAGAGTTTGAATTCACTATTGAGCCCCCAAAAGGCATTACTTCTGGAGACCTTCAGATCGGATGTGTCGTAAACTTAGTATCGAACAAACAGCAGGTCACAGCCATTAGAAATGTTGAGGTGTACCCATCTATCATCAAAGCAGATTACAGCACCAATCTATCTAAGGTGTCGGTGAAGCAGGCGGCAACCTATATGGAGCAAGGCTTCGGGCCTGTGGTTAGAACGAATACGGTTTTACGTGGCCAATTCGGCCAACGTGCCCGCAACCAAGTCCATTCTAACATCTCCAACATGATGGTGTTTTCCAACGGGAACTTCAATCAAAACACCCAATTTGATGTCGGCAAATCTTGGAACCGAGGATTTCACACCGCCAAAGTGGGGATGGGTATGTACAACCCACGCACCTCATTTTTCTTTCGTCTACCACGAAACTTCATCGGCGGCAAACTCGAATACGACAACAAAACTTTTGATACGGAAATCCTAGCCTTGCAGAAAATCCAACGCACACCGATGGATACCGTGGACCAATTATTCAATCACCACATCGCACAATCCATTGGCCTACTGAAAGTAGAAAACTCACTGACTTACTTCACCAGCAAGGGAAACACACATTTCTTGAATGGGGCAAAGGCAAACCTCAAGTACAAAAACAACCTCAAGGCCAGTGCCGGCATGAACCATTACGACGCCCTGGACATGAGCCACGTGGCCTTTGAAGGGAGCTTTTTTGGGGCCGTGAAAGGATTTTCAATTGGTGGGGATTTGTTTCAGTCACCCGAAAACTTCACGCCTAGAAATTCCAATATCAACATGTACAACGGGTACATGAATCAGAGAATTGGCCAACACTCCTTCGGAATGAACGCCTCTTTCTTCGATCAAAATATTTCAGCCGATAAGAACAGCTCGCGATACACCATCGGCGGGAACGCCTTTGTCCAAATCTTTCCAAAAACATCCTTGAGTACTAACGCAAGTCTATACAGCAGCGAAAACATCTACGCCGGCGAAATCTTTACCGCCGACATTACCAGCTACCAAGCCATCTTTACGCGAAAACTCTCCCAGGGGAATAACTTAGTCATCAGCGGACGCAACCAAATCACCGATATGAAGGCTAACGGATTCTTGAACAGACGGGAAGCAGGCATATCCTATCAAACCTCTTTCCGGTCCATCAACCTGAGCTCTTCCTATCGCTTCGAGCAAACCCTCGGCCTATTGCGAAATAGAGTTGACCTTACCGCGCGATACCAAATCAACCCTCGCTTTTCACTGCGCTCACAATGGGGATATAGTCTCCAGCCCAGCATGCGTATTCCACAATTCTTCACGGCCCGAAATATGCTCAGTTACCGCTACGGTAAAAGCCAATTTTCCCTCATGGTAAACAACGCTTTCAACCAAAATGCCCCTAATGTTCTCACCGTTCAAACCTCAGGATCCTTTGATCTCTACATCCCACGAAAAACTGATCTCGCCCTCAAAAACTTGAGCGGGGAGGTCCTTGACATAAACGGCAATTCCGTGCCTAACATCGTGTTGAATGTGGCGGGGCAAAGCGTGATTACCGATAAACACGGAAAATTCATGGTACATACCATCAATACCGATTCCGTGGCCGTCATTATCGACAGAAAGTCGCTACCCTTCGGCGCACAGCCCGCCAACGGCTTCAACCAAAAGGTCTACACCTTTGACAAGCATTCGCACCTCACCATAAACCTCTTTAAAACCGCTCGTATACTAGGAAAAGTGCAAGTTAAAAGGAATTCCACCTTACAGACACTGCGGCCAGATTTCTCCAAATTCATCGTCATCATCTCCAATGGGGATGAACGTATCGTTCGAAACTTAAAAGCAGACGGCAGCCTTTCAATTTCAGGTTTGCGTCCGGGAGAATGGAAAGCTCGTATTAAGCTCAAAGACCCGACATACAAGGCGTTTAAAATCAAAAAAGCAGAGGATAGCAGGCTGCTAGAGAACGGCGAAGAATGGAATCTATGGCTAGAGATAGAGGAGAACACTCAAGGCGTTAAGGTGCAAAGAGGAATAGGTCGATGAAAAAGCTTTATGTACTCATCGCATTGTTCCTCGTAGTCGTACTTAATGCCCAGCCGGTCAATCTTCAAACCACTACACAAATCAACCTCACCTACGACAATGTGAGCCTTGCCGGAGTTGCAGACCCAAACCCCGTTTCTATTTCATTGAACAGTGCAGCCTCTATTAGCGACGGTGTCGGACTTCAAGGGCCTGTTTTTGGCACAAGCGCCATGCAATACTTCCATTACACCATGTTTGGCAGAACAGGTGTTTCTAGGTCCATCAACGTTTCGCTCCAATCCAACCTCGCCTCCGATTTTTACCTGCTCGTTCTTCAAACTGGGACTTTGAATGCGCCGGCTTATGGTATTTCCCCTCAAACAAATACCGGTATTGAGTTGTCGGCACTTCCCAAAACTTGGCTAAATCAGCTTGATCAAGGGGCCACAGGAACGCTCTCCAATGATGGCATACCTTTCTATTATGAATTGCAAGAAAACCCGGCAGGTAATTATGGAACATTGACCGGAGGAAGCGTTCAAACCAACATCATATTCACCATTGTCGAATGAAAAATTGGACCCTTATACTTTTCCTTCTGAGTGCATTCGGCTTGAATGCTCAAAATCTCAATTCTTCCGCTTCGGTTTTGACAGCTTCAGGCATTGGAGCATTGGAGCTAAACTCTGCCTATATCCCTGGATCTGACCTCAATGATTTAATAGATCTAAGTCTCGAAGAAGACCTCTCCGTTAAAAATGTTTCCAAGCAAACCAAATGGTGTGTGTATGCGCGCTTATCCAGCGCCTCCAATGGCCACGCTTCCATTCAAGCACAACTCGACCCTTTTGCTTCTCCAAACAACACTATCGACCCCAACAGAACTCAGTATACGTTGAACTTAACCACCTCCGATCAACCCTTTGTTTCGGGTAAAGGCAGCCTAAATTCTGCCACGGTTTCTTATTTCTTATTCGAAGGGTCTGTGCCTGAAATTCAAACGGAATCCTACCAAATCATATATACTGTTCAAACCTCCGCTTGTCCTCAGCTTTAGCATTTGCAATCCCCATCCCTTCCGACTATTTTAGTGTATACAACACTTTTAGGTCATGTATAGGGACTATGTCATTTTAGGTATTACGCTTTTGGTTATCGCGCTTGTCTTCGCGGGGATTAGGGTGCGCAAGTATAATTGGCCTTACATCTACTTTTTGACAGGCGTGCTCATGAGCGCATTTCTATTTACCGATACAAAGCTAGTGGGCAATTCTTTTTTGAATTTTCTCTATCCAATGTTTGTGCCTTTACTCTACGTCATAGGACCGGGTATTTATGGCTCCATTCAGCCTTTAAAAGAACGACAAAACCCTTGGCATATCATACATTATCTCCCCTTCATTATAGGGTATGTGATGCTTTTTCTGCATTGGTTTTTAGATATCGATCACTATAAAATAGCCGTCTTAGACGGTCGCTTAATGAATTGGTCGGAAAACATCATGTTCTACCCCTTTTCAGACCTCTTTATCTTTTTAGGTTATCCTATTTATACTGCGTTGTATTATCTGTTGTGTATTAGAAAACTTCGCCAATACAAAGCTTCGCGTGAGCAGTACTACTTGCCCGTAGGTCTTCTGATTTGCACTCCAATCATTTTTGATGTCGTCTATAATTATGCTTTAGGAGAAAGCATTTTCATTTCGAACCCCGATGTCCAACGTTATTTAATGTTTGGGGGAGTATTCATCATCTTTTGGGACGTAATCATTGTAAAACCTCCGAAACCAAAACAAGTAACAAACAGAGAAACAAAATCTCGGCCAACAGGAGCAATCTATCCTGGGGCAGAATATGTCAAGAATGAATCTTTGCTATTGTATATCGAAGAAATTATCTGCGGCGATGAAGAAATTCCTGCCAAATACATGCGCTCTAGGTCTTCATTTACTGAATATTCGCCTTTCGAGGATAAGGAGTGGGAAATGTTCTTTGCTAAAACAGGAACAAGTTGGAATTACTTGAAAAAATACTTGCGCGTTAATAAAGCATTGTTCCTTATTGAAGACGGCTTCTTAGATGAAGGAAACGTAGATGATCTTGCGCATTCTGTGGGATATGCAACGCGTGCCTCTTTATATCTTTCCTTTCGACAAATATTAGGCATCACATTGCCGGAATATCGGGAGGAACGGGAGATATAATCGGTCACTCATTCCTCCTTTTTCAGGTCCAATTAAACCTTATCTTCGAATCAAATCCTAAAACCTTCGCCCCATGCGTCACGTTTTACTCCTTCTTGCGTTCGTCTTTAGCACAGCGCTCTCTGCCACCCACCTTATTACGGGTGATTTCACTTTCGAACACCAAAGCACTGGTGCCAACACCAGCACCTACAAAGTGACCCTGCACCTGTACCGCGACCTGAACGGGATCAATCTTCCTTCAAGCGCTACAGTGTATTACAAGAAACTCAGCCAATCTTCACCAACCTCATTGGCCCTCACGCAAAACAGCAGCAACTCGTACAACTTGGCGAGCAACTGTGGGTCGAGCTACGGCGTAGGGGTGGTAACGTATGAAGGCACCGTAACTGTTGATAATAACAGTGGCTACAACTTCTACTACACGACCTGTTGTCGTCCTTCGGGCATCACGAATTTGGCCAACCCCTCTTCGCAGTCCATCTACATTTCCTCTGTGCTAGTCACCGGGAAACCCGCCATCCGCTCATACAACAACAGCCCAGCCATCCAACCTGGCATCGCAACGGCTTATGTGAACACGAATTTCCCTTTTGAAATCTGCCAGGCCGATCAAGACGGCGACAGCCTTTCGTTCCAAATCGTTCCTGCCAAAAGCAACGCAACGACGAAC
>JAYPCB010000072.1:0-9158 GCA_038124525.1 Cryomorphaceae bacterium
ACTTTCTAGAATCATGCAGTTGAACTTATGAATGCGAAGATAAAATCAATATTGCTTGCCACGGCGCTTGTGAGCTGTGGAACTTCCTCAGAACAAAAATCCTGCGACTTGAGCGCACAATATACCTTCAACTTCGAGCAGGCGCAGTACTACGCGATGCCGAACATTGATTTCGCATTCCAATTAGGCTACGACTGGCAAGTGCGCATGCCAGAATTTGGCAAGCAAAACTTCAACTATTATGAAGCCGCGCGATTCACGGACGACAGCGCCGCGAGTATTTTGCTCAAGGTCCACCCTTTTAAGCGCGTGGGATCTTACGTTTCGGTCAAAGAACAAACCCAAGCGCAGGAGTTCATCAACCTGCAGTTTGCCCGAAGAGATAGCTGGAAGACCTTGAAAAAAGATACCGTAGAAGATTGGTTGGTCAATTATGGGTATTACGAGCAGGAGCCGTTTCCCTATATCATCGCACATAAGCTGATGCTGCGCGACACCCTGAGCAACGGACTGTTTTTGGAACTTCAAATGCCCTGTCCGATGGACTCTTTCGCTTTGGACAGACAGCGTTGTTTGGACGCTGTGATGGAAAGCTTCAAGATCTACCTGTAAGCGATTTGGGTGGATTTGGGCCCAATTTCATGAGTATTTACACTTAATTTCTTGGGATTTCGGATTTTTCGTGTCTCAAATTAGACCGATAGCGAGTGGGGAAGTAAAATCTTTCTATATTAGAACTATTCAAAGGCAACTTTGAATTAGGTTAGGGGTACGGAGCCAAGAAATTGGCTCCTTTTTTTTGCCTGAACTTTCGACTTCGCGAGCGGTTATGCCTAAAACCCTCCCCCATGATTCGGCTCATTCTAGGCGATCAACTCAACAGACATCACACCTGGTTCTCGGAACAGTCCGACGACATTACCTATGCTTTTTTCGAATGCTACGATGAGGCCACCTACGCCCCACACCACATTCAGAAGGTCGTGGGAATTTTCGCAGGAATGCGCGCTTTTGCATCCGCATTACAGGTACAAGGCCACAAAGTGCATTACGGCAGCATAGGTCAAACCCTACCCTCCTTGGGAGAAAACCTACAAAAGCTCTGCACCGAACATGGCACCCAACGCATCGAAATTCAACAACCCGATGAATACAGAGTGCAAGAGCATTTGCTCGGTTTGAGGGAAAATGGACTCCAAATCGAGGTATGTAGCAGCGAGCATTTCATCGCAGATGTTGAAGATTTTAAAGCCCAATTCTCCGGTAAAAAGACCCTCCTCATGGAAAGCTTCTACCGCAGAATGCGCAAATCCACAGGTATATTTATGCAAGGCGCCCAACCCTTAGGAGGCAAATGGAACTACGACGCAAGTAACCGTAAAGCCCTGCCGAAGGGACACAGCATACCACCACGGTTCTTCCCCGATACTGATGTCTGTGCTGTTGTAGAGGATATCCAACAAGCGAACATCCCTACCATAGGCTCCCTAGGCAACCCCAAACATTTCTATTGGCCAACCACACCAGAACAAGCCAAGGACATCTTCCACTATTGGCTCGAGCATGATCTGCCATTCTTTGGAGATTTTCAGGATGCCATGGCACGCAATCAGTGGGCCATGTACCACAGTCGGATCTCCTTTGCCCTCAACACGAAGATGATTGATCCGCTTTGGGTGTGCCAGGAAGTCGAGCGCGCCTACCATGATCGCGAGGAAGTATCCATCAATGCGGCGGAAGGATTCATCCGTCAAATTTTGGGCTGGCGTGAATTCATGCGTGGAGCCTATTGGATGGCCATGCCGGACTATGAGGATTTGAACTATTTCAACCACAGTGCACCGCTACCTTCGTGGTTTTGGACAGGCAAGACGAAGATGGAATGCATGAAGCAGAGCATAGGCCAAAGCTTGGACCATGCCTATGCCCACCACATTCAGCGGTTAATGATCACCGGGAATTTTATGCTCTTGGCCGGTATTGACCCTAGTGAGGTAGACCGATGGTACTTGGGCATTTATATCGATGCTTTCCAATGGGTCGAAATCACCAATACCAGAGGCATGAGTCAGTTTGCAGACGGGGGATGGATTGCGACCAAACCTTATGTAAGTTCCGCGAACTACATCCACAAGATGAGCGATTACTGTGGGCATTGTCCGTACGACCGAAAAACCCGTGCAGAGAAGGACAGTTGCCCGTTCAATGCCCTCTACTGGGATTTTTATGAAAGAAATGAAGACCAATTAGGGAACAATCCCCGCATCGGAATGGTTTATAGGACATTAAACAAGATGAAAGAAGCCGATAAAGTCGCCCTTCGTGAGCGCGCTCGGTGGATTCACGATCATTTGGAAAACCTCTAACCTCCTATGAAAACTTGTCTACTTTGGTTCCGAAACAACCTCAGGCTGAGCGATAATCTTCCGGTCTATCACGCCTATCAGCACTACGATCAGGTCATTCCGGTTTATCTGTACCCTACCCCAAATGCAGAGCACCCCACCGGCAATTTCCCTTGGGGCGAACACAAGCAATCGTTTGTAGCGCAAAGCGTGGCCTCCCTCAGCCAACTCATCGAAGTACACGGCAGCAGCCTTTTAGTGGACGAGAACGGCGGCACCATCGTGGAGCGCGTTTGTGCATTGGCCGCCAAGTATGAGGTGGATGCCATTGTCGGTCCGACGGAGCCGGCCTACAACGAGCAAATGGAAGAATTGGCCCTAGATCAGTGGGCAGCAGAGCGAAATATTGAAACGAATTGGTTTGAGGAGCGCACGATTTTTGAGCAGCACCAATTGCCTTTTGAATTGGCCGATTTACCTCAATCCTTCACCCCCTTCCGCAAAAAGCTGGAGAAATATTCGCAGCCGGCAGCGGTGCTACCCGAACCTACCCTCACTCCTAATCCTGTGAAATCCGCACCGTGGACACCTACGGCCCATGCATCTATGGACGAGCGCAGTGCGCATCCATTTCAAGGCGGAGTAAGTGCAGCTTGGGACCGATTAGACCATTACCTCTGGGATACCGAACACATCACCACGTATAAGGAAACGCGCAACGGCATGTTGGGGGCGGATTTCAGCTCAAAGTTTTCGGCGTTCTTGGCCTTGGGCTGTATTTCAGCAAGAGAGATCTATGCGGAAATCAAGCGATTCGAGCACCAAATCACCTCCAACGAGAGCACCTATTGGCTGTACTTCGAGCTGTTGTGGCGTGAGTATTTCCAATGGATCGCACGCAAGCATGGACGCGACTTGTTCTTGCAGGGCGGGCTGCAACCGGCCAAGCCAAAGAAGAACTTCCGCAACAAGCATTTCGAGATGTGGAAAAACGGCACCACGGGAGATCCGTTGGTGGATGCCAACATGAGAGAATTGGCGGCGACAGGGTTTATGAGCAATAGAGGCCGCCAGAATGTGGCCTCCTATTTGGTTCACGATCTACACCTCGATTGGCGCTATGGGGCGGCGTGGTTTGAGGCCATGTTGGTCGATCATGACCCTGCGTCGAACTACGGGAATTGGCTCTACATCGCGGGTGTGGGCAATGATCCTCGTCCATTCCGAAAGTTCAATACAGCCTTTCAAGCGGAGCGCTACGATCCGCAAGGGGAATATGTCAATACTTGGCTGGATTGATGTAATTTCCAACCATGGATTGGAACTTTCTCACCACATTACAATTTGATTCCTTAGACCTCGATGCCCGCGACCGGGAAATCTTGGACACCTTAGCGCAAAAGCTGCAGGACAACTATCCCTATGCGGCGCCTGAATATGCCGGTCAGATGATCAAACCGCCGCACCATTTGGCCCAGGCGGCGCATTGGATGACGAGTTTCATCAATCCAAACAACCATGCCCTAGACGGCGGTAGAGCCACTTCTGCCCTCGAACTGGAATGTATACAAGCACTTGGGACGATGATCGGCTACGATCAACCGTTGGGCCACCTCACCTCCGGCGGCACCGTCGCAAACCTCGAGGCGCTCTGGGTGGCACGCCAAAACGAGCCCACCACCAAGGTCCTCGCCTCCGCCCAAAGTCACTACACGCATCAGCGCATGAGTGAGGTGTTGGGGATGGAGTTCGGCGCCATCGGCGCCGATGAACATGGCCGTATGGATCTCGGCCAGCTCGAGCAAACCTTGAAGACACTCGAGGCCGCAGGCCGCACAGCCACCATTGTCGCTACGATGGGAACGACGGGTATGGGCGCCGTTGACCCGCTGCATGATATTCTGGAAATGGCCGGAGTCTATGGCGCCCGCGTCCATGCCGATGCCGCTTACGGAGGGTATTTTAAGCTTTGTGCGTTGAATGAGGCTGGTGATGAGGCGGCCTTTGCAGCGTTGGGTCGGGCGGATTCAGTGGTTATTGATCCACATAAGCACGGACTGCAGCCCTATGGTTGTGGTGCGGTGCTGTTCAAGAATCCGAAAGAGGGCAAGTTTTACAAGCACGACAGCCCGTACACGTATTTCACCTCGGATCAGCTCCATTTGGGCGAGATTACTTTGGAATGTTCCAGACCGGGTGCAGCAGCGGCAGCGCTGTGGGCCACATTACAGAAATTCCCATTGGAGAAGGGCGGTGAGTTCGCGCAGCGCTTGGAACATAGCCTCGCCGCCGCACGCGGCTTGACCCAATCATTGGAGAACGAAGGATATTGGGTGATGGACCCTGCATTGGATATCTGCGTGTTCAGCAAAAAGGGTTTGAAGGCCTCAGAAGTGAGCGCGGAGAATCGTGAGTTTTTTGAGGAGCAGGCTCGGGCGGGGGTGCATTTGGCGCTATTTAAATTGGCCCCAGCACAATGCCCATGGCCTATGGAATGGGACCAAGACGAACTCGTAGTCGTACGCAGTGTGCTCATGAAACCAGAGCACAACGACCCAAAACTTTGGGAAAAAATTGCCGGACTAGCCTAGCAGCGCAACGATTTGCTCCAAGGTCATCACTTCTTGATCGCCCGTACCGAGATTCTTCACAGGAATAGCCGCCGCGCCCATTTCATTCGTGCCTACCATGGCCATATGAACGATGCCTTTTTTATCGGCAAAATCAAACTGCTTCTTGAGCTTGGACGCATCTGGATAGAGTTCAGCACGAACGCCTTGGCCCACCAGCTTGGTGACCCATTGATAGGCCGACACTGCTTCTGCCTCCCCGAAATTTGCGAACAGGATTGCAGGACGTGCACTCACCTCGGTCGGGAACAAACCCAATTCTTCAAGACACAAATAGATGCGGTCTAAACCAAAACTGATGCCCACCCCTGAGGTGTTCTTCAGTCCGAAAATGCTTGTCAAATCTGCATAACGGCCGCCGCCGCCCACACTGCCCATGGCCACTCCTTCCGCCGCCACCTCGAAGATGGTTCCGGTGTAGTAATTCAAGCCACGCGCTAGGGTGAAATCAAATTCAACCTTAGACGATTTAATGCCTGATTTTGAGTTAGTTAAAACAAATTCCAATTCTTCCAACCCGAGCTTACCTTCTTCAGATTCCGCCAAGACTTCCTTGAGCGCCTCTAGGGTCATCCCCGCCTCGAGCCACTGCCCAAAACGGGTCACTGCCTCACTGCTAATGCCCTGATTTGTCATCTCATCAAGCACGCCTTGCGGGCCTACTTTATCGAGTTTGTCAATGGCTACGGTGAAAGAAATGAATTGGTCCTTGATCCCCAAAACCTCGGCCATTCCTGCCAATATTTTGCGGTTGTTGATTTTGATGGTCGTCGGCAAACCCAACTTTGTGAACGCCGCATCGTACAAGTGCACGAGCTCTACCTCTTGCCACAGGCTATCAGAGCCTACTACATCGGCATCGCACTGGTAAAACTCGCGGAACCTCCCCTTTTGTGGGCGGTCTGCACGCCAAACCGGCTGCATTTGGTAGCGCTTGAACGGGAAAGCAATCTCGTTTTGGTGCTGGACCACGTAACGCGCAAAAGGCACCGTTAAATCGTAACGCAAGGCCTTATCAGCCACCTTTGCCCCCAGTGTTTTCGGGTCTTTACCTGCCCAAGCTCCATCGTCAATTTTTGAAGTGAAATCTCCGGAGCGGAGGATTTTAAAAATCAAACGGTCCCCTTCCTCGCCATATTTCCCCGTCAACGTATCGAGATTCTCGAACGACGGCGTTTCAATAGGATCAAAACCACGTAATTCAAACGCTTCGCGCAACACATTCATGATATGTTGACGTTTCTGTACTTCAGCGGCTGAAAAATCTCTGGTCCCTTTCGCTATAGAAGGCTTCATAGATGCGGATTGACGTTTGTTATTGCACAAAAATACCGCATAAAGATGGCTTTGCCGCTATGGAAATCGACAACTTCTGTACAATTCTTGGAAGCGCGGAGATTCGGCCAAGGCGTTGAAGGTGCGTTCATTGTGGGACCAATTCTTCCGCATGGGCAACTCCCTAAAATGCAAATGCGCAATACCGTCCACGCCGTATTCGTCCAACAGCGCCCAGTACAGGCAAACCACGTCCGGATCACCGTCTAGAGTCCCCATGTAATTTGCCAAGGTCTGCTTAGTCATCGAAAAATAGATCTCGGCCGTTTCCGTATGTATGTACTGATCAAGAAGCTCGTAATAGTTCGGATTATCGGCGTTGAAGGCCACGACAAACTTCGCACCCGGGAGCATTGGCATTCCCGCAGGTCCAACGATCCAGGAGCCATCAATGAATCGGCCATTGATGTCCTTCTCGAAGCGCTTGCCCTTATAGGTCCACTCTATGGTATAGGTCCGATGATTGTCTAGCCGGATCACTGCTGCCATACGCTCTACCCTATTGCGTTCGATCATCCAGTGGTTGATCTTCGGCTGGGCCATGAACCACAAGCCTATTACTGCCAGAACTACGACAAGGCCTATGATCCACTTTTGTGCTTGCTGATTGCGCAATCTATCTTCTTCAGCCCTGCGGCGCAGCATTTGCTCCCGCAAAATGGCCCGCTTCCTCGCCAAGGCATCTTCGGTACGTGTTTTAGTTTGAACGCGCTGGTTCAACAACAGGAGCGCTCTTTTGAGATACTCAACCGCTTCGCCCAATTCCTGAAAGGCAGCCTCACTCCCGCCCGCATCCGGGTGCTGCTTCTTGGCCAACTCCCTGTACACAGCATTGAGCTCCGCCTCATCCTTGGGCAGCCGGTCCAAACCGATAATTGATAATGCGCGTTCGAGTTTCACAAACGAAATTTAGGAAAATGCGCGCGTAGTTGATGCGCTCAG
The DNA here is from genome assembly GCA_038124525.1 of Cryomorphaceae bacterium. GTDB lineage: Bacteria > Bacteroidota > Bacteroidia > Flavobacteriales > Schleiferiaceae > UBA10364. The sequence goes on from JAYPCB010000072.1 coordinate 7,253, forward strand.
CAATTATTTACCCTGATACATGAGACGCTCTTCTTCTCTTGCTGGGACCAATTCCCCCGCAATGAACTTCCGTACCAGAATATTCTCAATCAACTTATCCTCAGCATCCTCCGCAGGATCGTAAGGCTTTTTCAAATCGATGTCGTACCACCACGCGGTGAGCGACCAGAATCGGGCCGAAAACCCATTTCTATAGGTCTTGATGATATCGTAGACACTCGTACCGGTCTCCCGATAGATGAGCTTACTCAAGATCTGACCCTCGCTTCTTGTCAATCGACGCAGCTCAGGCTCGAAGCGTTCCTCCAAAAAGTCTTGGTATTCCTTCACGTACTTCTTGCGTTTGCGGCGTCCCTCAATTCCTTCGAGCTTCATATTCACACTGTCCATACGCAACGCGGCCTCCCGCACGTACGGGTACACGCGTTTCACCTTCTTCATCAGCATGTAATACTGTCGACGCGCCTGAAAATCATTGAGTGTCGGGGCGGGAACGAACAAGATCTCGTCCAATACGGTCCAAGGAATGGTATCGCCGTCAATGACTAATTGGCCCACCAAAGGACTACTGGCATCTTCCACGCGAGATAAGGTATCGACCTGCGCCTGCAGGTTCCACCCCATCGCCCAAATGATCAGACTAAGTACGATTCGCCTTCCAGCGATTGGTCGTTCCATTTTTTTGAATCTTTTGATGACCCTTTTGCTCTTGCAACAAACTTGCCAAGGCCATAGCTCCAATGGATTCCACGGCTGCATCATCACCTTGTAATACGTCCGGCGTAAAGTATTTCTCTACGAAATGCGTATCAAAATCCCCACTAATGAAGGCCTCGTGATCCATGACGTAATCCGCGAAATCCAAGGTGGTCTGCACTCCAGCAATTCTATATTCACTGATCGCGCGCTTCATTCGGGCAATGGCTTCGCTACGATCAGCCCCAAAGGTGATCAGCTTCGCAATCATAGGATCGTAATAAATACTGACCTCCATGCCTTCCTCAAGACCGTCATCCACGCGAATGCCCAATCCCTGCGGTCGCTTGTATTCACGCAACGTACCTGTGGCTGGCATGAAGTTCTCCGCAGCATTCTCGGCATATACACGCACTTCCAGCGCATGTCCTTGTATCTTCAAATCTTCCTGTGAAAACCAGAGTTTTTCACCCTGTGCCACACGGATTTGGGCCTTGACTAGATCCACACCCGTGATCTGTTCCGTCACCGGGTGCTCCACCTGCAATCGTGTGTTCATCTCCAAGAAGTAGAAGGTTCCACCCGGCTCGAAAATAAACTCTACAGTTCCCGCACCGCGGTAATCACAGGCCTTAGCCACATTCACTGCCGCTGTTCCCATGGCCTCTCGCAATTCCGGAGTCAACACGACTGATGGCGCTTCCTCAATGACCTTTTGGTGGCGACGTTGAATGGAACATTCACGCTCAAACAAATGCACCACATTGCCGTGCTCATCCGCCAAGACTTGAATTTCAATATGGCGTGGGTTCTGAATATATTTCTCAACGAAGACCGCTCCATTGCCGAAGCTATTGGTGGCCTCACTGATGGCGCGCTTCATCTGCGACTCAAATTCGGCTGCCTCATGTACGATACGCATCCCCTTACCACCACCACCGGCACTGGCCTTAATCATCACTGGGAAGCCTATGGACTCGGCAATGGCCAACGCTTCTTGCACATCTTGCACCTCGCCTTCCGAACCTGGCACCAACGGCACCTCAAAATCCTTGACCGCATCCTTTGCACTGAGCTTATCGCCCATAATCTCGATGGCATGTGTGCGCGGGCCAATAAAGGTCATTCCTGCATCCTCTACCTCGGCAGCAAAAGCAGCATTTTCACTCAAGAAACCATAGCCCGGATGAATTGCATCCACGCCCAATTC
>JAYPCB010000073.1:0-8956 GCA_038124525.1 Cryomorphaceae bacterium
AGATGTTAAAAGGCACGAAATTTTACTCCATCACTAAGAGCAAGTGTCCGCGTTGCATGGAAGGAGATATTTACCCTGATAGTAATCCCTACCATCTCAAAAAGCTTTCGGATTTCAACCAGCGCTGTGATGTTTGCAATCAAAACTTCGAACCCGAGCCAAACTTCTACTACGGCGCGATGTATGTAAGCTACGGTTACACGGTGGCTTTATTCGTGGCAGTATATATCATTTTTGGAGTGTGGATGGATTGGTCTATGTGGCCCACGGTAAGTGCCTTGGGAATCATCTTGGTCATCTTGGGGCCTTTCTTATTCCGATTATCTCGTACCACTTGGCTTTCTCTCTTTGTCCACTACGACAAGGATGCTGCCGAGCGCTGGCAAAAAGAAAAGAAGTAACTAGCTTTTGAATCGAGCGGGGTCGCATTCCTTGAGTAAAGGCACTCCATAGAGCAAGTGTTCGGCCATGTTTTGTGCCAAATAAGGCACCATTAGCACTGCTCGAGACCCCATGCCGTTAAAGACCCACACGTTCTCCTTCTCGGGATGGGGCCCTATGATCGGTCGTCTATCCTTGGTGGCTGGTCGAGTACCTGCGTAGTGATCAATGACTGTATATTCTTCTGCCCAGACTTTGTCCATGTGTTGGATAAGTTCCTCCTTAGCTTTGGGGGTAGGGCCGTCCTCGAATCCCTCCCAGGCATAGGTTGCACCGATGGAAGCTTTCTGGTCTTCTTCGACCAACATAAAATGTCCTTGATGAATACACTCCTTGCCTAGATCGCGATGCAATTGGACGGTTAAAAGCTCCCCTTTAACGGGCGAAAAGCCCTGCTGCTTAAGCTGACTTTTACCTAGCGCTAGATGCGTTCCCTCACAAGAAATAACTGCGTGGGCCTTGATATCCTTGTATTGTACCCCTTCATTGTGCGGTTCAACCGCTTCCCAATTAAAATGTTCCTCCGTAAAGGAATTTGTTTCGCTGAGTTTGTCGCGTACGGCGGCCATCATTGTGTTCACCTTGAGTCGTCCTGTGCCTTTGGTCAATCCGCTGCCGTGTTCAGCTATAATTCCAGAAGGTGTGGGCTCAATAGAGTCTTGGAGATAAGGGGCGAAGCTTTGTTGATCGGAGAGCTCCATCCAAGTATTTTGCTCTCCAGGGTTGCGAAAAACACGACGTAAGGGCAGAGGCTCGAAGAAGGACTTTTGTGTCCATGCCTCCATGTCGGGATAGACTTCGTGCAAGACTTCCATCATCTCGTCCGCCATCCAGACCTTTTTCATGCGTTTCAGCACGATCGGGTTCCATAGTCCAGCCGCCACCTTCGAGCTCATATTGTCATCAGGCACATCAAAGAGATGTACGCTAGCGCCGTGCTTCATAAGCGTATAGCTAAGCACGGATCCTGAGATACCTCCTCCAACAATGATATAATCTACATAAGGCATAAAAAAACTCCTGCTACAAAGGTAACAGGAGTTCTTGAAGATGTTTTACTTCTGTAGACTTAGTACGTCCACATATCGTGCTCTTTGTTTCTCAAATCTTCTTTGATTCGAGCGGCTTCGAGCAATTGGTTCATCGCGCTGTTGCGCTTGTAATCTGCAATCGTACGATCATATACGTTGTCCATTTTAGTAATGGTCGCGTTGAACTTGCGGAAATGCATGATCTGATCGAAGGTCAATCGCTGATTGTTGTTCTTTTCGTTGTAAGCCACTGCAGTTGCCATAGCGTAACGAGCATCAGGGAACCATACCCAGAACGGGTTGTAGGTCAACGATGGGTTACGTGGATCGCGTACTTCAGGTGCAATACCAATAATGCGGTTTTTCAATTCACCTCTTTGTTTGTCGAAGTACCAGTCGCTCTTGATGTGGTACGCAACTACATTATTAGCTTTAATGGTAATGGTATCAATAGCCAACGGTGGACCGAAAGGATCGTCTGGATCTGGAATAGTATCGTATTGCTCGATTTTCTCACGAACCTCGTCAATAGTCAATGGCAATTCGAAACGATCATCCAAGAAAATCTCAGTAATGGTGTTCTCAGTAATGATACCGTCTACCAATACATCCCAAAGTGCTTTACGATCTGGCATAGGCTTGATCGGGTAGTACAAGGGAAGGTTGATTTTCTCGCGCAAGTCAATGCGCTCCCAATGACGCTCCGACCACAACATGTCGTCTTGACGCAAGTATGGGTAAGGTACCACACGATTATTTCGGTAGTGCTTTGTCGCTTCAGGGATGATTCCATCGTCCGAAGGATCTAGAATTTGCGCATTTGCAGTTGAGTAGGATAGACCTACTGTAACAATGGCAAAAAGGAGCGCTTTAACTCGTACCATATTAGTTCAAATCAATAGTAATAGGAGCAACTTTAGGCTTGATGCCTTTAGCAGTTGCCGCCTTTATGTTTCTAATAATGACTGGTGTCCCAGGCTTGGCTTTGTCCAATGCTGCTTTCGCATTAGAGTTTAGTGTATTCCCTTTACAATCGATAGGAGCGAAAGGAGGGATGATGATTTGGAAGCTTGTTACTTTCAAAGGTAATTCAAAGTCGAAGTTGTTGAATTTCGCTTCAACCTTAGCTCTTTTAATCAAGTTCGCTGACATCAAACCTTCTGACTTACCGAAGATTTCGCCTGCTGCATCTGGTAGATTCTTTACGCGGAATTCTTTCGATCCCATAGACTTGGTTGAACCGTCTGCTTCACGAACGCTAACGGCAATCTTCATTGTACCGCCAGAATTACGTGTTACATCAGCGATGTATTCTCTGCCTGATTTCTTCACGCCTGGACCGTTTACAATCAAGTTCGAAGGATCTACACCGGGAACAGAAATTTCCAAGGGGTTATCTACCCCACGATATAATACGTTCATCTTGGTTGGCGAGATCACTACACTTGGAGGAGCTACATTGTAGAATTGCTCTCCAATCTCATAAACTTTTTCCTCTCCGTTAGTTATCAAGCGGATTTCTCCGTTCCATGTTTCAGTACCAACCTTATTCGCGGGTAAAGTGATTTTCGCAACTCCATCAATAATGTTTTCAGCAGCAATAGACTCTCCATTTATCACGAATGTCGGATTTTGAGTTTCGTCAAAGGCTGCCAATAAGACTTCGGCCTCGTAGGAATCACCTTTTGTTACAAATGTGCTTGTAGGTATTACAATCGGCTTTACCCCTGTCACCTTAATATCGCGTGCATTGATGTTAGAGTAAAGGTTGTCTATGACGTTAGCTTCTGCCGTTCTAACATCACTTTGCATACCTGTTAAGAAGGTTAGTACAGAAATCAGTGGATAATGCTCAAAGTTTTGTTGCTCCCAAGACATGTTAACACCATCGTGCATTTCATCTGCCATAGAAAAAGTAGCATCCAAAGCCTCAATCAGGCTTTCATTTCCAACGGACTCCCATTTCATGACCTCTCTAAAGGCTTCCATTTCTGACTTAAGTGCGATTCCATTTTTCTCAAGTAAGAAATAATTGGGCGCCGTTTCCCGATCATCCATTTTTTTTGGTTTACCAGGATTTTCCTCATCTTCACCTCCAGCACGAAGAATCAATTCGTCTTTCATGGATTCGATAAGATTGAACAAACTATCCGATTTGGCATGGACAATTTCCGCCTTATCTCTCCATGGGCCGGCTTTAACGGGGTTGTCCGCAGCAGCGCTTTTGAATGAAGCGTAGAGTGAAGCGTTTTGACCCTCTACAGTCTCAATAGAAGCATTTTGATCAAGCATTACCTCATAAAAAGCATCCATGACTTCGCGACTAACATTTAGTGCCAAGAGTGCTGTCAATACGAGATACATCATATTAATCATCCTCTGTCTTGGGCTTAAATTACCTGATGCCATTGTAGTAGTTGTTTAGGGTTAACAAAATTGATTCACTCTTACTTACCCATAGCTGTAAGCATACCACCATAAATATTATTCAGAGTAGCAAGATTACCTTTCAATGCAGAGATTTGACCTGCGAGATCTGATGCATCAGTAGAAGCGGTTGCAAGTTTTTCCATTACGTCGTTTTGACGCTCAACTTGGGCCGTAGTGTTCTCTAACTGAACCGCATACAGAGCATTTAGACTTTCCATATTCGCAGCGGCAGAATTAAGTTGTTCACTGTACTTAGCAGTCGCTCCAGCCGCGTCAACAGTTCCTGAAAGTGCACCTGCTGTCTCGCTTAGACTGCGCATACCCTCTCCAAGTCGTGCAATTAGTTCCGAATCTATACCTCCGTTTTCTAATGCATTGTCGAGTTGTTGCGTGATAGTCATAGACCCATCGCCATCTCCAGTGGCTAGTTCAGGATATACTAATGACCAATCATATTCAGTCGCTGGTTTTTCAAAAGCAGAAAAGAAGAAAATTACCGCTTCCGTTGAAAGTCCTGCAACTAGCATGAAGTTCGCACCTTCCCAGTGCATAATCTTAAACATTGCACCAAGAATTACGACTGCCGCTCCAATACCGTAGAGCTTTGCCATAAAATTCTTGAACCTTTTACCATTTACGTCAATAAGTGCCATAATATTTGAGGATTTGAAATTTTAGTTGTGGGTTTAAAAATCTTTGAGGTCCCTTCCTAGGAACGTTTGTACGGTCCTGAAACCAATGTAACTTTTAGCTGTATCTTGATATTCGTAGTCTCTTGCTCCAACTTGAAGGAAGTATGCAACATCTTTCCACGATCCACCACGAATCACTTTGCGTTTCATCGTTTCTAATTCGTCATCAAATGCATTGTATTGGATTTCAGCAGCAATATCACTGTTGAAAGCATACGACTGCACATCAAACGCAGTAGAAGTCCACTCGCTCACATTACCAGACATGCAATAGAGATTGTATTCATTAGGAGAATATGCGGTTACTTCCACAGGGTAAAAACCTCCATCAGCGGTAAGATTTCCTCGTCTAGGTTTGAAATTAGCTAAATAACAACCAGCACTGTTCGTAGCATAAGGTCCACCCCATGGGTACGTGGTTAATTCCACACCTCCTCTGGCGGCGTATTCCCACTCAGCTTCGGTTGGCAGCCTAAATTCATGCTCTACGAGCTCTCCTGAGTTTTTCAAGAAATCTCTTCTATACTTACTTCTCCAGTTCGTAAATGCTTTTGCCTGTTTCCAACTAACTCCAACTACAGGGTAATCGTCGTATGCTGGATGCCAGAAGTATTTATCATGCATTGGCTCGTTAAAACTGTAGGTAAAGTCGTGTATCCATACAAGAGTATCCGGATATACATTGATAGTTTCTTTCTCGAAAAATGAAGAACGATTTGAACTAGACTGGGTGTTTTTGATGTAGTCTCGGTAACCGAATAATGAACCATCATCGTCTTCGTCACGATAGTCATATTCAACACGATTCAATTTACTTGCTGCCTTTTGCTTATTAATCCAGTAGTATGTGTAATTCAATTGACGTGTATCTAGTTGACGGTAACCCAACCACTGCTCCTCGGGAGGAAGATACATTCCCTCGATAATTTCAGTGTATTCAGCTGACGGGTAGCGGTTTTTTTCCCATTCTAGGAACGGATCCCAATTCAGGCGACGCATCATGCTGTCAGGATAATTGAGAGCGACGTAATCCTGGTAATAAGTTGGGTCCTCTAGTTCAGCGAAATCTATATATTCAAAATCTTCTACCAAGCCTTCAGCCAATCGAACGCGAGCTATTGAATCACGAACCCATTGAACAAATTGACGATATTCATTATTCGTGATTTCAGTTTGGTCCATGTAAAATGAAGCTACACTAACCACTTTAGCCGGAGCAGTGTATGCATATGGAACATCTTCATCATGGTTTCCCATTGTGAAAGACCCTTGAGGAATATAAACCATCCCATACGGTTCGCTTGGATACCAAGTCGGTCGGTTTTGAACACCAACTAATTCGCCTTGATCACTTCCGCCACATGAGGCCAAAAGTGCCGCTGCTGTGAGCCCTAATAGGAGCTTTTTCATAATCTAATTTGTTTCTCTACTTTAATCTTAGCAAAAACCAAGCCGCTATATTACAAAAATATGGGGTTTCTGTAACTACCTTTTTCCTTTGGTGGAATTTCGATAGTAAAACAGTAGGTCATCATGATTTCATGAGAACCACTGCTTGAGTTTCTTAACGTAGACGTGGTTAGGTCGTACGAATAACTTGCGCGCAAGTCCTTAGTGATTTGGTAGCCTGCCATAATAGCCAAGGCGTCTTGCACTCTGTATGTAACGCCACCCCAGATTTGATTATTGTACATCGCTGCAGCATTTAAATCAAACTGTGTGGTCACAAAGTCAGTCTTAATCATGGCTGCCGGCTGAAGCACGAAGCCATTTCCGAGATCAACATCATACCCCCCCATGAGGTAGTAATGACGTTGTCCGCGAATCTCTGCATTGAAGCTACCGCCCGTTGCATTGAGAATGTCTTTAGTTTCTAGGAGTCTAGTGCTACTCAATCCTGCGTACCAGTTGGTGTGGCGATAGTAGGCACCAAAGTTCAAATCAGTTGCCATGGAGCTGCTTCCAAAAGCCACCAACGATGGATCGTTCATGGTTTGAGGCGGCGCCCAATTTCCTGTGGTTACTGCCTTGTTTCTGAAATCCACGCGCAATCCCAATCCAAGTGTTCCTCCTGCAAGGTCCATCTGGTAACCGTAGCCCAACCCTACAGTCATGTCTTGGAAATACCCAATCATATCATTCGTGACATTTACCGCTAAACCGCCATGTAGGATATTCAACGGAATGTTCGCTGTGAAGTTCTGTGTACTTGGGGCATTCTCAAAGCCTACCCATTGTTGGCGGGCGGCCATGCCTAAACAAATAGCATCTCCCGCTCCAGTAACTCCTGGATTGTAGAAGATTTTGTTATTCGCGAATTGGGTGAACTGCACATCCTGTTGAGCCCAAAGGCTTGAGGTGCAGAACATTGCGAACAGTGCGATACAGGTTTTTTTCATCTGATTTGGCGCGTACGTGTTTTCAGTTGCCGCTAAAGATAGAAAAATTCCCTTGCGATTGACACAAACTTCCTTTTGTTATCAAGCTTTTTGTTGCGCTTTCCACCAGCGTGAGGGCAATTTTCCTTGCAAGGCTTCTTCATAATCCTCAAGACCACAAGGAACTAGGGCTGTTCTATTCTGATCTGGACTTCCTTTCGGAATTTCCATCCACCATCTCCCGCTTTTGGGACTCTTGAAGAAATTGACCTCGTCGCTTTCATCGACGAGTACAGTGTATTTCTGGTAGTCGGCGCGCGATCCTTTTGGGTAATCGCCATAGCGCAATGAGATGCCTTCGAGGAAGTACCAAAGGGCATGTGCACAGAGGTGCGCGCTCTGTCCGCGGTTGTCGAGGCGCGGGTTGTATTCGTAGAGGCCGAGCTGAGATAATTGGTCGCTCATTCCAGCATACCTGGTAATGGCACATAATTCCGCTCCGGAAAGTCCGTGTGGCGAGGTGTAGAATGTGCCTGGGTTGTAGCTCTGACGTACGGCCCCAAGGTCAATAGAAACAATATCGGCATCGCGGACGAAGGGTTCTGTACGAGCAATCTGGTTTTGAATTTCACCGAGGCGAACGGCTTCAAAGAACAGTTTGTCGATGAGCTTGATTTCCTCCGGATTGTTGAAATAGGTTTGGTAGCCGAGGTTGGTGAAGTTGTAGAGGTTATGTGGCTGTTGTAGGACCAAGTGGCTCACGTAGCTCTGGTGGTCCAGGTCGCGTCCTTCACCACCGACGTCGAGTCTGGCGTCTACTGCGACCACATTGACGGTTTGTTCGAGGTCATCGTAGGCACGGTACGAGCCAAAGGTCAATTCCTGCGAGCCGCCGATCGTGATGACGATGATGTTGCGCTTGAGGAGCTCTTCGGTGATTTCCTTGAGCGCAGTGATGGTATCAATATGCTGCTCTCCCTTGTAAAGGTTGCCGAGGTCTGCCACATGAAAATCCCAATTCCCTTTGTACAATTGGTACAAGTACGGGCGAATGGCATCTGCAGCGCCATCACAGCCGACGTTGCGGTAGGCACGACGATCCTCCTGTACACCGATAAGGGCCACGTGGAGCCCGTCGAGATCAGGAAGGCCGTCGAGTGCGGTGTGCTTGTACACGACTCGACCAAGCTGGTTCGTGTCCAGTACGGGCAGTGCGTTGAGTACACTGTCGGGAATAGGGCTAAGGTGTAGCACGGGCAAGGATTTTACCCGTCCAATTTAGGGCCTTATTTACGTCCGCGACGACGTTTTGTAGGTCCTGCCGCCATAAGTTCTTCACAACCCGCACGGTCCAAAGATTCGGCTTCTGTGCCTTTTGGAATCTTATAGTTATTACCGCCTGATTTAATATAAGGTCCGTAGCGTCCTTTGAGGATTTGGATGACCGGTTCTTCGGTGAATTCCGCGATGATGTTGTTCGCGGCACCGGCTTCTTTTTCCTCGATGACTTGGATGGCTTTGACTAAGCTAACCTCCTCAGGAGTATCCTCGGTCAAGCTGTAGAATTTCTTGTTCCACATCACATATGGACCGTAACGACCTACATTGGCTTTGATTTCAAGATCCTTGTAGGTTCCCACGGTGCGCGGAAGGACTTCTTCGCGCAAGGCCATTTCCAATGTGGCATCATAGAATCCAACGTTCGGTGGGAGCTTTTTGAATCGTGGCTTGGTCTCTTCGTCCCCATCGCCAATCTGGAAGACGAACCCATAACGAGCGAGTTTTACATATACTGGTTCGCCAGTGCCTGGCTCTTCACCGAGTAGGCGCGAAGCCTTGCCGCCTTGTGGGGCTTGTTCGATGAGTGGGTGGAATTGGCTGTAGAAATCCTGAATGGAATCCTGCCAGCGTACTTGACCTCCAGCGATCGTATCGAAGTTTTGCTCGGCTTTCGCGGTGAACTGGTAGTCCATGATGAGCTTGT
>JAYPCB010000074.1:0-8568 GCA_038124525.1 Cryomorphaceae bacterium
ATCTCTGAGGATAGTTTGTATTTCCGATTAATTCCTGAGCCCTATGTCGACGAAGGATATGGATGCCCTAATTACACTTTGACGGCCTACGGGTACACGGCGTTCATCTCATTAGAATTAGGCGGCGCGACCTACATGCAGCCGAGCCTGGATACCCTCTTCCCTTTTGCAGGAGTGCATGAGCTCACCCTGGTCGCTATTGATAGCTGTAATAACCTAGATACCATTCATAGCGTGTTGGAAGTGGATTGTTTGGATGATGTGCTGATGTATGTCCCTACGGCCTTTACCCCAAATGGTGATGGTGTGAATGACCAGTATTGTATTTCCAGCTCTATGCCTGAACGCACCTCCTATGCTATTTATGACCGTTGGGGGAACGAGTTATTCTCGGGTCCCGCTACCCAATGCTGGGATCCACAAGCTGAGGGACGAGAAGTACCTACGGGCGCGATGACGCTACGGACCTTTACAAGATTGCCAACGGGTGCCTTGCATTTGGACGAGTATACCATATTCTCACTGCCGTAGATGAAAAAATTGGCCCCACCTGCATATGTCATTTTCGATATGGACGGCACGCTGGTCGATAACTACCATGTGCACATCGATGCATGGTTGGCTATATCTATTAAATACGGCGGTCCTACGTCGAGGGAAGCCATTATCGCGGACCTGCATGGGACAAATTTTGAGATCTGTCAGAAATATTTTGGGCCTACTTCTGAGGAAGATGCCGAGCGCATTGCTCAAGAAAAGGAAGCTAAGTATCGGGGATTATACGCTGCACATATCGAGCCCGTCAAGGGTCTGATGGCCTTCTTAAATCATCTTAAGTACCTTCATATTCCCATGGCTGTAGGGACCATGGGCACCAAGGAAAATGCTCGTTTTGTCATTGATGCTTTGGGACTACATCCCTACTTAAGTCATTGGCGCAGTGCCGAATGTGTGGAACGTGGCAAGCCTCATCCCGACATCTTCTTGGAGTGCTTACAACCTTGGGAACCTCTAAATCTTGAGCCAAATAAGCTTTGGGTAATCGAAGATACCTCTTCTGGTGTTGCTGCCGGCAAGGCTTGCGGCGCGACTGTCATTGGCATACGAACGAGCAAGAGCGACGAAGAGCTGCGCAATGCTGGTGCGGACTGTACCGTTAGCGACTATGATGAATTGTTAAAAATGATGGGTTAACCAGAATTTAACTTTTGGTTTTTACCCTATTTTTACTCTTAGATTTATTCTCAACGAATGTCTTATCTAGATACTGCCATTGTTATTGCTTGGCCTCAGTGTACTGCGAGAGCAGATGAGAGCCTCCCAATCTTCTTGCGAAAGGCGGGATTAGTAAAAAACCTCAACTTTCGAGTGGGGCATGCAGCAGTTTGCTTGATCAATCCACAAACTCTCGAGGTCATTTATTACGACTTTGGACGCTACATCACTCCGCGCGGTTTTGGGCGTGCGCGCAGTAAATACACCGATCCTGAACTTGCCTTAACTACCAAGGCAGTGTTTAACGAGGAGAAGGATTTGATGAATGTCGAAGAGATTGCTGCGGAACTAGAGCGTAAAGCAAAGTATACGCACGGTGTAGGGCCTTTGGTTTTCTCGGTAAGCAAATCCATAGATTATATCAAAGCCAAGAAGTACGCTGATGATATGGTGATGAAAGGTTATTTCGAATACAATGGACTCTACAAAAGCGCGAGTAATTGTGCACGATACGTCACGGAAACCATGAAAGCCGCCAATGAGGACGGTACGGTGGGTACTAAACTCAAATATCCTTTGACAGTACGCCCCACTCCATTGTTCAACGTGGTTGCTGCTAAAACGCAAGACACCATCTACAGTTTTGAGGGAGGTACGCTCCAATTCTTAGAAAAAAGTCGACGACACAGTATTTCAGATTTGAGTGCAGGCTTATTAGAAAACGCTTTCACCAAATATTCAGACACTAGACCTGATGATAGCATTCATGGAGATATTGCAGAGCCTGAGCGTCCCTCAAGCTTGCCTTCCACTGCCCAGTGGCTGGGTGGACTAGGAGAAGGCGCCTGGTTCGATATTTGTGAAGTGGACGGCCACACCTTTAAGGGTAAGAAGTTTGATAAAACGGGCCAATTAGAACATGAAGCCCTCTACTCCAACAACGAGATCGAGGTGCCTTCAAATCCTAAGATTACTTACGCTTCACATTTCGGTTTTTTCAGCATCGAGCACGATGAAGTTGTGCACCGGTTCTACCGCAAATCTTAAGCATAAAAAAGCCCCGCTTCGAGCGGGGCTTTTCATTTATTCGATATTCCTAGAAATCCATCTTGTAATAGAAGACTGGGAAGAGTCCGAGCTGGTAATTCTCAGCGATCTCACCCGTTTCCGGCAAATAGGTCAAGGTCAAGATATTCTTGTTGTTGGTGATGTTGGAAATGTCCAAAGCGAACTCGTGCGCGAGGTTCATGAAGTTCCACTTGTACCCCACCTTGAAATCTAGACGGAAGTACGGACGGTATTGATTGCTGTTGAAGGTAGGATCATCAAAGAATTCAATTTCCGAGCCAATGGCAGAGGCTGTAGGATCAATATCACCGAACCAACGTCCACCGATGGAACTCACCTTTGTACCAAGGTTCAACACACCATATTTACTCAACTGGTAGTTCTTTGCCATAATAAAGTTGAAGGCATAACGTCCATTGAAGGTGGTGTTCACCCATATATCATCTGCAGAGCCTGTACCGGCAGCTGCCATATTTTTCGAGCCTTTGTATTTCGCGTCGAACAATGAACCGGTAAACAAACTATAGAAGCCGTTGCGGTAGTAATGCTCAGCGGTGAATTCCACCCCGTAGTTTCGGCCTGTACCTCCATTCTCCAATGGCTCTGCCCATAAACGTCCAAAGCCAGTACCGCCATTCACTAAAGAGAAGTAAGACGGAACCATTTCTACGGGCACATCCCATAAGTATTGATAATACGTTTCCAACTTAATACGAACTGGGTATTCAAAGTTGTGCTCCCAACCTGCAACCAGGTGCGCACTCTTAGTTAATCCCATGCCTTTATTGTATTCCGTGCCATATACGCCATCGGCAATGGCCTGAGGCGTCGCTTGTGAGCCGCGGTAGTAGTACAAGTAACTGCTCTGCATCTGGCTGTGGTAGCCGGCACCGGTAAATAGCTTGTTGTTCTTATCAAGATCGTAGTTCAATCCTAGTCGCGGCTCAATTGGGCTCAAAGAATTGTTATTAATGTTCGAATACAGTGCAGTCAATCCAGCCGTCATAGTCAAATCATCTGTCAACCTGTTCTTGTAGCTGATAAACGGCTGAACGATGGCATAACCGTCTGTTGCCGAAGTACCCGCTGACGTACCCCAAGGGAATTCCCAATCTGAAATCACCCCTGTGAGTCCATTCACGATACGTGTGGAATCTAAATAGTCCACCATTACGTAATCCACGTTCACCCCGGCTTTCAAGCTTTGACGAGCGTCGATCTTTTTCGTGTAGTGGCTGTAACCGTGAATCTTGGTTTCGTAATACCAGTAATTAAGGATTTTCGGAGAAGAATCTACGCGCCAGCGCAACTCATCTACATTAGAAGAATCTACACTTCTAAATACCTTGTTGTTCAAGGCATGGATGGCAGAACGTGAAACGGCAGCACCGCTTTTAACATAGCTGTTCGGCGAGAGGCGTTTGTTGTAGGTCGCTCCGACGACTCCCATGTGGGTATCGAAGTACTGATCGCGGTCGACGGAACCGTACCCTTCAAAATCACCGGTGATGATATCGCCATCTGTACCCGTGATATCAATAACGAGGTTAGAGGTACCGCCCATTCCCCAGATGCTCAGTTTTGAGCCGTCCTTTTGAGGGAAGCTGAAACGGAATGCACCATCGGCATAATTTGGAATCGCCGTGGTACCTAATGGAATGCCAAGCGTGGTGGCCATACTAAGGGTGGAGTAACGGCCTAGGATAAGGTAAGAAGGTGCATTAGGCTTCTCCTCGCCTAACCTTCCCTCTGCCATTAATTCTACCCCAAGAAGACCGAACTGGAAGCTTCCTTCAAACGGCGTTGCGTTATTACCGTCACGCATTTCTAGGTCGAAAACCCCGGCGATGGCATTACCGTATTCACCTGGCCAAGCACCCGTGTAGAAATCACCACTTTGGATGTATTTGTTGTTCAAGATGGTTACGGGTCCCCCACCGGTACCTGGAATGGCGAAGTGGTTGGGGTTTGGAATATTGATGCCTTCGAATCTGTACAAGATACCGGCCGGGGTATTTCCACGGACGACGATATCATTACGTGAATCGTCAGAACCCTGCACCCCAGCGAAATTTGTCGCCATACGTGCGGGCTCTCCACGAGAACCTGCATAGAGGTTGGTTTCTTCGACGGAGAATTTACGGGCACTCACCACGGCCATCTCGTTTTTCACATCTCCACGAGGTGTGGCGACTACATCTACTTCGTCAAGCTTCACGGTGCTTTCGGTCAGTTCTACTCGGATTACGGCTTGTTTGGCGGAGTTGAGTTCCACGACCGAGCTCTTGGGCTCATATCCGAAGAGCTGCACGGCGACGACTTTACGGCCTATTTCTACTTCGACAGAGAATTGGCCATATTCATCGGAAAAGGCCTGTTGATTATCACAAATGACCATGGCATCGGCCAATGGAAATTTAGATTCGGCGTCCACGACAGTCCCACGAATGGTTTGTGTCAAGGTTTGCGCGTTCATGGTTCCTGCTAGGAGCAAGAAGAAAAAGAGCACATGGCGTTTCATACAAATTGATTTTGTTGAACTACAATTTAAGGCAAGTTCACGCGCGCGCTGCTTCTTAAGAAATGAAGTTTTTGAGAAGTTTTGCGTGTTTTAAAGTGAAAAAGGGCCTTGAAAATAATTTCTCGGTTCAGAAATGAGACTTTAGAGTCCCAAGACAGCCACAGAGGAAGGACGCTTCAAGAGCCAGCCGGTAAGGCTTCGGCGGGATTTATGGGCGATGAGAACCTCGTGAAGGACTCGGTCACTACGAAAGAGTACGGCGCGGTTGTAGCGTGGCTCAACAATGGCGGGTCGATCGCCATGGATTTTCAGCTCGCCACCGTCGCCGGGTTGCCACTTTGCATTGAGATAGATGACCAAGCTGAGCTGTCGGTTATCGCGGTGGTCAAACTGGTCCAGATGCGCCTTGTAGTAGGCTCCGGGAGGGTATTTTGCCAAATGAAATTCATAGCCCAACAGGCTGATGTACATGGCGCGCCCGACAGCCAAACGTAAATCGTCGATGCCGGTGAAGAAAGGCTCAAGATCGAGGTCTCGTTCGCGGTCCAGCCAGTGAACGTAATCGCTGCGGATTTCAGAGATGCGCTGTTCTTCTGATGCATGACCAATTTTTGCTTCATGCAACCGATCCTCCGCTTCTACAGCATCGAAGGTCTCCTCTATCCTATCGAGGACATTTTGTGGGAGGAATGAATCAATGATGGCGTAATCATCTGCTGCGAGCCGGTCCAGTACGCTGTCCCAGTGCTCTCCCTTCAACGAAGGCCACATGTGCTAATAGAACTCGGAAAACTTGGATTTGCCTTTGGCATATACCTGCCAGACCATACTGCCGGAATACGTGCCGGTGAGGGCACTTAGCTTTTTAAACGGATGCTTGGCCGTAGCGGCCCGCGCACGTTGGATTTTTGAGAACCTACCATAGAACGCAAAATGCGCTTTGATGATGGCAAAGGTGTGCTTTGGCTTGCCTTCGAACAGGAACTTAAATCCAGCCACACCGTCGAGGATCAAACGCACGAATACGAGCGCCATCGCTTGGTGGTGCGGAAGGTTCTTTACTAATATGGATAAGTTGTTGCGGAAGTTCAAGAAGGTCTTTCTCGGGGAATCCATTTGCAAGGTCGCCCCTCCTAAGTGGAAGACGGTGCTCTCGGGTTGTACCCAAATATCATATCCTGCCCGTTGCATGCGCCAGCACAGGTCGATTTCCTCCATGTGCGCGAACAACATAGGATCTAGACCGCCGAGCTCTTTAAAGACGCTGGTCTTCAACGCCAAACAGGCACCGGTAGCCCAAAAGACTTTGCGCGGTTGGTTGTACTGGCCGATATCGGATTCAAGGTGGTGCAAGATGCGGCCACGGCAGAAGGGATAGCCTAGGGCGTCGATGAATCCTCCGGAGGCACCGGCATATTCAAAAGAGTCCGGTTGGCGGTCCCAAAGAATTTTAGGTTGTAGGGCGGCACAGTTTGGGTGTGCTGCAAAATGATCGGCGATGGGGTTGAGCCATCCTGGGGTGGTGCGCACGTCGCTATTCAGGAGGACGGCATAAGGTTCGTGGATACTGGCCAATCCCTTGTTGTATCCTCCGGCATAGCCGAGGTTCTCTCCTGTTTGGATCCACTGGACCTGGGGAAAATTGGACACCACATACTCCTTAGAATCGTCTGAACTATCATTGTCCACCACATATACCGGATGCGGGTCGCTGTGGGCCACAACTCCAGGCAAATAGCGCTCTAGCAGCGCGCGCCCGTTCCAATTCAATATAACGACGGCAATCTTCTCCACTAGTTATTGTACATATCGAACCAAGTTCCCTGGTTCCCAATGATTAACGAATTTGAAATGCGTTCGCCGAAATTATCGCGGCCGTATTTGGTCGAGGTGGCGTCGATATCCGGGCCTGCGTTGGTGTGGCGACTGAGGTGGTACTGCCATTTGTGGTCTTTAACCTCACCGATGGCACTGCTGTGGAGCAAGGTATATTGTCTACCGACCAATTCCTGATCGACAAAAATGAATACTTGGTTTTGTTGGGTCGGCGTGCTTGGGCTCTTGAGCTGGTCGTATTGCCAGATTTGGTACGGGTAGTTTTTACCGTCAAAGGGACGCTCCTCCACCAACGACGGAGCACCATATTGCAGGAACACACGCCCCATTTGAGTTTTATAGCCCTTCATGGTCTTAGAACCGAACTCTTCATCCACTTTATCGACGATGGCCAGGTAGCCTTTCCAAGTCCCTTCTGGATTCTCCGGCGCCTTGTTTTGCCAGAAATTTGCGATGAATTTGGCGGCCAGCGCCGTATCCGGTTGGTCCTTAAGGTTCATTAAAATACGGCGGTCCGAAAGCGTTGCAATGGGCGCAATCATCCCGAGGTAGTCTTGGATGTGGGACCAATTTCCCCATCGTGCCTCAAACATTTCTTTATCCAAGGTGGGGCCATCAACCTCCCACTTTGAGAGCATATTTTCATCAAACCATTGGAACGCCGTCTCCTTGCGTTGCACCGCGTTGCCCTTTACATCGAGCACTTCCAGCGCTACCGCATAGGTTCCGCTAAGCACCCCTTCCATGTTGTACTGGATCTTCAACGGGTTCACTCCGACCTCCAAACGTTTAAATCCGTAGGTCCCAGGAACTAATTGGCCCGAGAGATCCGAAAGTTGGTATCGCAACACGTATTGCCCTGAATCCACAAAAACTTCCGCATACCACGCCACATCAGCTTTCGTATACAAGGGCATCCCCAGATTAGCCATGGGTACCACTGAAGTACCTGATTTTTGATACAGGTCCAATTCCGTTTCGAGTGTATCTAATAACAGCGCAGGCGACAGATATAGTCCCTCCGATTCTAAGGTCAACGTATCCTCGTACCGCCACTCCTGTCCGCTCACCTCGTCTCTGAGCACTACCTCCACCGGTACTGGGGTCCAATTTTCAAAGGCCATTATACTTTTTTGCAACAATAAAGGCGCTCCCGAGGCACTGTCCTGTGAACGATAGTCGAAGACCAAGGCATCCCATTTATCACCCACCTTCAAGCGAACCACCAACGATCCGCTCCACGAGCTATCTGCCGCCATCTCATAGGCCAACGTACTCGCATCCAGCGTACTATAAACATCTACATAAGGTGTTCCTTGAGCGCTTGTATAGGCTACAGGTTGTAAACCAAAGCGTACACCCTGCCCCGCCGCGCTGCCGGCAACGACCATCCCGATCGCAATGAAAAGTCTTTTGATCCCCATGCCCCAAATATAATTGCATATTTCCCCTTGCATAACATCAAATCCTGTTTAAATTTGCCGCCCACTTAGGAAGCAACACGCCTTCCACCGGAGAAATGGCAGAGTGGTCGAATGCACTGGTCTTGAAAACCAGCGTACCGAGAGGTACCGGGGGTTCGAATCCCTCTTTCTCCGCCAAAACACCTGAAAACCAGCGCATTGCGCTGGTTTTTTTATGTCTTAACGCGAACGAAGCTTGCTTCAGTGAGCGGATAAGGCATAAAAAAGCACAGGACGCCGAAGGCGAACTGGTTTTCAGGTGTTTTGGAACGGTCCCCCTCAGGGATCTTTTGAGCGAAGCAAAAAAAATCCCCTACTTAGAACTCGTACTTCTTAATCTTCAGAACTCTGAACACAACATACATCAACCAACCTAACGGACCGGCCATGAATGTGAACCATAGAAACGGTAGAATGGCCCTCGAGGAAATCTCGTGAGTTTGTGCATTGCGCACGATGTATATT
>JAYPCB010000074.1:8578-8791 GCA_038124525.1 Cryomorphaceae bacterium
CAAATGCTAGGTAATGAGTCCAGCCCAGGATTACCGCTTGTTTATTGGAAAAAAGGGCCGTCAATCCGTCCAATGTGGCTAATTCATTCATCATAGCCCCATCAAATGAACCTACAAAGAGTATGGCATAAAGCCCAGCTAGTATAACCACTACGCCACCTAGCACCCACTTCTGTACTTGTGCATTGTATGGAGCTACAGACAATGCTATCC
>JAYPCB010000075.1:0-8572 GCA_038124525.1 Cryomorphaceae bacterium
TTTTTCGTGGCGCCGAAAGAGGCGATGGACGAAGATACTTTGGAGCGCAAGATGGTCGTGCTGCGCAAATACGCCAACCGTACCATTCACCAGCTATTCCCATCTACTTACGATAGTTTTTACATCAGCTCGCTAAGTTGTAGAACCTTGATTTACAAGGGCCAATTAACAACTGAGCAGTTGCAGCAGTACTTCTTGGACCTGCAGCGCGATACATTTGAAAGTGCTTTGGCACTAGTTCACAGCCGTTTTTCGACCAACACTACCCCTAAGTGGAAATTGGCCCAGCCGTTCCGCTACATTGCACACAACGGAGAAATCAATACCATTGCGGGTAACGTCAACGGCATGAGCAGCAAGACTGCCTTATTCAAGGACAGCTTGTTTTCTGAGCAAGAACTAGAACTCATTCACCCGATCTGTGACGTTCGTCGCTCAGACAGTTCGAATCTAGATAACGTCGTTGAGATTTTAACGGCTTCGGGTCGTTCGCTTCCTCATGCGATGATGATGTTGGTGCCAGAGGCGTATGAGAATGACGCCAATATGCCACAGTACAAAAAGGATTTCTACGGATACCATGCCCACCTGATGGAGGCTTGGGACGGTCCTGCCTCGTTGTCCTTTACTGACGGCAAGGTGGTAGGCGCCGTATTGGATCGTAATGGACTGCGTCCTTCGCGCTACACCTTAACCAAGGATGGTATGGTGATTATGTCTTCTGAAGCGGGCTCACTGCCCGTTGAACCGGCGAATGTTTTGAAGAAAGGCCGTCTAGAGCCGGGTAAGATGTTTGTTGCTGATTTGCAGCAAGGCCGCATCATCACCGACGAAGAGCTTAAAGAGGACATTTGTAAAGCCAAACCTTACGGCCAGTGGTTGGCTGATGGGGAGCTAAGGCTTGAAGATCTCCCTGCGGTGAATGAAAAAGCTTTAGGAAACAGCACCTATGAAGAACGTTTGCGTTTCCATGGGTATACGAAAGAAGAGGTAGAGCGCGTCCTACTCCCTATGTTCAATGATGCCAAAGAGGCCATTGGTTCTATGGGAGCGGATAACCCAATTGCTGCGCTGAGTGAGCAACCACAGCATTTGAGCCATTACTTCCGCCAGCGTTTTGCACAGGTAAGTAATCCTCCGATTGACAGTATACGCGAGCGATCGGTGATGTCTTTGACGGCACTTTTGGGCAAGACGCGAAATGTCCTAGATGCCACCGGTGAGCACTGCCGTAAGATTCGTATTGAACAACCGGTATTGACCAACGGCGAACTACAGAAATTGCGCAACATATCGGCGCCGGGCTTTGCTTCGCATGAAATTGAAAGTCTGTTTTATGCAGATAATCCGGAGACTGGACTAGAAAACGCCATCAAGAGTATCTGTAAGGAGGCAGATTTTGCCGTGAAATCGGGCAACAACCTATTGATTATCTCCGACCGCAATGCCGATAAGAACCGAGTGGCTATTCCGTCGCTTTTAGCCGTGGGCGCCATTCATCACTACTTGATTAAACAAGGTGTACGTTCTAATGTCAGCTTGGTTGTTGAATGTGGAGATGCGAGAAGCACCCATCATTTTGCGACGCTTTTAGGCTACGGAGCCAATGCGATTAATCCGTACATGGTGTACGATATCCTGCGTCATTCCTTAAAAGAAGGTAGGGTAGAATCTACTTCAGCTAATACTGAGTTAGATGCTTATTTTGAAAAGGTTAAGAATTACCAAAAAGCAATTGGCAAGGGGCTGTTGAAGATTTTCGCCAAGATGGGAATCTCTACTTTGGAGAGTTACCAGGGCGCTCAGATTTTTGAGCCTATAGGACTCAACGGTCGAGTGGTCGGAACGTGTTTCCGTGGCTCACTGAGTCGAATTGGTGGACTGGACTTTGAGCATATTGCGAAGGAGCAATTGGACAAACTCTCTCTGGCATTAAATGATGCTGAAGAGACCTTGCCTTACGGCGGGGTGTACCATTGGCGCGTGAACGGTGAGTACCACCATATGAATCCGCGCACCATTACAGCTTTACAACGCGCTTGTCGTGAAGGCAATTACGAGCACTTCAAGAATTACAGTGCATTACTAGACGGGAACGGTCGCTCGTTGCGCCACCTGTTGGAATTCAAACAGCGTCCATCCGTTCCACTAGAAGAGGTGGAAGCGGTAGAAAACATCTTGAAGCGCTTTGCTACTGGGGCCATGTCTTTTGGTTCTATATCGCACGAAGCCCACAGCGCGCTTGCAGTGGCGATGAATAGAATAGGGGCTAAATCGAACTCAGGTGAAGGCGGTGAAGACGAGATTCGCTTTGGCACCAAAGAGAACGGCGATAGCGAAAACAGTGCGATTAAGCAGATCGCCTCTGGCCGATTCGGGGTGACGATCAATTACCTCGCGAACGCTGTTGAACTACAGATTAAAATGGCTCAAGGTGCAAAACCTGGTGAAGGTGGTCACCTGCCTGGGCACAAGGTGGACGATTGGATCGGTCGAGTACGTCATTCTACCCCGGGGGTAGGTTTGATTTCACCGCCGCCACACCACGATATTTATTCTATTGAGGATTTGGCCCAATTGATATATGACCTCAAACGTGCCAACCCTAAAGCAAGAGTGAGCGTGAAGCTTGTTTCTTTAGCTGGGGTAGGAACTATCGCTACAGGTGTTGTAAAAGCCAAGGCCGATACCGTGCTTATCTCAGGAATGGACGGAGGTACAGGTGCTTCGCCACTTAGTTCTATACAACACGCAGGTGTGCCGTGGGAATTAGGCTTGGCAGAGGCGCATCAGACATTGGTGAGTAGCCGATTAAGAGACCGCGTATTACTCCAAACCGACGGGATGATTCGCACCGGTAGAGATTTGGCCATTGCCACCTTACTAGGTGCTGAAGAATGGGGCGTTGCCACGGCTGCTTTGATCGCAGAAGGGTGTATCATGATGCGTAAGTGTCATTTGAATACCTGCCCAGTAGGTATTGCGACGCAGAATCCAGAGCTGCGCAAGTTGTTCTCAGGAAAGCCTGAGCACGTGATCAATATGTTCTCTTTCATGGCGCAAGAACTGCGTGAGATAATGGCGGAATTGGGCTTTAGAACCATAGAAGAAATGGTGGGACAAGCGCATGTATTGAAACAGAATACGAAGGCAGGCAACTGGAAAGCGGCATTATTGAATCTAGAACCACTGCTGAAATACGCGGATTGGAGTAAAACTACCAAGGGATATCCATCGCAGCCTATTCCATCTACTGCCTTAGATACTGCTATGGTGGAGGCTGTGCACAAATACAAAGCGAATCCAAATCCGGCGCAGTATTCTTTCGAAATTCTCAACACGGACCGTTCTACGGGGACTACAGCGAGCCACGAAGTAGCTAAATGGCGCGGTAGCGCTGGATTACCGGGCGATGCACTCACATTTAACCTTGTAGGTTCTGCGGGTCAAAGCTTTGGTGCTTTTGGCGCGAGAGGGCTGACCTTTGATCTCGTTGGAGAGAGTAACGACTACACTGGTAAAGGCCTTAGTGGTGCGAAAATTATTATTCGTAAACCTGAAGATGCCACGATTGTAGCGCACGACAATATCATTTGTGGTAACGTTGCCTTGTACGGAGCGACCTCCGGTGAGCTTTATGTAAACGGGATTGCCGGTGAACGTTTCTGTGTACGAAATTCAGGTGCCAAAGCCATTGTAGAAGGTGTGGGGGACCACGGATTGGAATACATGACCGGTGGTGAAGCCATCATCTTGGGTACCACGGGTAAAAACTTCGGTGCAGGGATGAGTGGTGGAATCGCTTACGTCCTAGACGCCGACGGCACTCTTGAAAGCAGATTTAACAACGATAGCGCTGATCTAGAGCAGCCAACAGCCGAAGACTTGGCCTACTTACAATCTCGTATTCAGGCGCATTTGGACCATACGGGTAGTGAGCGTGCTAAGGCATTGCTTGGCGATTGGAATACTGCTTCAGGCCAATTTGTCAAAGTATTCCCAAGAGATTACAAACGCGTTCTAGAATCGAAAAAAGCACAAGCACATGGGTAAGGATACCGGATTTTTAGAAGTAAATCGCCAAGGGCCAGCTATGCGCCAGCCTGAGGAGCGGGTTAAAGATTACAAAGAACATTACTTACCGCTAGGCGAAAGAGCTACCGAGCAAGCTTCGCGCTGTATGGACTGTGGTGTGCCTTTTTGTAACTCTGGATGTCCACTAGGCAACCGTATTCCTGAGTTTAACGACGCGGTGTACCGTGGCGACTACAAGGAAGCATACAGCGTTTTACGCACTACGAATAACTTCCCTGAATTCACGGGTAGAATTTGTCCTGCGCCTTGTGAGGCAGCCTGCGTATTGGGCATTAACAACAACCCGGTAACTATTGAATTCATTGAAAAAGAAATCAGTGAGAAGGCCTGGGAAGAAGGTTGGGTGGTGCCTAAGCTGCCCGTGGTTAGAACGGGTAAAAGCGTAGCCGTTGTAGGTGCAGGCCCTGCTGGTTTAGCCGCTGCGGACCAATTGAACCAAAAAGGCCACCGTGTTAAAGTCTTTGAACGCGATGCTCGTGTTGGAGGACTACTGACCTACGGTATTCCCGATTACAAGCTTGAAAAGCATGTAGTGGCACGCCGAGCGGCCATCATGGAAGAAGAGGGTGTCGTATTTCAATGTGGTACTGAGATTGGCACAGACATTACGCTAGAGGAATTACGTGAATCTTTCGATGCTGTACTCATTACTATTGGTTCAAAGCAACCTCGAGATATCCGTGCGAAAGGCAGAGAGGCTAAAGGCGTCCACTTTGCCATGGACTTCCTGCACTTGAACAACCAGAAGGTCGCAGGTGATGCGCCTGTAGGTCAGGACATCACAGCCAAGGATAAAACTGTTCTGGTCATAGGCGGGGGAGATACAGGTTCGGATTGTATCGGTACCTCTATTCGTCAAGGGGCTAAGGAGGTGATCCAGGTGACCATTGAAGAGCAACCACCGTTGGAGCGCGCTGAGAGTAACCCATGGCCGGAGTGGCCAAAGATTATGCGCACGTCGTCTTCTCATGAAGAAGGCTGTGAACGTATATGGGGACTGAATGCGACTTCTTTCAATGCTGATCAGCAAGGAAATCTGGTAAGCGTGAGCTTTGATGAAGTTCGCGGTGAGGAATTGGCCGGTAGATGGCAATTTGTTCCAACCGGTACCAAGCGCACTATTGAATGTGATATGGCTGTATTGGCCATTGGTTTCGTCCATCCAGAGCATGAAGGTCTGGTGAGCGGTGCAGGCTTATCAACGGATCCACGAGGAAATATTGCTGCAGAAGGTTTCAAGACGAGTATGGAAGGTGTATTCACGGCCGGTGATGCGCGCAGAGGGCAAAGCTTGGTAGTTTGGGCCATCGCTGAAGGTCGTCAGGCAGCTGATGCAATTGATGTATCTTTAGCAGAAAGCTAAAGACCTTGAAATACCTATACATTGCTGTCTCTGCACTGCTCTTGGCGTGTGCATCGGAAGAACAACCCGCAGAAACCGCATTATTTAACGGAGAAGACCTGAGTGGTTGGCACCTGTATAACGAGGAAAAAACACCGTCAATTTGGTCTGTCGAAGATGGACTGTTAACGTGCGATCCGAGCAATGACGGTGCTTTTGGCGATCTGGTGACGGATCTTACCTACGAGGGCGATTACATTTTTCAATGCAGTTGGCGGGTCGATTCTGCGGGCAATAGCGGTATTTTCTTTCATGTATTAGAAACTCAGAGCCTCCCTGCTCCTTGGATGAGTGGGGTCGAGTACCAAATTCTGGATCACAGCGATACCACGAACCACAATTACGGCGATCCTACTCGAATGAGTGGTGCATTGTATGGATTCCAGGAATTGCCAGATTCTTCGCTATATCACCAAGGGGATTGGAACCAAACAGAGGTTCACATGAAAGGCGGTGTGATCACCTACTTCTTAAACGGGATTCAGACGGCGCAGATGGATTTGAATGGTGAACCTTGGAAGGCAGCGGTGGCAGCATCTAGATTTCAGGAGTACGGCGTCTTTGGAAAACCAAGAAACGGACGTATAGGTCTACAAGCTTGGAAAGGGCGTGTCCAATTCAAGGACATCACCCTAAGACGTTAATTGTTCTGCAGTGCGTAGGCGTTCAGCGTAATCGCGATACTTAGCCACACCACGTAAGGAGTAAGCAGCCAGGTAAGCTGTGGCAGATAGGGCTTTGCCTTGATGGCCATGAAGCCGACCACGAAGACCAATAGGATAATTTCAATCAACGCGATTCCCATCCAATTCAGGTCGAAGAACAGTGGATTCCAAAGGATGTTCAGGGCCAATTGGACCCCATAAATCCATAAAATAGTCTTGCTAAGTGCTTCAATTTGAACGGCTTTATTCATGAAAATGCTTAAACATACCATGATCAAGGTCCAAGACGCACCAAATACCCAACCCGGAGGTGTCCATGGCGCCTTATTGAGGTTGGTATACCAACTGCCCATGGGGCCTTCGCCCATCAGGTAACTGCCCAAAGCGAGGGCACCAAAATTCAAAACGAAAAAGAGGAGGAGTCTCATTATTTAATAATTGCGCTGAGCAGCAATCCAATCCCGATGCCACCTATGATGCTTCCAACGAAGGCCAAGCCACCCATGGTTTGAAGCAAGAAAAAACCTAGGCCAAGTCCGGTCATTAAACCGCCGCCCATGGCCAATGCTTGACGATGATTGAATTCGTTTTTACTCATAATTAAACTATTAACATGATGATTGCCAATACAATACCTCCCAAAGTAAACCAAAGTCCTTTCTTGAACATAGATGATTTTGGTACGAACATGAAGAAGGCACTAACGGCAAAGAAGAATAGCGACGCCCCAAAGAACATGTTGAAGTAGTACAACGGATCATTAGTAGTCGCTTTGTGCAAATGCGTCAGCTTGTCGAGCCAACCTGGTAATTCCGTGGCGGTGAATTTCGCTTCTCCAGTCTCAGGATTGTAAGCACCTTGCTCAAAAACTAACACGGTGCCGTCGTTATCTATTACTTTAAGGTCGCGAATTCTCAAGGCACGGCCCAGTGTTTCTTCGGTGAGGCCTGCTTCGACGGTGATCTCTTTTTGAACCTCTTGTTTGAAGGTATCGGTGTTTCTAAAAATCAGGGTAATGCCCGAAACGGCATAAATCATCATGATTCCGGCTAAGAAAAAGCCGAGGTAGCGGTGAAGCACTCTAAAGGTGAGCATAATGTGTTGGGGTTTAGATGTTCTAAAGATAGCACAGATTTAGCGCTGGCCGTTCCATTCCTCGTAAAATTGGTGCAGATATGATTCCATAAATCCGTGTCTTTGTTCGGCTATTCTTTTTCCGCTCTCGGTATTCATTAAATCCTTGAGCAGGAGCAGTTTTTCATAAAAGTGATTGATGGTAGGCGCTGTCGATTTCTTGTATTGTTCCTTGGTCATATTGAGGTTCGGAGGGATCGATGGATCGTAAATGGCTCGGTTTTTAAATCCCCCATAATTGAAGGTACGCGCAATCCCAATGGCACCGATGGCATCTAGGCGGTCGGCATCCTGGACGATGTGGAACTCAATGCTGTGATCCTCATGTTCGTTGGCGCCACCTTTGTAGCTGATGGCACGAATGATCGAGCCGATGCGATCAATGCGGTCCTGAGGATAGTTTTGGGAACGAAGCCAGTTTGCGGCTGTTTTGGGTCCAATTTCCTCATCACCCCCATGAAACTTTGAATCTGCGATGTCGTGGAGAAGCGCAGCTAATTGGACCAATTCCATATCACATTCCTCCTCCTTAGCGATCAGCATCGCATTCTTCCAAACCCGTTCGATGTGGAACCAATCGTGCCCGCCCTCGGAGTTTTTAAGTGCGGTTTTGACATATTCTATTGTAATCTGGATAATACTAGATGACATTGTATTGATAAATTTTTAACTAATTGATAATCAGGGTTATGTTATGTGTTTTTTATAACTTAGAATTGAACAAAACCATTTTAGTCATGAAAAAATTTTTACTCTTCACTTTTTTCGTTGCCGGAAGTATGTTGTTTGGACAGACCTTGACTATGCCTTCTATTCCATCTTCAGGCGTCACTTATCCTGTAACTATTAAAGCGGATACAGTACCTCATCCTAGCCAAGGTAATTGGGATTTTTCCAATATTACTACAGATGCAACTGGAACCATTGAATTTGAACCTATTTCTTCAACTTCGTATTCTAGTAATTATCCAAATGCAACCCATGTCAAGTACGAAGATGGCGGAACATTTTTCTTAGGATACGATACGGATGAATATACTTTTCACGGAGAAATCAGTGTAATTACGACCTCGTATCAAAATCCACTGATCTTGCATACCTATCCATTCGCAATTGGCGATTCTCACTCAGATTCAGAATTGGACATCTCCTTTACTTGTAATGGCTGTCCACCATATATGGAGAGAGATGATGCGGTATATTCTGAATCATTATCCTCAGGAACATTAACTATGCCTGACGGAACTGTCCATAATACGGCCACGCTTGTGTATAC
>JAYPCB010000076.1:0-8546 GCA_038124525.1 Cryomorphaceae bacterium
CGCGTAAGTGCAGTTGGATAAAACTTGCGGTAGTAGTAAATATCTGTCCACGGATCCCTGAAGTCTGCGATCCACTGTATACCTAACTTCTTTTGAAGTTTGAGCCCAATTAATTGGGTACTATGAGGCGGCGATGTGGTAATCCAGTGCTGCACGCCATGTACTTGAACAATCTTCGCCGCTGCCGCAAAGGCATGAGCGTTCCAACCTTTTCTAGCATCTGGAACAAAGAAATTTCCTCGAACAAATCTGGCCACTTTTTGCAAGAAGCTCACGTTCGCTTCTTCCCCGGAAAACCCGCTAAAGGGTACGGATTTCTTGCCCGTCACCTTTTTATAGGCTCCGAACTTCTCTGAAGTACCGGTCCGATGAACCGTGATGTTCGAATGCACCTCATCCAATAGCCCTTCATCTCGAAGTGGATAGGTAGCCTTGTCGGCATCGACCGTCACCACGTGCAACTCCACCCCTTCTTTGGCCAAGTATTTACTCAGCTTCAGCCAGCGTTGCACGCCAGGACCTCCCGCAGGAGGCCAATAGTAGGTGATGATGCCTATTTTTTTCACTTCTCGTCGTCTTTGACTTCTTCGTAATCCACATACTCGCCTACATTCTTAGAGAACGTACTGCTCTTCTTTTTCGGCGATGACTTTGCGGGACCAGAAGGTCTTCCTCCCCCGAAAAATCTATCGAGCCATTTGAAGATGAAGTAGGCAAGTACCGTTAGGGCTATAAAACGAAGCATGGAGGCAAAAATTTTTGTCAAGATAAAAAAGAATCCCGGCGCCATGGGCGCCGGGATCTCCGTTTACGAACTGTTTCCTTAGCGGCTCAAGTAGAGGCTACGCTCGCTGTATAATTTTCTGAAGGTTGGGTCCTTCAGGTCTTTGATGAAGTGAATGGCTTCACCTGTTGATTTCATTTCAGGGCCCAGGGCCTTGTTCACATTAGGGAATTTACTGAAGCTGAAGACAGGGATCTTCACCGCATATCCTTCTAATTCAGGATTGAAATTAAAATCAGTGACTTTCTTCGTACCCAACATCACCTTCGTCGCGTAATTCACATACGGCTCACCGTATGCCTTACAGATGAACGGTACGGTACGAGAAGCACGTGGGTTGGCTTCGATGATGTACACGATATCATCCTTGATGGCGAACTGAATGTTGATCAATCCTTTCGTCTGAAGCGCCTTGGCAATATTGACCGTATGCTCCTCAATCTGCTGCATAACCAACGGACCTAGGTTGAACGGCGGCAATACCGCTGAGCTATCTCCCGAGTGAATACCACAAGGTTCGATGTGCTCCATGATTCCGATGATGTAGGCATTCTCACCGTCACAAATAGCATCTGCCTCTGCTTCGATGGCCCCATCAAGGTAATGATCGAGCAATACTCGGTTCCCTTCAAACTCTTTGAAGAGGTTCACCACATGACGCTCTAGTTCAGCTTTATTGATGACGATTTTCATTCCTTGACCACCCAATACGTAGGAAGGACGAACAAGAATTGGGAACCCGAGATCATCTGCGATATCCAATGCCTCATCAGCATTCGTCGCTACATCAAACTTTGGATAAGGGATGTTGATTTCTTTCAAAAGCGTAGAGAAACGACCGCGGTCTTCCGCCAAATCCAATGCTTCGTATGAAGTACCGATGATTTCAATGCCGTAACGGCTCAACTTCTCTGCCAGCTTCAATGCTGTCTGACCTCCGAGCTGTACAATGACCCCTCTTGGTTTTTCGTGTAGGATGATGTCGTAAATATGCTCCCAGAATACCGGCTCGAAATACAACTTATCTGCGGTATCGAAATCCGTACTTACCGTTTCTGGGTTACAGTTGATCATAATGGTTTCATAGCCCTCTTCACGAGCGCTCAATACCCCATGAACACAGCTGTAATCAAATTCAATCCCTTGACCAATACGGTTAGGGCCCGAACCAAGAACGACGATTTTTTCGCGGTCAGTGACTACACTTTCATTCTCAATAACTTCTACACCGTCTGAGGTAACAAAAGAATTTTCAAAAGTAGAGTAGTAATATGGTGTTTGTGCAGGGAATTCCGCCGCACATGTATCCACCAGCTTCCATACGCGGTTAATCCCTAAATCAGTACGCTTGCTGTGCACTTCACTTTCCAAGGCATGAATCATGTGTGCAATTTGGCGATCCGCGAAGCCTTTCATCTTGGCCTCAAGGATCAAATCCTTCGGCAAGGATTCCAATGTATGTTTTTCAATTTCACCTTGGACACGTGCCAAATCCTCAATCTGCTTGAGGAACCACATATCTATTTTGGTGATGTCGTAAATGGTACGAAGTGGAATGCCCATCTGGATTGCATCATAAATGACGAACAATCGATCTGATGAAGCATATTCTAGTTTGTGTAGGATCGTGTCCTGATCTGTCAACCCTTTACCATCTGCACCTAGGCCGTTACGCTTGATTTCCAAACTCTGCGCAGCTTTGTGGAGTGCTTCCTGGAAGCTGCGACCAATTCCCATGACCTCACCTACAGCCTTCATTTGAATGCCTAGACGGGTATCCGCACCTTCAAACTTCTCGAAGTTCCAACGCGGGATTTTCACGATCACGTAATCCAAAGTTGGCTCGAAATACGCGGTAGTGGTCTTGGTGATTTGGTTGTTGAGTTCGTCTAGCGTGTACCCAATAGCCATCTTCGCAGCCACCTTTGCAATAGGATAACCCGTTGCTTTTGAAGCCAACGCCGAAGAACGGCTTACACGAGGGTTAATCTCAATCGCGACGATATCTTCTTTCTCATCCGGGCTTACTGCAAATTGAACGTTACAACCTCCGGCAAAGGTTCCAATGCTGCGCATCATCTTGATGGCCATATCACGCATCTTTTGGTACGTGGTATCGCTCAAGGTCATCGCGGGCGCTACGGTTATAGAATCACCCGTATGGATGCCCATAGGATCCATGTTCTCAATAGAACAAATGATGATGATGTTATCGTTCTTGTCGCGAAGCAACTCAAGCTCGTATTCCTTCCAGCCAAGCAAGGCCTTATCGATCATTACCTCATGTATAGGGCTGATTTCCAATCCACGACTCAAGGCTTCATCAAACTCCTCCGGCGTATGCACAAAAGTTGCTCCAGCACCCCCTAAGGTAAAGGAAGCGCGCACACACAATGGAAAACCGAACTCCTGAGCGGTTTCCTTACCACGCAAGAATGACTTTGCAATGCGTGAAGGGGCCATCGGAATGTCGATTTGCTCCATCAATTTTCGGAACTCATCGCGGTCCTCGGTAATGTTGATGGCATCAATATCTACCCCAATGATGCGCACATTGTGCTCTTCCCAAACTCCTTGTTTGTCTGCATCGATACACAAGTTCAAAGCCGTCTGACCGCCCATTGTAGGCAGTACTACATCAATGTCCGGATGTATTTTGAGGATCTCCTCAATATTTTCCACGGTCAATGCTTTCAGATAGATGTTATCGGCGATAACCTCATCTGTCATGATGGTGGCTGGATTAGAATTGATGAGTGTTACGGTGATTCCTTCTTCTCGAAGGCTTCGTGATGCTTGGGATCCAGAATAGTCAAATTCACAGGCTTGACCAATAACGATAGGACCAGATCCGATGATGAGGACGTGTTTGATGGAGTTGTCTTTCGGCATGTGCTTTTAAGATTTGTACAAAGTTAGGTGCGGATTAGGCCAAAAAAAAGGTGTTGCTTTCGGCAACACCTATATCTTATCAAAAGGTTTTGAACATTACCCTTTGTAGTTTCCTTTATCACTAACGGTCAAGCTCTTGCGACCTTTCGCGCGACGAGAAGCCAACACCTTGCGGCCATCTACCGACTCCATTCTTGAGCGGAATCCGTGCTTGTTCTTGCGTTTTCTATTGCTGGGCTGGAATGTGCGTTTCATAACAATATAATTTACCCGTTCGTCTTCGGGGGTGCAAATATAGAATAGAGTTTCTATTTCACAATCCCTGAGAAACCAAATTTTAAAAAAAGTTTGTTGAGCCACCTCTGAGGACTACCATCCTCTAGACTTAACTTCGCAAAGTTACGAAGAGAGCCTATGAACCCACAAGATTTTTGGAACGGCCGTTATCGCGAGGAATCCTACGCCTACGGCACACTGCCTAATGAATTCATTGCCCAAAGCTTAGAAGGGCTAACCCCTGGAAAAATCTATTTCCCTGCAGAGGGCGAAGGCCGGAATGCGGTATATGCTGCGACCAAAGATTGGGAAGTTTGGGCCGCAGATCAAAGCGAGGAAGGCAAAAAGAAGGCCATACTGCTCGCAGAACACCACAACGTTGAGATCCATTACCATGTGGGCAATGCCATGATGTATACGTGTCCCGCACCCTTAGATGCCGTGGGATTTTGCTATTTCCACACGCCTGAGGCCATTTTAGCACCGATGTATTCGCATATTTTGGGCCAATTAAAACCTGGAGGCACTGTCCTACTCGAAGGATTTTCTGAGAAGAATTTGGGCCTTGGAAGCGGTGGACCACAAGACCTTGGCATGCTCTTCACAAAGGCAAAGATCAAGTCCCTTCTCTCAGGTTTTCAAAACATTAAGGTTTGGGAAGAATGTGTACAGCTCAATGAGGGCCAGTACCACCAAGGGACGGCATGGGTCATTCGAGCCATTGCAGAAAAATAATTCTATCCCATTAATTCTCACTACCTTCGCCGCTGAAAACAGGGGGCGTCTATCTTTCCAATGGCAGGGAACTTTAAACTGGGAAGCGCTGACGTCCAATTGGCGCACCCAGCGGAACTGGGTAATTTAACCAGGGCTAAGTCCCGACATTATGGAAACGTTTAAAGACAGCGGTCTTCACCCTCAGATTGTACAGGGTGTAGAAGCACTCGGGTTTGTTGAACCCACCCCAATCCAAAAGATGAGCATTGAACATTTGCTCGAGAATTCCACAGATTTAATTGCATTTGCACAAACCGGAACTGGTAAGACAGCGGCATTCTCATTGCCTATTCTTCACCAACTTGAAGAAGATGTACAGCATGTTCAGGCTATTATATTGGCACCCACACGTGAATTGTGTTTGCAAATTGCAACGGATATCGAGGCGTATTCGAAGTTCATGCCGGTCAAAGTCACTGCCGTCTATGGTGGTGCTCCTATTACTAAGCAGATTAAAGAACTTCAACAACGTCCACAAATCGTAGTGGGTACCCCAGGACGTACACTGGATTTGATCGAGCGCAAGAAACTTCGCATTGAAGATGTTCAATTCTTGGTATTAGATGAGGCCGATGAGATGTTAAGCATGGGCTTCCAAGATGAATTGGACGCTATTCTTGCGAATACTCCTGAATACAAGCAAACACTTTGTTATAGTGCCACCATGCCCGATGGCATGAAGAAACTCACTAAGAAGTACTTACATGAGCCCACGGAAATCTCTGCGGGCAAGCGCAATATTTCAGCAAGCAATGTGAGCCATGAACTGTACGTAGTAAGTGCCAAGCACACCTACGAAGCAATGCGTCGCATCATGGACTTCAATCCAAACATGTACGGTATTGTCTTCTGTAGAACGCGTCGCGAAACGCAAAGCATTGCTGAACAGCTAATCACTGACGGGTATCGCGCAGAAGCGTTGCACGGTGATTTGAGCCAAGCGCAACGCGACGAAGTGATGAATCGCTTTCGCAACCGTAAGTTAAACGTGATGGTAGCTACGGATGTAGCTGCACGAGGTATCGATGTTAACGAATTGACCCATGTGATCAACGTAAATATCCCTGATGATCCAGAAGTGTATGTACACCGTTCAGGTCGTACAGGACGTGCCGGATCTTCCGGCATTTCGATTGTAATTACCCACGGACGAAATATGCGTAAAGTGAAAAATCTAGAACGCATTATAGGTAAGGAATTCGAACAGAAAAAAGTACCTAGCGGTGAAGCAATATGTGAAATCAAAATAGGTCAAGCCATTGATGAGTTGGTAGAATTTGAATTCGCCAATGAATTGGATCCGATGTTGTTGGACAGCGCCATGGATAAATTGGCCCACCTCAACAAAGCAGAACTCATTGAACGATTCCTAGGTCATGAAACTTCATTGATTTTGAGTCGTTACCGTGGAGCACGTGATATTAACGAGCAACCAAAAAAATTCAAGGAACACGGTCCACGCAAATCCGGTGGTGGCAGTGAGGAAGGCTTTAAAACCATCGTAGTAGATTTAGGATACCGTCAAAACGTAAACCCAAGTCGCTTGATCGGATTAATCAACGATACCATGGAAGGCAAGAAAATCCGCATCGGGAAAATCGATATGGATAAAACCTTCACTCGTATTGATGTAGAAGATCGTTTTGCAGTTGAAGTAGCCGTGAGATTGAGTGGCGCAAAAACAGGATCCTATGTAGTCAATGCCTACTTCGAAGAAGGCTCTGGTTCTAGCGGTGGTGCTTCTGGTGGCCAACGACGTCAAAAACGCGAGCGCATCTCTAGTGGAAAGAAATTCCGCAGAGATAATCGCTTCGAAGACCGCGGTGGCCGTGGGGATCGTCGCAGAGAGGATCGCGACCAAAACTTCCGTGGCAACGATTTCCGAAGCAATGACGATCGCCCGAGAAAGCGACGCGACGACAGAGGTGGTGATTTCAGAGGCAGCGACGACAGCCGTCCACGCCGCCGTAGTGACCGCCCTTCTTTTGATTCAGACCGTTCACGCTCACGTGGCGGGTACGGTGGTCCAAGAGGTGAAAACAGAGGTCGTTCAACAGGCAAACCGGGCGGAAAACGCAACAAGAAGTACTAAACTTTCCTGTATTTTAGGCGTATGAAAACAGCTTGGATTACAGGAAGTAGCAGTGGAATAGGTAAGGCTATGGCGATGGAATTTAATCGCCATGGTTACTTTACCATTTTGAGTGCCAGACGTGCTGAAGTCCTTGCTGAAGTTCAACATCAGCTGCCCTATCCAGAAAACAGCGCTGTGTTGGTATTGGACTTGGCCCAATACAAGGAGGCTGAACAATGGACCACGCAGGCGCTGAGCCATACTGGCCAGGTTGATATTTTGGTCAATAACGGCGGTATGGGGCATTTAGGCCGGGTCGTTGAAATGGCGCTCGATGTAGAGGAAAAGGTAATGCAGACCAATTTTTGGGGTACAGCGGCCTTGACCAAGGCGATGGCGCCTGTGATGTTGGAGCAGGGTTCGGGACAGATTTGGTCCGTGGCCAGTATACTCTCTTACTTCGGTAGCCCAAAACTTGCCGCCTATGCAGCGAGTAAATTCGCGGTCGTTGGTTATATGGAAAGCCTACAGTATGAGCTACGCAAAACTCCAGTGCATGCCGGTATCTTGAGTCCTGGTTTCATCAATACAAATGTGACGCTGAGTAGTTTAGGGCCTGATGGCAAGCCTATTGGTAAAAACAGTGTAGCACAGGAGAAAGGAATGCTTCCAAAGGAATTGGCCCGAAAATTCTACCGTATCACTCAAAAGAACCAACTGCCCCTGCACGTTGTTATAGGTAGGTATGAAAAATGGGCCGTGCCTTTTAAAAGATACTTGCCAAAAATATTTTTCAAAGTCTACGGAAAACTGACAGATAAGACTAGAGGAAAAAAGTAGCAACAACTATATTTGGACAACAAGATTAATACCATGGTCGAAGGAATCATTAACCCCAAATACCTAGATCCTGCTTTTACAGCAGAACTAAAGAATGCTTACGATACTGCATCACCATGCAAGCATATTGTTCTGGAAGACTTTTTCCAAGAGGACATTGCCTTGGATTTATTCAACAACTTCCCTTCTATTGACCAATTGAATGTGAAGCGCAAGAGCTTGAATGAGGACAAAAGTGAAGATTACCACTTTGAGCGCTGGCACCCCTCATTCTCAAAAGTTCGTTCTGCTGTAGGTTCGAAGGAATGGAGCGAGCAATTGGGCCGTATTACAGGCATTGATGGGTTGCACACCACCACGGATGCTTTAGGCTCCGGGGTTCATCAGGGCCGTAATGGTTCGTACGTAGACGTACATATCGATGTCAATATGAATCCTAAATTGGGTTTGTGGCGCCGATTGAACCTTTTGGTCTACCTCAATAAAAATTGGCAACCGGAATACGGTGGTGATTTGGAGTTGTGGAATAAAGAGATGACGGAATTGGTCACAAAAGTTCCACCAACATTCAATACGGCAGTCATCTTCTACACGGACGACAATAGTCCTCACGGATATGGTAAAATTGATATTCCAGAAGGAGAATCACGCAAGAGTTTCTACACCTATTTCTACACAAAACCGGAGGACGGGGTGACCTATAGAGACTCTAAGTTCGTCTCACGTCCTGATGACGGTACAGTTCGTAAAATGGCTACAGGAATTAAGGAAACGTTGAAGATAAACGGCAAGAAGCTACTAAAGACGTTAGGGATGAAAGACCTCGACTTCCAAGACAAGAACTAATGAAACCGCCTTCGGGCGGTTTTTTTTATCCTACATGCATCGAACCTTTCGGGTACT
>JAYPCB010000077.1:0-8450 GCA_038124525.1 Cryomorphaceae bacterium
AGCAACCCATTTGATGATGGAAAACCCGTATACCAAAGAGGTTTTGCGGTAATGAATGGACCTAAGCAAGTAACTGCGTTCAAGTTAAAGACTGAGGCCGAGGCCTATGTTGCAGAGAAAGGCGGCAACCTCACCATCGACGGTAAATACTTGTTGACTGACGACAAAAAGGGAAGTGTGCCGAACTACGATCCTAAGTACAAGGGCTTCTTCCCACGTATTTGGAACGACGATCCACAATACCGCCAGAACTACATCAACATCATGGACATCAAAGACCCTGAGGCACCGATCACTTTTGCGCAGCACGTAAGGTTCTTCTTTGAATACCAAGTCGGGAAAATGTGGTTCCGTTACTTCATGTGGAACTACAGCGGTCGTCAAAACGACGAGCAGCACCGCTATGAAATCTCGAAAGGGAACTGGATCACCGGTATTCCGTTCTTGGACAGCATGCGACTGGGCAACCAAGAAAACTTGCCGGACCATTGGAAAAACGACCCGTCGCGCAACACTTATTTCATGTTGCCGTTCCTCTTGGGAATCTTCGGGCTCTACTACCAATACAAGAAAAACAACAAGGATGCTTGGGCCGTGACGCTCTTCTTCCTGCTCACTGGATTAGCCATTGTGGTCTATACCAACCACAAGCCGTTCGAGCCTCGAGAGCGTGATTATGCCTTCGTGGGGTCGTTCTATGCCTATGCCATTTGGATTGGGCTTGGTGCCCTCGGATTATGGGATACCCTGCGCACGAAGATGAGCCCGCAAGTGGCCTCTTACCTCGTTGTTGGGGTCACCATGCTCGCCGTGCCTCTGCGCATGGCCGCAGAGAACTGGGACGATCACGATCGTTCAAACCGCTACACGGCGCGCGACATCGCGAAAGCATATCTAGACAGCTGTGAGCCAAATGCCATCCTCTTTACCAACGGTGATAACGACACCTTCCCGTTGTGGTACGTACAGGAGGTAGAAGGCTACCGTACGGACGTGCGCATCGTTAACCTGAGCTTATTGAACACGGACTGGTACATCGACCAGCAGCGCCGCAAGGCCTACGATGGCGAAGCGGTACCGTTCTCATTTGATTGGAACCAATACGTTCAGGGTACGCGCGATGTATTGTACTACCGCGACCTCGGTGTGAAGGGGCGTTGGGATGTGAAGGACTTTGTCCAATTCACCAAGCGCGACGACAGCCAAGTGAAATTCAAAGCGAGCGGCGGCAAAGAATTGCCATTGTTCCCACAGAAAAACTTCCGTATCAACATCGATAAAGAAGCCGTCTTTGCCAATGGCGTTGTGGATATTGCCGACAGCGCAAGTGTCGTAGATTACATCGATTGGAATTGGAAAGCGAACGTCATCACCAAGCGTGATTTGATGGTTATTGATTTGATCGCCAACAACAATTGGGAGCGCCCGATCTACTTCTCTATCACGGTGGGGAATAGCCCGAAGGCCTACTTCTGGTTGAACAACTACTTCCGCTTGGAGGGTATGGCGTACAGATTCGTTCCTCAGTACTACCCGTCCAACACACAAGGCATCGACTACGGCCGTGTGGACACTGATATCATGTACGACAACCTGCTCAACAAGTTTGAGTACGGAAACATGGAGCTTCCTGATGTATACCTGGACGAAACCAACCGTCGTTTGAGCTACAACCTACGCACCATCTTTGGTCGCTTGGCCAACGAATTGGTCGCAGAAGGAAAGAATGATAAAGCCGTTGAAGCCCTCGACTTCGCCATGGAGAAAATGCCGGTGGAGAAATTTGGCTACAACTACTTTGTCTTCGGCATCATCGACGCTTACTACAAGGCTGGGGCGACGGAAAAAGCGCGTGAATTGACTTGGGCTTTCGCGGACCGATTAGACGACGAGCTCGCCTTCTATGCCGCGTTCGACCGCCAGGACCAGCGTGCCGCCTCGAACGAATGGCGCACCAACCTGCAGTTCTACCAAATGCTATTGCGCAACGTGCAGATTCACGACAACAACGAAAGCGTACAGAACTTCTACCAACGCTATAATGCCGCTGCATCGCCTTTCGGCAACGGACAGGGGTAAGCGAAAAAACAAATATTCTTAAACTCCCGGGGCGCGATGCGCCCCGGGATTTTTTTTATGGGATTTAGGATCCGGGCGCCTACCGCGCCCGGATCCTATCTTATCCAAAGTCCAATTGCATTCTCTGAATCCGTGACACCAACGACTCGTTCGACATAGTCTCGCGCAACCTATCTACCAATATGGGGAAGGCGAGCGGGGTTGGGGCATCGATATGATTGAGGACCCATTCCTGCCGAGCGATGCGCTCTAAAGCCGCCCGAATGCGCGCTTCTTCCAGCTGGAACTCGTGTACCTCTTCTTGGGCCTGTTGCAGCAAAAGGTTATCTGGATCGTAGTCGCGGAACACCTCATACATGAGCTTGGTAGAGCTTTGCAGCTGTTTTGTACTCATGTTCTTGCCCGGGTAACCCGTGAAAAGCAAGCCGGAGATTTGGGCAATGTCTCGAAATCTGCGCTGGGTCAACTCGCTTTCATTGAGGCTGCTCGATAGGTCGGAGCGAAGGTGGTCTGTACTGAAGATGTCGCTGTCTAGGGCGTCTTGAATGGGGATGGGTTGATCGCTCAGAAGCTCAAAGCCGTAGTCGTTCATCGCGATGGAGAAGGTCTGGGATCCAAAGTGGCCCAAACGGTGGCCCAGCAGTAGCGCCATGCCTTCGTGGGCAAGGCGCCCTTCAAACGCATAAACAAAGAGGTGGTAGCCCTCGTCGTCCTCGAGGTATTCCATGAGGAATTGGTCGCGGTTCGGCACAATGCTGCGTTCTTTTTGCAGGCGAATGATGGGCTGGATAAGGGCAAGCTCTGGGTCTTCGAACGAATTCTTGGTGGCAGATTCTTCGATTTTTTCTCTTAGGTATCGGCCCAATTCTGCACTGAGCGGCATCCTCCCGCCCATATAACTGGGCACCGCCCCCTTGGCGTTTTTAGCCGGGCGAACGGTGGCTTCTATGCCTTGGAACCGCACGAGCTCGAGGCATTGGCCCGCAAACCAGAATGGGTCCCCTATGCTCAAACGAGAGACGAAATATTCCTCCACTTGGCCTAATACCTTTCCGCGCTGCAACTTCACTTTGACCAGTGCTGCACTGACGATCGTGCCTATGCCGAACTTGTGGCGCATCGCGACTTTTTTCGAAATCACCTTGTGCACGCCCTCTTCCACCACCACCTTGTGGTAGTCGTCGTATCCGCTCAACGTATCACCGCCGCGCACCACGAAATCCAAACACCACAGCCATTCTTCATAACTGAGCGACATGTAGCTCACTGTTTCGCGCACCTCCTGCCACAACTCGTCGGCCACAAACCCACCGCCCACGGCGCGAGTGACCAAATACTGTATCAACACATCCATGCTTCGCAAATACGGCATGCGGTCCTCGTTGGTCTTCGTATCGATGGCTTTGCGTAAGGCGGCACATTCGATCAATTCCAAGCTGTGGGTGGGCACAAAGAATATCTTCGAGGTTGCGCCCGGTCTGTGGCCGCTTCGACCCGCACGCTGCACAAACCTACTCACCCCTTTCGGTGACCCGATCTGCACCACACAGTCCACCGGCCGAAAGTCCACGCCCAAGTCTAGGGACGAGGTGCACACCACCGCCTTTAATCGGCCGTCGTACAACGCTTCTTCCACCCAAGTACGCGTCTCTCGAGAAATCGCGCTGTGGTGCATGGCCAGCACCCCCGCCAGCGACGGATCGGCCTCTAGCAACTTCTGGAACCATATCTCCGCCTGTGCCCGAGTATTGGTAAAGATCAGGGTGCTTTGATTTTCATAGATGAGCGGAACGACTTGGTCCAATAAACGAATGCCCAAATGCCCGGCCCACGGCAAGGTCTCTACCTCTTCCGGCAGCACGGCCTCGACCACTAAATCCTTTTCAATATCCGCCACAACCCACTGCCCTGACTTCGGAGGATTAGGACCCAGCAGCACCTCCATGCTCTCTTCCATATTGCCAATGGTGGCGCTAATGCCCCACGTTTGCATGGCGGGGTTGAGCACGCGGAATCGGGCCAATAAAAGCTCACATTGCACCGCTCTTTTGCTGCCCATCAGCTCGTGCCATTCGTCCAAAACGACGGCCTGAAGGTGCTTAAACAACTTTTCGTGCCCCTTCTGGGTGAACATCACATGAATGCTCTCGGGGGTGGTAATAAGGATTTCCGGCAGTTCCTTTTTCTGGCGCTGCTTGATCTTCTGAGACGTGTCTCCAGTGCGGATTTCCACCCGCCAATCACTACCCATGCCTTGCACCGCCCGCTCCGCACTCTGTGCAATTTCTTTCGCCAACGCCCGGATGGGGGTGATCCAAATAATCTGACAGCCCTTGGCCGGCTCCTGCATCCCACGCGCGATGGCCGGCAACAATAGCGAATAGGTCTTCCCGCTTCCCGTAGGTGCGTTGACCATGCCGCTTTCGCCGCTCAATAGCGCGCTCCAAGCTTGGATTTGAAAGGTAAAGGGCGACCAGCCTTGATCTGAAAACCAAGACCTACAACGTTGCAGGGCTTGTGGCTGGGCCGCCACCTCTTAGGAACGTATTTTCCGAACCAGCCACATGAAGTCGCTGAGGTATTCCGGGTAGTTTTTGTTGAAATGGAATTCTTGTGGCTCTCCCGCTTCATTGAACAAGTTGCCCACGTTACTCACGAGCAGCTTTGAAGAATGCGGTACAGCACCGACGTACATCATCCAAGCGTGCAGGTCATGCATGGCGTTGATGCCACCGAAGGGACCCGAAGAAACGGTCACCACGCCCATAGGCTTCTTCGCATATTCAGGACGGAAGTAGTCTAACGTGTTCTTTAATGCTCCCGGCATGCGTCCATTATATTCTGGAGCAACGATGAGAATCCCATCGGCGTGTTGAAGGGCGGAGCGGAACTCTTCAAGTCGCTCTTGGTCTGGAACTCCGGCACCATATACTGGGAAATTGTATTCTCTAATATCCAGAAATTCTACTTTGCTCACATCCGGGGTGGCGTTGAGCTGGGCGGCTAAAAAAGTAGCAACTGTAGCCGTATGAGACTGTGCTCTGGGGCCGCCTTGAATAATGCTGATAGTCATGGTAAAATGGCGTTTTTGGAGTAACGCCTAGGAAAGGTAAAGGTTTAGACCTTCTTCCCAAACTTGGGCACGCGGAAATAATCCGAATTCGCATCCGGCGCGTTCTTGAGCGCGTCCTCCTTGCTGATCATGTTGGCCACCTCATCCTCGCGCATTACATCGACAGACTTACTCATCTGTGTCAGCGGTTCTACGCCATCCAGGTCCAAGGATTCAATCTTGGCGACAAAGCCCAAAATCTTAGTCATGTCGCCCTGCATCGCATCAAGCTCTGCTTCCGACAGCTCCAAGCGGCTCAAATGTGCCAAGTGTTTGATTTGTTCTCTGGTGATTTCCATGGGTCCAATGATCTACGACAAAGGTAAGGCAAGTTTGCCGGTGTGGCCATGATTTTTTAAGTCTGTCGCCAGCGCCACATAGCAACGATCGCTGAGTTCTTCAATAGGGTTCTCGGCCTTCTCGTCCGCCCAAAATTCGCCTAAGACCTTCGTATCCACCGGGCCTATGCTCGAGGGCTCGCCCCAATCGCCTAATCTGAACTTATTCTGGTAGATGCTCATCAGCACCACAGGCACATTGTTTTCCGCGGCGAGCTTGAAGGCTCCGGCTTTGAACCCGCGCAATAATTGGTCCTGCGGAGGAATGCCCCCCTCGGGATAAATACACACGCTGTAGCCGTCCTTGATCTTCTGGTCGGCATCACGCATGGCTTGCTTACGCCCACTAAAAGAACTGCGGTCCACGGCAATGGAGGTCTGCTTGAAAAAGTACCCGAACAGCGGAAGCTTCAAGAGCTCTGCCTTTCCCATAAAAACCACTGGGGTGGGTGATGCTAGGAAGGTCATGGGGATATCTAAATCCGAGCCGTGATTTGGAGAAAGAACTACCGGGCCCTGATGCTTCATCTGGTATTTACCTGGCCTAGGCCAAACCCCCATGAGCAACAAGTACATCCAAGACCACACCTTTGCTACCTTGAAGAAGTGATTGTAATTGCCGCCAGGGCGCGCGGTCCATAGCAGAGCCGGCAACAAAACGACTATGGTGGTAAACGCCACCAAGTAATACCAAATGTGATGGATGTAGCTGAATACTTTCACGCGACTAAAGTAACATATATCACAAGTAGGTGAGCTACTTGCGTTTATTTTAGCACACATAAGCCTATGGTCATGAAGAAACTAACTGTTCTGTTCACCCTTCTGTTGAGTGGTTCCGTTTTCGGACAAAGCACCTTTCCATTTGACATCGTATTAGAACCCATCGCCATTACCAACCTTCCGGGAATGCAATCGTATGCCGCTGCGCAGCACAATGGGAAATGGCTCATCATTGGAGGGCGCATCGACGGACTCCACCAGCGTCAGCCATGGCAGGCATTCAATGCTGCGGGGCACAACACCTCTATGTACGTCATTGACCCGGTCTCACAATCCTTTTACAGCGCGCCACTGAGCGGGCTTAGCAATGATACCTTGGTGGCCCAATTATCGAGTACAAACGCCAACTTTACCCAAGTGGGTAATTACCTCTACCTCCTCGGGGGCTACGGATTAGATGCTTCTTCTGTACACATCACACACCCCATGCTCACCGTGATTGACGTTCCTTCCACCATCGATGATATTGTACAAGGCGGCACTTTAGACAGCGCCACGTTCGCCCATTTCAGCGACGAAGACTTTGCGGTTACCGGCGGAAAAATGCTGCATTTAAACGGCACCTTCTACTTGATAGGCGGACATCGATTTGACGGCCAGTACAACCCTATGGGCCATAACACCTTTACCCAAGCGTACACCGAGCAGGTCCTGCCGTTCACTGTATCTGGAACCTTCCCGTCGTTGAGTGTTTCTAAAGGGACGCCAATGGTAGATACCGACGAACTCCACCGCCGTGATTACAATGTCACCTATATGATGGATGGAAGTCAAACCTATTTCACAGCATGGTCCGGTGTGTTTCAAAAAAATATTAGCGGTAACCTGCCCTACCTGAACACTGTTGAGGTGCGCGACACCGGCATTTACTCAGTTCCTGGGTTCTCACAATACTTGAACCACTACCATTGCCCTACCGTCTCCTTGTACGGTGAAGATCAAGCCGCGATGTATACCGTTTTCTTCGGAGGGATCGCACAATACTACTACGACAACGGGGTGCTGACCCAAGACAATGATGTGCCTTTTGTGAAGACCATTGGCGTAGTGGAGAAACGCAATGGCACATACAGCGAATCCTATTCAGCTACAGAAATGCCCGGGCTCCTTGGTGCCGGCGGCGAGTTTTTTCCGGACCACAACCTTGCGGCCAACGGGGAAATTTTCTTG
The DNA here is from genome assembly GCA_038124525.1 of Cryomorphaceae bacterium. GTDB lineage: Bacteria > Bacteroidota > Bacteroidia > Flavobacteriales > Schleiferiaceae > UBA10364. The sequence goes on from JAYPCB010000077.1 coordinate 7,483, forward strand.
GCAGATTCACTGGGCGCAGATACGACTTGGATAGGCCACATCTTCGGAGGTATTAGCTCGCCAGGGGCCAATATCTTCTTTGGCGGGATGACCAATAACAGCATTGCTTCTCCAACCTTGTATAGGGTCGGCTTTGTGCGCAATAGCGGATTGGGAATGTTGGAATCAAATTATGGCAACAACCTCGGGCTGCTCGTTTCCCCAAATCCAAGCAAGGGCAAACTCATCGTTCAAATCCAAAGCAGTCTTCAAGGGATGACCGCCTTTGAAGTATTTGACACTTCAGGAAAATTGGTGCTGAGTACTGAGGTTCCAACCAAGAGCGGAGCCAATACCATTGATCTTGGCGCTCTACAAATTGCCGCAGGCAAATATGTGTTGACCGCCACACAAGGAGGGGCGCGTCAAAGTATCAATTTTATCTGGAACTAAATCCCTAGTTTTTCACGAACGCGGGACAGCGTAGCTTGCGCCACAGGACGTGCCTTTTCAGCACCGACCTTGAGGGCTGCTGCCACCTCTTCCGGGTGTGCCATGTAGTGGTCAAACTGCTCGCGCGCTTCGGCAAACTCCTCAAGGATCAGCTCCAACAAGGCCGTCTTTGCGTGGCCGTAGCCGAAGTTTCCTCCGCGGTAATTAGCCGCTAATTCTTCTACTTGCGCTGCCGTCGCCAACAGCTTGTAAAGCGCAAAAACATTACAGGTCTCTGGGTTCTTCGGGTCCTCCAGCGGAGTGGAATCTGTTTGTATGCCCATGATCTGTTTCTTCAACTGCTTCTTCGGCAGGAACACATCAATGACGTTGCCGTAGCTCTTGCTCATCTTACGACCGTCCGTCCCTGGAATGGTCATCACAGATTCCGAGATCTTAGATTCTGGCAGCACAAAGGTCTCGCCATATTTATGGTTAAAGCTAGAGGCCAAATCTCTAGTAATTTCCAAATGCTGCTTCTGATCCTTGCCCACCGG
>JAYPCB010000078.1:0-8440 GCA_038124525.1 Cryomorphaceae bacterium
GTTTTGATGCCCTTGAGGTGAACCTTGAAGATATCTTCACGCTCGTTCAATTCTGGAAGGTCCACGTAGATGATGCGGTCGAAACGACCCGCACGCATCAAGGCGCGGTCTAAAATATCTGCACGGTTGGTGGCCGCCATGACAATCACATGCTCGTTGGTGCCGAAACCGTCCATCTCTGTCAAGAGTTGGTTCAAGGTGTTTTCGCGTTCGTCATTACCTCCGGTGAAGTTGTTCTTGCCACGGGCACGGCCAATGGCATCGATCTCATCGATGAAAATGATACATGGCGATTTTTCTTTCGCTTGTTTGAAAAGGTCGCGTACACGTGAGGCGCCGACACCTACAAACATTTCCACGAAATCTGAACCACTGAGTGAGAAGAACGGCACCTTCGCCTCGCCAGCAACGGCTTTCGCGAGTAGGGTCTTACCGGTTCCCGGAGGCCCTGAAAGCATTACCCCTTTGGGGATGCGACCTCCTAGTTCAGTGTATTTTTTCGGATTTTTCAAGAAGTCTACAATCTCCAGTACCTCCTCTTTGGCTCCGGTCATCCCGGCTACTTCATTGAAGGTCGTTTTTACCTCCGTATCCTTGTCGAATACCTTAGCGCGTGATTTCCCAATGTTGAAGATCTGGTTGCCGCCGCCACCGCCTGGGGCGCCGCCCGACATTCTACGCATCAAGAACATCCATACGGCAATCATGAGGACCAGTGGCAGGACCCATGAGATGATATCTCCCAAGAAATTGTCTTGGGTTTCGTAGTTGACGGCGATTTGCTTCTCGCCTGGATGCATGCTGTAGTAATCCTTGATGCGGTCTTCGAACGCTTGTGAAGGCATCTCAAAGATGTAATGAGGTCCAGGGTTAATTTCTTCGCTCAAGTTAGAGCTGCGTACTTCCTCGTATCGCTCCGAATCCTTGAGGGCGTCCTCTTTGATAAAGACTTGGACCTTTTTTTCGTTGATGATCTTCACGCGATCGACATCGCCTAGTTCCAATGCAGTTTCAAACTCCTGGTAGTTAGAGCTTTTTGCGCTAAAGCTTACTGCGCTAAAGATTTGCATCCCGATGAATAGGGCAAAAATTGCGATGTACACCCAGTAGAAGCCGAAGAGTGGACTCTTTGGTTTCTTGGGATCACCGCCTTTTTTGTCGTTGGCGTTTTTGGCAAACTGTTTTTTTAGTTTGTCAATTTGTTTTTGGTTGGGATTCTCGGCCATTATGCTGTTATAAGTTTTCTAATGTATGCACTTCTGCATCTCCCCAAAGGCTTTCTAAATCGTAGAATTCGCGGATGCCTTTCTGGAAAATGTGAACCACCACATTGACGTAATCCATCAAAATCCATTCGGCATTTTCACGGCCTTCTACATGCCATGGTTTATCTCCAACATTTTCACGGACCATTTTGTGCACGCTTTCTTGCAAAGCATTTACTTGAGTGTTGGAATTACCCTCCGCTATGACGAAGAAATCCGTCACTGCATTTTCAATATCGCGTAGGTCCATGATGGTGATGTTCTGGCCTTTGATCTCTTGAAGGCCGTCCACCACAAATTTTTTAAGGAGCTCCGAAGAGGCTTCGGGTTTCTGATGCATGAATGAATGTTCTATTTGTGCTTAAATTACCAAAACATATGCCATCTTCGGCACAAGCAATAAAACAGGCCCTAATGTCGGATATAGAGACTATGTATTGGCTCGAACGCGTCGACAGCACACAGCTGGAATTAAAGCGTAAATTACAAGAAAACCCTAATATGGCGCACCTTAGCGCCGTGGTCGCGGCTTCTCAAGACAAAGGTAGGGGACGCGGTGTGTCAAAGTGGCACGATACCCCAGGAAATTCGGTGCTTTTGTCGGTTTTATTGCGATGGCCCGTGCCTGTGAAGGAGAGTTTCGATATTAATAGGTGGGTTTGTGGCCGATTATCTTCTGTCCTTCCCGAAAAAGTTGCCTTCAAATGGCCCAATGATCTTATGGTGGGCGATCGAAAATTAGGCGGTATGCTGATCGAGAATCATTGGGGTGCTTCGGGGATTAAAAGTTCGGTGTTGGGATTGGGCTTGAATGTGCGTGCCTCGCACATGGATTTAGCGCGCAGTATTTCTATGGAAACCCTTGGCGCGGAAGCAGATGTGATGCATTGTGTTCAGGAGATTATGGCGGTGTTGCGGCCGCAGGCCTTTGAGTTTGCCGATATCCCTGCGTTGAGAAAGCGCTACGACCAATTATTATGGGGTCGCGATCAGTGGCATCGTTACGAGGTGGACGGCGCTTCCTTCGAGGCTCGCGTGGCGCATGTGCAGCCTTCAGGGCACGTGGGTCTAGAATTAAAAAACGGTACCGTGGTGCATTATGACCTCGATACCGTTACATGGGTACATCCTTTTTCGGAGTAATTATTGGCCCCAGTTTGAGGGGTCTACGCGCCATTCTCTGAGCAAATCCAACTGGTCCGGTAGAATAGAACCTTGTTCTTCGGCTAGCTCCAAGAGGTGGTGGTAATCACTTAGCGTGTTCAAGCGAACGCCTGATTCTTCGAAACTGTCTCGAGAGACTTGAAAATCATAGGTAAAGATGGCCATCATGCCCAAAACTCGAGCACCGGCTTCTTTGAGTGCGACAACGGCTTTAAGGGAGGAACCGCCCGTAGATACAAGGTCTTCAATGACAACGACATTACTGCCTGGCTCGAAAAATCCTTCCACTTGATTTTGGCGGCCGTGGCCTTTCGCCTTGTCGCGAACATAGACGAAGGGAACTCCCATGTATTCTGCGACAAGTACGCCTATGGCGATGGCTCCAGTGGCTACACCTGCGATGTAATCTGGTTTGCCGTAGATCTCCTCAATTTGCTTGGCGAATTCAATTTTCAGAAAGTTGCGAATGGTGGGGAAACTTAAGGTGAGTCGGTTATCACAATAAATTGGACTTTTCCATCCACTAGCCCATGTAAATGGGTTTTCCGGTTGTAATTTGATTGCTTTAATTTGCAATAGGCTCTCAGCTGTTTTGAGCGCCACTTGTTTGTTTTGTATCATGCTGCAAAATTACGTGAAAGTTTTCATTAGGGGCGCCATTTTGGTGCCGGTTCCGGGCCATGAAGCTCCTGATTTTATCAACACGTTACTTACACTGAAAAGTGTAAAACGCTGGTTGAAAGAATGCTATAACGGATCGGAAATCCGGACTTTTGAGATAGGGCAGGATCATGTATTCTGGGCCTACTTTATGACCTTACATCAGCGCGTTATCGCTGCAGGCGGTTGGGTGCGCAACGAGGCGGGTGAGTTGCTTATTATTGAGCGCAACGGAAAATTGGACATGCCAAAAGGAAAATTAGAGTCCAAAGAAACCGTCGAAGTTTGTGCTGTTCGTGAAGTACAAGAGGAATGCCGTGTAAAGCGGTGCAAGATTACCGGTCCAGCCGTTCGCACCTATCATTGCTATCCGGATAAGGGTGAATACATGCTCAAGACGACCTATTGGTATCCCATGGTCACGGATTATTCTAACAAGCTCAAGCCACAGATTGATGAGGGCATCACGGCCGTGTATTGGGCAACGCCGGAGCTGTTAAAAGAGCGTATGGAAGAGTTGCCGACGTACAATAGTCTGACAGAAACCTTCGAAAAATTTATCGAGGAAGCTTAAGGTTGCACTGTTGCGGGAACAAATTTCTGGAAATCGCCGCCGTGGTTGTAGACTTCTCTCACAATGCTAGAGCTGATGTAGGCGTAGCGTGCGCTGGTGAGAAGAAAGACAGTTTCTAAATCTGGCACCATCTCGCGGTTGGCTTGGGCGATGGCTTTTTCAAATTCGAAATCTGCAGGGTTTCTGAGGCCCCGCAATAAGAATTGGACCCCTTGCTCCCTTGCAAAATCAACGGTCAAGCCTTCGTAGGTAATGACGCTAATCTTGGTTTCATGCGCGAAGGTCTGCTCGATCCATTGGACGCGTTGCTCAAGCGAAAAGAGGTAGTTTTTCGCACTGTTCGTTCCTACGGCGATTTTAATCTCGTCGAAAAGGGGGACGGCCCGTTCAATAATATCTACATGCCCCAGGGTGATGGGGTCGAAAGATCCGGGGAAGAGTGCAATTCTAGACATGGTACGAAGTTAGCCAATCTTTTTTGCTTGGATTCTGGCGATGGATTCTTCGGCCAATTGGGCCAAGACCTCACTTAATTTCCAGCCTCTGTGTGCAATTTGTTGTGGGATGATGCTGGCTGGACTAAGGCCGGGTATGCTGTTGATTTCAATCATTACAGGCTGCTGCGATGCAGTGATGATGAAGTCGATGCGAACGATGCCCTCGAGTTTGAGGTGGTCGTACACTGCCGTTGAAATTTCACTGATTTTTTCTGCGACCTCGTTCGAGATTCGGGCAGGGGTAATTTCCTGGCTCTTGCCTTCGTATTTGGCTTTGTAATCAAAGAATTTGGAGTCGGTGGGGACAATTTCAGTGATGGCGATGGCCTCCGGTTGCTGGCCATTGTAGCGCAGCACGCCACATCCGACCTCTGTACCTATAATACCTTCTTCCACCAGCACTTCGTCGTCCTCGGAGAAGGCGTAATTAAAGGCGGATTCGAGTTCTTCGGTGGCCTCGACACGCGTAACACCAAAGCTAGATCCGGCGCGGTTCGGCTTTACGAATACTGGGAAGTTCCAAGTACTGAAAAGGTCGAGGTCCGGCAGTTGGGTGAAGAGTTGTCCCTTGGGGATGTCGTAGCCAGCGGCGCGCAAGATTTGGTTGCAGCGCGCTTTGTTGAAGGTCAGGGCACTTTGGAAGGTAGGGCAGGTGCTGTGAGGGATGCCGAATACTTCGAGCATTCCTGAGATGTGCCCGTCTTCACCGGGGGTGCCGTGAATGACGTTGAAAACGAAGTCGGCGCCTAGGTCGGTGAGCTTGATTAATTGATCCTCCAACCAAAATCCATCTTTCTTCAGGACAACGAAGAGCACTTTGTAACCCGCCTCGATAAAAGCGGCCTCCGCAGTACGTCCTGAGGCGAGGCTGATTTGGTGTTCTGTGGAATATCCACCGGCAAGAACAACGACTGTTTTCATAGGGATTTGTATTAGTGTAAATGTAATGCTTTGGAGGCTTCTTCGGTAGGGTCCAAAAAAGTATCTTTACCTCATGAAGCAGTGGATCAGATTCCTTTTTACCAAGCTCTTTTTGAAGACGGTGCTCTTCGGCGGCTTGTTTGTGATTATTGTGGGTGGAAGCGTGTTGTTCTGGATGAATAGCACGACCCAACACGGCAAGACGGTGCAGGTGCCGGACGTTCGTTTGATGGCCTTGGAAGAGGCGGCCCAAATCATTGATTCACTGGGACTGACGTTTGAAGTCATCGATAGCACGCATTATGTGCCAGGTGTGGCGGAAGGTGCCGTGGTGGAGCTGTTCCCGGAGGCGTTTGCGCAAGTAAAATTGGGCCGTAAACTCATGCTGAGTACGAACCCGTCAAAGCTTCCAAAGTATCCGCTGCCAAATTATAAAGACCAATTAGTGGGGTACGTCACCGCCAAGTTCAAACAAAAGGGCATGGTCGTCGACTCCCTCGTGCTCGTGCCAGATTTGAGCCATGATTTGGTGTTGAAAGTCGTAGACGCCAAAGGGGTTGTTGCTGAAGAGCAAGCGTTGTATCCCACAGGATCACATTTCACCTTGTACATTAGTGGTGGTCAAGGCAATGCGGAGATGTATTTGCCCGATCTGATGGGATTGCGCTTAGACCAAGCCAAGCAAGCCTTGATGACCTACAGTTTAAATTTAGGCGCCGTGACCTATACCGACGACGTACAAGATTCTGCCGAGGTATTCGTTAACCGACAGTACCCTGTATTTGAAGCTGATATGATGGTGCCTGCGGGGAGTTCGGTCGACCTATGGTTGACCTCAGAGGCACCCGCACCCGTCCAAGAACCTTCAGATACCACGAACCTGTAATTCATGAAGTACCTCAAACTATTGCTGTCCCTTTGGGTGATGAGCCCTGCTGTTGCCCAAGTGCAGGAAGTAACATTCCCATGGGCTAGTGGCGCTTCCATGGCCACTGATGGCATAGAGACCTCCGATACCATACTGCCGCCCTTTGTCGATGATTTCTCTCGTGGAAGTGGTGCGCCAAATCCAGCCTTGTGGAGTGATGCGAATGTTTGGATCAATGATGCCTTGCCGTTGTACCAGAACTCGGTAGGTGTAGCCACCTTCGACGGTTGCAATGAATTTGGTAAACCCTATGTGCCCGGCAGTACCAACAGCGATACCTTGGCCGACGTGCTCACGTCAAACTACTTGAATTTGCAAGGCATGAGCAACGTGTGGTTGTCGTTCCAGTACCAACGCGCCGGTTTGGGCGAGGCCCCTAGTCCTACGGATAGTTTGGTGGTCCAATTTTATTCTCCCATCGACGGCCAATGGACCTACGCTTGGGGAGCCAAGGGAACGGGCAGTGCCGATGCTTTCCGCACGGCGATGATTCCCGTTCAAGGGACCAATTATCTCCAAAAAGGTTTCCGCTTCCGCATCGCAGCCTATGGCGCACGCGGTGGTGCCTTTGATATTTGGAATGTAGATTACGTACAGCTGGATAAAGACCGCAATGCGGCAGATTCCATCGTTACTGAGCCCGCTTTTGCCCGTGCGCATCCACTCATTATAGGGAACAAGAGCTACACCTCTTGGCCCTGGTGGTTAGACATGAGCAATTCGCTGGCCAATCGTCCTTCTTCTCTGACCTTTACCTACAGACGTATGGGTACCGTTCCTTCGGGAGGATGGAGTTTGAACTTAGGGCAATACCGCTGGTTTGAGAACGGCACCTTGGTTCAGCAATTGACTGCGGTTCCTGTAATCACCAATACCCAACACGACCAGGACCAAACCTTCGATGTTGCGGTGCCAGGCGCGGCTTTGGGAACACTAACCGGACCTACTGTGGTGGAGACCAAAGTATGGTTTGACGGTTCTGCTGCAGGGCTTCGTTCGAACGATACCGTGCGCGGCAGATTGAAACTGGACAATTACCTCGCCTTAGACGATGGCACGGCCGAGCGGGCCTATGGTATTGAAAATGTGATCGGCTCACGCGTGGCCCAGAAGTTCATCACAGGTGGATTGGGGAATTCAGATTCATTGAAGGGCGTGGCGTTCAACTTCATCACCTTTGAGGACGACAACAACGCCTTTAAGATTGCCGTATGGGCGCTTGCGGACAGCGGCGACGCTCCGGGCCAACTCCTCTACATGTCTGACTCCACCTACGAAGGAACGCGAGGCTGGAACATCGGTGATGTTATTCCTTATGCTTTAGATTCTGCTGTGGACATCAGTGCCTACAATGCCGTGTGGATTGGTTATGTGGACATGAGTACCCAGAGTACCGTATATGTGGGCTTAGACCGCCACCGCGCGTTGCCGAATAACATGCCGAGGTATTACGGTGATGGATTTAATTGGTACCCCTCACTCGAAACAGGAACACTGATCATGCGGCCCTATTTCCGTTACGATCCGGCGAACATGAAACTGCCTATTTGTACGGACGGACGCGAGTTTAGGTTCTATCCTAACCCGGCGACAACGCAGCTCAATGTTGAATCTTACGGAGAAGGCGACATGATCGTTCGCATCGTAGGAATGGACGGCAGGATATTGATAGAACAACGCAGCACCCCACGCACAACTGTGGACATTTCCGCCTTAGCGGCTGGGGCGTACGTTATGGAGATTATGCAAGGCGACCAATTCTGGCGCACAAAATGGATGAAGCACTGATGGTAGACCTTACGGATCAACACGACGAAGAGGAAAGAGACGACTTGTACGTCCACCACAGCTTCACCGCAGAGAAGGGGCAGAACCCTTTGCGTGTCGACAAGTTTCTCTTCAACTTTTTGGAGGATACTTCGAGCAGTCGCATTCAAAAAGCGGCCGATGCAGGGGCTATTCATGTCAACGGTCAGCCGGTAAAATCAAATTACAAGGTCAAGCCCGGGGATGAAGTAGCCATTGTGATGGCAGAGCCGCCGCGCGAATATGAACTCATTCCGGAAGAAATCCCGCTCGATATCTTGCACCGCGACGAGCACGTCATCGTCATCAATAAGCAACCCGGGCTAGTATGCCATCCCGGACATGGAAACTTCTCAGGTACCTTAGTACATGGCCTGGCCTACCTCGCGGAAAATTTGCCGGTGGGCAATAGTGGTAAGGAGCGTCCCGGTCTGGTACACCGACTCGACAAGAATACCTCAGGAGTAATGGTGGTGGCCGCCTCAGAGCATGCGATGAGCCATCTGGCCAAGCAGTTCTTCGACCGTACCACGCGCCGCGAGTATGTGGCCATCGTGTGGGGGAATGTCAAAGAAGATGAAGGGACCATAACGGGTCACATCGGCCGTAGCTTACGCGATAGATT
>JAYPCB010000079.1:0-8072 GCA_038124525.1 Cryomorphaceae bacterium
GTCTTTGCCAATATCGTGTTGGCAGATGAGATCAACAGAACACCTCCGAAAACGCAAGCCGCATTACTCGAGGCGATGCAGGAGCGCAAGGTCAGTGCCGCCGGAAAAACGATGGACCTACCGCATCCGTTTTTTGTCTTGGCCACCCAGAATCCTATTGAGCAAGAGGGAACCTACCCGCTGCCCGAAGCGCAGCTTGACCGCTTCTTGTTTAATATTCGTATGGACTACCCATCGGCTTCGGAAGAGGTTGCCGTGGTTCAGGGTACGACGACCAATGAAAAGCCCGAAGTACGCCCTTGCATGAGCGCAGAAGATATCGTGGAGCTACAGCATGCCTTACGCGCCGTGCCGGTGGCTGATGATGTGGTTGCTTATGCGGTTTCATTGGTGAGAAAAACACGTCCTGGACAATCAGATAGCCATGCGGTAGCCAATGATTATTTCAGTTGGGGAGCGGGGCCAAGGGCGTCGCAAAGCTTGGTCATTGCAGCCAAGGCCTTTGCTATGATGCGTGGCGAGGGCAGTCCATCTATGGCGCACATTCGCGAAGCGGCACCGGCGGTCTTACGCCATAGAATTGCCATCAATTACAAGGCCAAGGGCGAGGGACTTGATGTAGATGCATTAATAAGCCAAATTCTCTAGGCTGTTAATACGCGTTAAAAAAAGTCGCGGTCTCGGTGAAGCCCGTACCTTAGTACTATGTTCAAAGTACTGCTCAGCAAACTCAGAAAACATTCGACGACAGCCATACTAACGGCGGCTGTTTTGGGTGCCTTGTACCTGCAGCTGAGCTTGTTGTCTGGGGAGTTGGAATTACAACGCCAGCAATACGAGACGAACGTGGGCCAAATGGCAACAAATTTGAACGACCGTGTTCGTTTGCACATTCGTCGCAAAAGCATGGGTATGCGACAAACGACGAGCACAGGGGATAGTACTGTCACCATTTCTACACCCATGGGAACGACCACGTTGCGTTGGTCCAGCGGTCAGGTCCAAAACCCGTACGGTATGGGCGGAATAGATACGAACTTCCTAGGTGGGATTTTCGACAACTTTCAAAGCAATCTGCCTTGGGAAACACAGTTGTCTTATGTTGAAATGGACAGCATCGTAACGGCTGAGTTGCGGGCACAAGGCATCACTGTAGAGCCCATGTGGAGCGTTGTGGAAAATGGCTATTTGAGTACGTTGACGACAGAAGGATTCGATCCGCAATTGGTCAAATTCAACTACGTTTTGGCCGAAAGCTTTTTCGGTCCCACGCGCCAATTCCTCTTGTACTTCCCTCGCGAAGGATTCTTTTTGGCCAAGCGCGTGTATTTAAGCTTGTTAGCAGCTCTATTGTTTGCGGCTGTCATTCTTATTGCCTTCTTCGGAGTGCAACGCCAAGGCCGTCGTCAAAAGCGCTTGGCTGCCGTGAAGAGCGACTTCATCAACAACATGAGTCACGAGTTTAAAACCCCATTGGCCACTATCAACTTGGCCGTAGATTCATTGATGAAGAACGGAGAGAAGATGAATAGCGAGCAAATGCGCAGCTATTTTGAAATCATCAAGGCGGAAAACAAGCGTATGAACGCGCAGATGGAGAGCGTTTTGCAAATGTCCATGATGGATAAGGAAGAGCTCACCTTGGATAAGGAGTGGATGAAACTGGACCAATTAGTGGAGGAGGCCGTCGATCATTTCCGTTTGAATGTGCAAGACCGTGGCGGTTGGATTGACCTGCAAATGGCGGAGGGGAGTTATGATTTCCTCGGCGACCGCACCCAGTTGAAGAGTGCCTTGACGAATCTCATCGACAATGCCATTAAGTACAGTCCTTCAGCGCCGCAGATCAGCGTAAAATTGGGCCTTAATAATGCCCATTATCTCGTGCACATCAAGGATCGAGGCATAGGCATGGATGAAGAAACCCAGATGCAGGTCTTTGACCGATTCTTCCGCGCTACTAAAGGAAACATTCACGACGTGAAAGGGCACGGATTAGGCCTTTCCTTCGTTAAAGAGATTGTAGAAAAACACCGAGGTCAGATCACTCTAAAAAGTGCGCTCGGCGAAGGAACCACATTTACACTAGCATTACCAAGGAAATAGATATGGATAAGCAGCACATATTACTGGTAGAAGATGATATCAACTTCGGCAATCTATTGCGAGATACACTGACCTTTAACGACTATGAAGTCACGCTTGAACGCGATGGTGTTCAAGGCCTTCGTGCTTTTAAACAAGGCACCTTTGATCTGTGTATTTTCGACATTATGATGCCTAAGAAAGACGGCCTCACCCTGGCCACAGAGGTGAAGGAGATTGATAACGGTCAACCGCTGATTTTCCTCACTGCAAAAGGCCAGAAGGAGGATATCATTGCTGGATATTCGGCTGGGGCGGATGATTATTTGGTCAAGCCCTTCGATACTGATGTGTTGCTGTATAAAATTCAAGCCATCATTGGCCGTAAATCTGCGGAAGTAGAGGAGGAGCCGGATGAGCTAACCATTGGGAAATTCACGTTCTTCCCCAAGATTCGTCAGCTGGACCTGAACGGCGATGTCGTGCGATTAAGTCCTAAGGAAAGTGACCTGTTGAAAATGATGATTGCCCATCGCAACCAATTATTGCCACGTTCTAAGGCACTCTTGAAGATTTGGAAAGAGGATAACTATTTCACTGGGCGTTCCATGGATGTTTATGTGGCGAAGCTTCGCAAATACTTGCGTCCAGACGAGCGATTACGCATTGAAAATGTTCACGGGGAAGGCTTCCGTTTGGTAGACGAAAGCTAGCGTTCGCGCCGACCTGGGTTGGTGTGTCTGGCGAGAATCCGTTTGGATTCTACCGTAGCAGATTTAGATTTTTTAGCTGCGTACAGCGTGTCGCTGGCGTGCTTTCGAGCTTTGGACAGATCGATGATCGGTTCGGCCGGATAATCGCCGAGGCTGATGTTTTCCATCGCCAATTGCAAAGGCGGAATGTTCCATGGTTCGTGGATGTATTCTTCTGGTACTTGGGCCAATTCTGGTATCCATTCCTTGATAAAGATTCCTTTAGGGTCGTGGTCCTGACTCTGTTTGATCGGATTGTAGATGCGGATAGTATTGACCCCTGTGTAGCCGCTTTGCATCTGAAACTGGGGGTAGTGAATGCCGGGTTCGAAATCAGTGAATAGACTTGCGAGGTAATCGGCCCCGGGTTTCCAAGGCAACCATAGGTATTGGCTGTAGAAACTGACGACCATGGCACGCATTCTAAAGTTCAGGTATCCAGTGGCATCCAGACAACGCATGCAGGCATCGACCAGGGGCACGCCAGTACGTCCCATTTTCCAAGCCGTGAATTTTTCTTCGTCCATCTTTTTGGTAGCATCCACGGCGATAAAGCCCCGATTGATGGGGACTTGCTCGTATTCTATTTCGCTTTCGAATTTTTGCATGAAGTGGCTCTGCCAGCGCAATCGGTCCTGGAAGGCTTTGAGGTTGCGTTTGCTGCCGGGTACTTCGAGGTCGCGCGAGCGTTGAAATACCTGGCGTACACTGAGGTTTCCCCAGGCCAAATGCGGCGATACTCTACTACACCCACGTCGACTTTCCCTGGGTTTGGAAATGCTTCGCGCGTAGACGGTAATTCGATCTAGCAAGAAGGAATCCAGCACCTTGTGGGCACGAGTGATGCCGCCGCGTTGGTAGAGGTTTTGGGCCAGTTCGGGCGCTTGGGCGGACCAGTGCGGGAAGGGGTTGGCAGTGAGGAGCGTCCTACAGAGCTCCATATCAAGAGGCGCTACAGGCGCATGGATATTTGTGTACCAATTCTTCAACCAGTACTTGCGTTGTCTCAACCCTCGAGCCACACCAAAGGTGGGGAATTCATGCCAAGCAACGTTTCGTTCTTTGCACCATTCTGCAAGGGCGAGGTCACGGTCGAAGGTCCATTGAATGCCCACTTCCTGATGACTATAGATGCCCTTGATCTCAAAAAGTTGTTCGCAGGCCTCGAAGAATTCCAACGCTTCGCAGCATAGGGTATGTACTTTTTGCTGCCCTAGAATTTCATTCATAGCCGCCACAGAATCCCAAACGAACTGCCATTGGCGGTCCGAATATTGAATCTGGGCCCATTGGGTAGGCTCCTTTAGATAAATGGTAAGGAGGGGTAAGCCGGCTTGCAACGCAGATTGTAGCGCAGCATGATCCTGCCAACGCAGGTCACGCTTGAGCCACAGTATACTGATTGCGGGCTTGGCCATGTTTAGATGGTGCTTTGACCCCCGTCTACGTGTAGGATTTGGCCGGTAATCCAAGAACTTTTATCGCTCAAAAGAAAGGCTGCCATCTCGGCGATATCTTCGACTTCACCCACGCGCTTCATTGGATTGTTGGCGCCAATTGCTTCCTTCTTTTCTGGTGTAGAAAGGAGTCTCCCTGCCAGCGGTGTATCGGTCAAACTCGGGGCAATAGCGTTAATACGGGCCTTCGGTGCCCATTCTGAGGAAATGGCACGGACCAATCCTTCGATCGCACCTTTCGAGGCACTTACCGTAGCGTGAAAGGGCATGCCTCGTTGTACGGCGACGGTGGAGAATAATAGGCAAGAGGGAATAGCATCAGGGTTGAAATTGGCGGCAGCGGCTTGTAGTGCTTTTACTGCGCCCATCACGTGGATTTGGAAATCCTCTTCGAAGGTCTCTGGCTTGAGGCCTTTGAACGGCTTGAGGTTGATGGTGCCAACGCTGTACATCAGTCCGTCGATACGTTCGGGCATACGGTCTTCCCAAGAATCGGTCAATACATCAAACTCTTCCCATTCAATGGTATGCGCAGGTCCCTCGTATGGGGTTCGGCTAAAAACAGTTACGGAGTGGCCATCGGCGGCTAGGAGTTCAGCGGTCGCTTTGCCAATGCCTTTGCTACCGCCTACGATTACATAGTGTTTCATTCTAGTACTTTGTTCTAAGAGTACAAACCCAATTTTGCCTACTGTGTTCAATTCCGCATGAAAATCCCACAGGCCCGCCGTATTTTAGGACTTTAAACCCATATACATGAAAACCCTATCCATCGGTTCCCATTCTTTGTCCTATTCAGAGTACCAGCACATTGCGGAAGGTGCGGTAAAACTTGACTTGAGCGATGATGCCGCCGCTAAGATCCGTGCATCGCGCGCCTTTTTAGAGGATAAAACCGCACGCAGCGAACGACCCATTTACGGTGTTAATACTGGATTTGGCAGCCTCTGTAACATTGAGATCAGCGAGGAGGATTTGGGATTGCTTCAAACAAATTTGGTCCGCTCTCACGCTTGTGGGATGGGGGAATATGTACGCCCTGAGGTCATTCGATTAATGATTGCCCTCAAGCTCAAAAGTTTCGCGGTGGGCGTTAGCGGCATTCGATTGGAAGTGTGTCAAAGTCTGGTGGATCTATACAATAGTGGCGCGCTGCCCGTGATCTATAGCCAGGGCTCTTTAGGAGCCTCGGGGGATTTGGCGCCATTGGCACATATGAGCTTGCCCTTATTAAGAGAAGGCTCGATGTGGTGGAAAGGAGAGATTGTCGAGACGGAGGAGGTCCTCAACGCCCTTGGATCGAACGCGTGGAGCACGCATACCTTAGCCTCAAAAGAAGGGCTGGCCTTGCTGAATGGGACCCAATTCATGTCTGCACACGGCATGTTCGCCATGCTGCATGCGAGAAGATTGGATTATTTCGCAGATAAAATAGGGGCCTTATCCACAGCCGCCCATGACGGAAGAATAGAACCCTTCACAGCAGGTGTGAATGCCACCCGCCCGCAACCCGGGCAGGTCATGACCGCAAGTCGAATTCACCATTGGTTGAAAGAGGCGCCGATCATGCACAGCCCAAAAACCCACGTGCAGGATCCCTATAGTTTCCGGTGTATGCCACAGGTACACGGCGCCTCTAAAAACGCCTTGATGCACGCGATGCAGGTCATTGGTACCGAGGTGGATGCTGCGACAGATAATCCGGTAGTGTTGGAAGAGGAAGATGCGGTGATCAGCGCCGGCAATTTCCATGGACAACCGTTGGCCTTGGTGTTGGATTACGCGGCCTTGGCCTTGCACGAATTGGGCAGTATTTCCGAACGCCGCACCTACCAATTAATTTCAGGGCGTCGCGGATTGCCGCCGTTCCTCACTCCGAACCCTGGTTTGAACAGCGGTTTGATGATTGCACAGTATACGGCTGCAGGCATAGTCAGTCAAAACAAACAGTATTGTACGCCGGCCTCCGCCGATAGTATTGAAAGTTCGAACGGACAGGAAGACCACGTGAGCATGGGGGCCAATGCAGCCACGAAATTGCTCAAGGTGGTCGACAACTTGTACAGCATTTTAGGAATAGAATTGATCAATGCCGCCCAGGCCGCTGACCTCAGAGGTTGTGATGTAGGGGCGGAGTTGAAGGGGTTATTGGACCAATTCCGCCAGCGCGTGCCTACGCTCAGAGATGACCGCTACCTTCATCCAGAATTGGCCACGGCAGCGAACTTCTTGAAGTCCGAGGCGTTGGTAGAAGAAAGCGTACTTTTGTCCCCAAACTAAGACATCCCATGAGCCAAGACCCCTTTAAAGGACTCAGAGAAAAGCTGGAAGAGCGTCCCTGGCCCAACCTATACCTCTTCAAATTCATCGTACCCGCAGATGCGAAGTCCATCGCCGCAACTGAAGCCCTTTTCGACAGCAACGTCGCCCAAATAGAATTGCGTCAAAGTAAAACTGGGAAGTTTGTGTCGGTCAGCGCGAAGGAAATGATGATGGATGTCGACAGCATCATCGCACGCTACGAAAAAGCAGTACAGATCGAAGGATTGATGGCTCTTTAGGTCCAGCCTTCATACACCCCCAATCCAAAGAGGGCATAGTCGAGTTTCGCCGGATCCTCTGGCGAGATAGCTCGTATACGGGTGTCCAATTCCTGTACCGCTTTCCAATCGTTTTGTTTGCGCTCCAGAAGCCCCAAGCTGCGGGCCACCCGCCCGCTATGTACATCTAAGGGTAGGGATAGCAACTGTGGACTGACCTCTTCCCACAATCCGAAATCAATGCCTTCGGTGTTGGGTCGTGCCATCCAGCGGCTGTACATCACAATACGCTTGCAGGCGCTTCCACCTTCTGGATCTCCGAAGTGCTTCGCGGCTCTTGCGGGCAAACCATTACTCAAGAGAAATTTCTTGAAGGCATGAAAGGCGGGCCCCAGGTCTTGGCTGTGAGGAGTGAGGTGGGACGCAAAGAATTGGCCAATACTCCCGTATTCCGCATATAGCGCTTGTAATCCCATCACAATACCTTGTACATCAACGGCTTGGAAAGTACGGTGCTTGAAACCTTCAAAGGCCTTGAGATCACCTGCCGTGGCCTCCTTGATGAAATTTCCAGGATCTTGGTCCATGCGGTCCATGAGTTCCGTGCTTTTCGCGATAATGGTCTTGCGATTGCCCCAACTCAGCGTAGCCGCAAGCAAACCGCTGATTTCTATATCCTCTTTGGAAGTAAATCGATGGGGAATTTGGATGGGATCGTCTTCTACGAAACTTTTGGTCGCGTACTGGGTCGCTTTGTCGACGAGAAATGAAGCTAATTCTTTGGGATCCATTAGGCCAGCATGCCGTCGCGCATGGTCCACTTAGTCTTGCCTAATGCCGCCAATGCTTTGTTGTGAGTCACTACCACTACCGTTTGGCCGTGTTTTTCGTTGAGCTCTTTCAAAATGGCGTGAACCTCATCCGCGTTTTTGCTGTCCAAGTTTCCCGTCGGTTCGTCGGCCAACAATACATCTGGCGCATTCATCAATGCCCTTGCTATGGCCACACGCTGTTGCTCTCCGCCCGATAGCTCGCTGGGGTAGTGGTGCAGTCGGTGTCCTACGCCTAGACGTTCCAAGAGTTCTTTAGCGCGGGATTCTACCTGTTCGTTATTCTGTTTCCCAAGCCAACTGGGAACCATGACATTATCCAAAGCATTGAGTTCCGGCAACAGGTTGTGGAACTGAAAGACCAAACCTACACGCTGGTTGCGCCACTGGTTACGGGCGGTTTTGGAC
>JAYPCB010000080.1:0-7926 GCA_038124525.1 Cryomorphaceae bacterium
GTTCGCGACGAGTTGAACCAAGGGTCCTAGCCATGGCGCAACCCCAGCAACAGGTACATCCAGAAGATTTCTCAGATTCCGCTGCGTGGGCATGGATTGCTGATCATGAAGGAACTTCGCTGGCTGATTTACGTCTGAAACACGGACTAGAGCGTCCTTACTATAGTTGGATCAGCCAGCTAGAAGCCAAACGTAAATATGCCCGAAAGTTTGGGCCGTTATTTGAAAAGCAATGGCTCTTTCCTACGGGTGTACCACTAGAGCAGAGCAGCAGTTATGCGACGGCGTGGTTCAAAGCAACATTGGTCACTACCCCTTATTCCATAGATCTCTGTGCAGGCTTGGGTGTAGACAGCTATGCGTTTTCTCAGCGTCCCGAGCTCCAGCATCATTGGGCCAATGAGTTGAATCCGGACCTCGCGCAATTACTTGGACACAACCTTCCGACCACTAAGGTGTCGAGTGCACCCGCGGAAGAACTTTTCGATGCCATTGAAGCTTGGAAACAGGCCCACGGTATTGCTCCCTCAGCGCTAACGTTATACGTTGACCCTGACCGCCGTGCCAGTGGCAACAAAGCCCACAGCCTCGAACATACTGTGCCGCACCTCCCGTCATTGCAAGGACAGTGGCTGGAATGTGCACAGACCTTGGTTTCCAAACACAGCCCAATGGCTTCCTTAGAAGAGCTGAAACAACTACAGGATTGTGCAGCCATTTATGTGGTGGAATTTCAAGGGGAGTGTAAAGAATTACTGTGTGTTCAACGAAAGAATTGGGATGCGAATGCAAGTATCCATACTGTAGTCATTGTCGAAGAGAGTCAAGTGCGCTTGTTTACCAGCAGCCCTATGGCACTTGCGGCAGCCCACACCGACCAAATACTTACATATCTCGTCCAGCCCGGACCAGCGCTATCAAAGAGCGGCGGACATGAGGAGCTCCTTGGCGGGATGGGTGCGAAAAAATTGGTCACAGGCAATATGTATACTTCTGAACACATGCCTGCACCAAACGAACTGTATGAACGTTATGAGGTTATAGAAATAGCGAAGCCGTACAAGCTTCAAACCCCTGTGGATCGGGCCGCCATTGAGCGCATTGGATTCCCTGAGCACCCGGATTTGATTCGGAAAAAGCTCAAGGTTAAAGAAGGGCGAAAGATGAAGATTTTCGCAATGAAATTGGGCACTCAGAAACAAATGATTCTTGCGCGACGCCTAGATTGAGGCATGCTTTTTGAATCGTAACTTAGTACTATGAAATTCCGTCAAACCCTTTGGGCTCTTCTTATGCTCTGTGCAGGTACTCTGTACGGACAAGAGGCGATTTTTGTCCCAAACCAGGGGCAATGGGACGGTGAGTTTCAGTACAAACTTCCATTGAAATACGGCGCTCTGTTCTTCGAGCCAGGATCCGTGCAAATGGTGCTCCGCGATGCGGGGCAAATTGAGGACTTACGAGGTCACCACATGCACGAGGCGGGCTTGAGCTTGCCGGTGGATCCGCTGCGTAATCACGCGGTTCGAATGTCCTTCATTGATGCCGAACCTACCGAAAGTCGAGGTGCGCATGAAACAGGATATTATCACAATTACTTCTTAGGAGAAGATCAAAGCCGTTGGAAAGGCGGCGTTCGACCGCACGATGCATTAGTCTACGAAGACCTCTACCCTTCCTCTACACTTAAGTTTTACGCAAAAGACAGCCACTTGAAGTACGATTGGCACTTGAGCGATCCTGAGATCCTTTCTCAGATTAAATGGACGTACGACGGTGCTACGGGGGTCCAATTAAACCCTGAGGGCAGCCTACAAATCCAAACCTCTGTCGGTGAATTTATGGAAAGTACACCGGTCGCCTGGGGTTGGAAAAACGGAGAGCGCGTAGATTTTGGCTGTTGGTATACTTTGGTTGATCATGAAATAGGCTTTGCCGCGGAAGATGAAGCCATGGATTTAGATTCCTTGGTCATAGATCCGCAACTCATATTTACTTCCTTTAGTGGATCATTGACCGATAATTGGGGATTCTCTGCCACCTATGACGATGCGGGAAGATTATATGGGGCCGGCGTTGCCTTTGCTACGGGTTATGTGGCCTCTACCGGTGCGTTCCAGACCACCTACAATGACCCTCCCGGCATCAATCTTGGTTATAATCCGGATGTAACTATCACGGTCTTCGAGCCGCAAGGCACCACCATGCTCTACGCCACCTACCTAGGGGGTACTGCTCCGGATCATCCGCACAGTATGGTGGTCAATAGCAACGACCAACTCATTGTGATGGGCACCACCGGGAGCTCGAATTTCCCAACGCAAAATCCCGTTCAAAGTAGTAATGCCGGCGGAAACGATGTGACCATCAACGGTTATGAGTTTAAAAAATCGGACCTATTCGTAACCAGATTCAATACTTCAGGTACAGCGGTGCTGAGTTCTACTTACCTCGGCGGAACGGGCAACGATGGACTCAACACTGCGATCATTGAAAACTACGGAGATGCCGCCCGGGGAGAAGTAGTGGTCGACGCATCCAACAACATTTATGTCACAGCTTCTACCAACAGTTCAAACTTCCCGTCGACCAACTGTACGCGCTGTTCGAATGCCGGTGGTCAAGATGCCGTAGTATTGAAGTTGAATGCCTCTGGAACGTCTTTATTATGGTCCAATTACTATGGCAGCACCAGTAATGACGCTGGATACAGCCTCAAGTACCACAATGGTGCTGTGTTCATCACTGGTGGGACCGAAGGCGGAAACCTCCCTTCCACAAGCGGCGGATTTAAAAGTTCCTATGGAGGTAATACGGACGGCTATGTGGCCAAGTTCAATGCCTCTACCGGTGCCTTATTGCAAAGCACCTATGTCGGAACCTCACAATACGACCAAAGCTTCATTCTAGATGTCGATAAACTAGGCAATGTATATGCCTTCGGGCAAACCTTGGGCAACTACCCCATCACTGCCGGTGCCTGGGGAACCCCTCAATACCGCAAGCAGTTTATTCACAAGATCAGCAACGACTTGACTTCAAGCCAAGCTTCTACAGCGTTCGGATCGCCTTCTGGGAGCTTAAATCTTGTGCCAACCGCCTTCAATGTAGACGACTGTCTGAACATCCTACTCTCCGGTTGGGGCGGAGTCACCAACAACGGCTATTTCCCTACAACGGTAGAACAACTCCCCGTGAGTGCGGATGCCCTGCAAAGCTCCACCAACGGATCGGACTTCTACTTCATGGTATTGACCAAGAACTTCGGTTCCTTCAAATACGGAAGCTATTTCGGGGGTTCTACCTCAGCCGAACACGTAGATGGAGGAACGAGCAGGTTTGACGAGCGTGGCCGAATATACCAGGCAGTTTGTGCCGGTTGTGGAGGTAATGACGACCTTCCCACTACCCCAGGCGCCTTCAGCGAAACGAATAACAGTAGCAATTGTAACCTTGGGGTCATCAAACTTGATTTTGAAACAGGTATTGAGGCAAAAGCGGAAATTGACCTTAACTACCTGATCGATACGAACTGTTACGAGTTGACCTTAAAACTCGACAATAACAGTGTGAATGCCAATGCTTATTTCTGGGACTTTGACCAAGGAGATACTTCGAACCTTAAAGATCCAGTCATTACCTTTCCCAACCTAGGAACGTACAATGTGATGCTGGTGGCTATTGATACAGTATGTGATAGTTACGACACGACCTTCATTGAAATCATTCACGATACCGCAAGTTTCCCTGTAACCGATTGGGTGGCAAATTATGTGAGTTGTGACCTCTTGCGCGAGGTGAATTTCATAGAACAATTGGCCGATGCAGATTATTACGAATGGGACTTCGGGGACGGTCAAAACCTCACCACGACCTCTAGAAACATCGTACATACCTACCCTGCCTTTGCTACCTACACTGCCACGGTTACCGCGCGAGACAGCTTCTGTGATGTAAGCGTCGATCAAAGTTTCCTCATCGAATTTGACGACGATGCGTCTCTGCCTACAGTGACAGTAACCACCGACAGTTGTAGATACGGCGGTGTAGACGTTTTCTATCAAAACGTAGATAGCACCATGCTTTTCGAATGGAACTTCGCCGGCAACATTGATAGCGGCATGATTCCATCCTTCCGATATCCGGAGAGCGGATTGGAAGAAGTGTACCTCACCATCACGGATACCCTCTGTAACCGCAGCTATACCTTCGATTTCCTAGCCGATATCATTCGCATTGACGGGCGCGTATGGATTCCGAATGCCTTTACTCCGAACGGGGATAAAGACAATGAACTCTTCGAGATTTCGGGCAATAGTTGTCTTGAAGACCCGGTATTTGTGATTTTCGACAGCTGGGGTAATGAAATCTTCCGCTCCGAAGATCCATTCCACGAATTCTGGGACGGCACCTTCAAAGGAAAGCCCGTACCTCAGGACGTATATACCTACAGGTTTACCGGTGGCAAAGAGGTGCGCATGGGCACCGTGACCATCATCAATTAAGCGGGTACGTAGATCTCCTCTAAGACATTGAGGAACGCATCAACGCAATCTTCCGTATTGAATTTGCTGAACGAGACGCGTACCGGCTGGTAGTTCGACGTCCAATCTCCCAACGCACGAATGACATGGCTGCCTTGGTTAGAACCGCTCGTACAGGCCGAGCCACCGCTGACATTGATGCCTTTCATATCAAAAGAGAACGTGAGCATATCGTTCGAAGATTTTGGGAAGGCTATACTCAATACCGTGTATAAACTCTTGTCCAATTCTGCACTGCGTCCAAAGAACTTCGCATTAGGGACGATGCGCTTCACACCGTCAATCACGCGTTGCTTCAACGCCTCCACTTTCTTTTGATCCTCGGCCATCTCTGTGGTGGCAATCTCAAAAGCCTTACCCAAAGCAACAATACCGATGGTATTTTCTGTCCCTGCGCGCATGTTGCGCTCCTGGGCACCGCCTTGGATCAGTGGTTTTATCTTCAATCCGCTGCGCACATAGGCAAAACCTACGCCCTTTGGACCGTGTATCTTATGTGCTGAGCAGGTTAAAAAGTCATACCCTACCTCTTTCACGCTGATCGGTAAATGCCCCATCGCCTGAACGGTATCGGAATGGAATAAGGCGCCATGTGCCTTGCACAAGGCACTAATTTCCTTGACAGGATTAAAGTTGCCTATTTCATTATTGGCGAACATCAAGCTCACCAACGTCTTAGGTCCATTCTTTAGGAGCGCTTCAAGCTCCGCTACATCAATATCTCCAAATTCGTTTACGCTCAAATAGACAGCTTCAACTTCCCCGCGCTCCACCATAAATTCCACAGGATGACCTACGGCATGGTGTTCGATGGCGGTGGTGATGATGCGCTTCACGCCTAAATCGCGAACACTACAGAACAACGCCATGTTGTCGGCCTCCGTTCCTCCAGAAGTAAAGAAGATTTCACCGGGCTCTGCTTCAAGGCGTTGTGCAATACGCTTACGCACTACTTCTACCTCTACTTTGGCACCACGGCCGCTAACATGTGTACTTGAAGGATTACCAAAATTCTCCATCATGCGCACCATCTCATCTTTCACACGAGGCTCCAATGGTGTGGTGGCAGCGTTATCTAAGAAAATGACTTCCATGCTCTGTTTTTAGGTTCCCCAAATATAAGGCTTACGCTAATTCTTCTATCTCCTTCATGAAGCGCTCGCCCAATGTAGTGGCTTCTTCTGTGGAAGGTGCTTCAGTGTAGATTCGGATAATGGGCTCTGTATTGGATTTTCTCAAATGAACCCAACGGTCTGACCAAGTGATTTTTACACCATCAATGGTACTCAATTCTTCCTTCGAATAACGTCCAGCGATGGTTGCAAGGATGCCATCGACATCTAAACCTGGGGTCAATTCAATTTTCTGTTTGGCCATATAGTACTGAGGATAGCCCGCGCGCAGTTCGCTCATGGTTTTGCCGGATTTGGCCAAGTGTGTCAACCCGAGGGCAATGCCGACGAGGGCATCACGGCCGTAGTGTAATTCTGGCAGAATGATTCCTCCATTACCTTCCCCACCGAGCACGGCATGTTTGGCCTTCATTTCGTTCACGACATTCACCTCACCTACGGCAGAAGGGCTGTAAGTCGACCCCTTTGACTCCGCTAAATCGCGAAGGGCCTTCGAGGAGCTCATGTTACTGACCACATGACCTGGGGTGAGTGAAAGCAAATAATCGGCCACTAAAACCAAGGTATATTCTTCGCCAAACATGGCGCCTTTTTCATCAATAAAGGCCAAGCGGTCCACATCCGGATCCACCACGATGCCAAGATCGTAAGAGCCGTTGCTCACCTCATCGATAATGGCACCCAAATGCTTCTCCAAGGGCTCAGGATTGTGAGGAAATCTACCGTGCGGTTCTGGATATAGGTTGTGGTATGCTACGCCCAATGTATCGAGCAGCATCGGAATGGCAACACTTCCAGAGCTGTGCACAGCATCAATAGCGACCTTAAAGCCTGCCGCTTGTACGGCTTTGACGTCGACAGAAGGCAAAGCCAAGACTTGGTCAATATGCCAATCCATACCGTCCTCACAAGTCGTGAGTGTACCGAGATCGCCTACCTCAGCGAAATCCAAATCCGTGCTTTCTGCCAAGCGCAAAATTTCAGCGCCATCATCACCAGAAACAAATTCACCTTTCTCGTTCAAGAGTTTCAGTGCATTCCATTGCTCCGGATTGTGCGAGGCAGTGAGGATAATGCCACCCGCCGCCGCATACCGTGGTACGAGCATTTCTACGGTCGGAGTGGTACTCAAACCGGCGTTGATCACATCAATGCCCAAACCCTGCAAGGTGCTAATGACCAATTGTTCCAGCATCGGCCCGGAAGGACGCGCATCGCGGCCAATCACCACCGTCGGATTCGAGGTACGCGTTTTGAGCCAGCTGCCGTAGCCAGCGGCAAACTTTACCGCATCAATAGGTGTTAAATTATCGCCAGGGGCACCGCCGATGGTACCGCGAATTCCTGAAATGGATTTGATCAGTGTCATGCAGGTTTGGAATGTTTTTGGCTAAGATAACCGCAAAGAATACCGTGCACAACCTGTGGCATTAGAATTGCTTAATTGTTAATAACAGAGTGAAAACTTCAAGTCTCTGAGACCCCCTGCCCCTTTCTCCCGATGCCCAAAGCACTTATCTTTCTACTATGCGATTTGAGGACCACGAGACCTTGACATTAGTACATGCATTCGAAAACGCGATCAGCGAAGGGAGACAACCTTATTTCGATGTTGAAGATTTAGAACTCATTCTAGACTATTACCTAGACACGGGGTCTTTTGAGCAAACCAAAAACGCATTAGAAATCGCTCAAGCCATTCATCCTTTGGCCTTTACCTTCAAGATTAAGGAGGTGCAATTAGACATTGCGATGAAAGATTATACTCGAGCTGAGGCGAAACTGAATCACTTAGAAGGATTGAATATGCGTTCCACGGAATTGCTCATCGCACGCGCCACGATCTTAATGCACCGCGGCAATACACAGAAGGGATTACAATTATTGGACGAGGCCTTGGCCGGTTCCGACGATCCCGTGGAGGTGTTGCAGATGATCGCCGACACGCATTTGAGCCAGGGCGACTACCCGCGGGCCATCAATATTTTGGTGCGTTGGTGCCGATTAGAGGAGGAAGATTTGGACGAAGGCGCATTGTACCAATTAGCCATGTGCCTTGATTTCACCAACGAATACGACCGTGCCATCGCCTTGTTTGAAAGCTTTACCCTAAAAGAACCGTACAACCCATTATTATGGTACCAGCTGGGCGCTTTCCAATTGCGCAAGGACAACGAAGCCCAAGCCTTGGAAATGTTCCAATGGGCCATCACCGCAGATGAAACCTTCCACGCCGCCTACTTTGAGAT
>JAYPCB010000081.1:0-4980 GCA_038124525.1 Cryomorphaceae bacterium
GAACAGATTCCGGAAGATGCGTTCACTGTGTTGTTAAGCCACGACCCTAGTCACTTTGATGCCAAGGTCAAGCAACACCCGAACAAGGTGCACCTTACCCTAAGTGGTCATACGCACGGCATGCAGTTTGGGATTGAAATTCCGGGATGGATCAAATGGTCTCCCGTGAAATTCAAATATCCAAAATGGGCCGGTGTGTACCGCGAAGAGGATGGCAAGGTCTTGCATGTAAACCGCGGCTTTGGCTATTTGGCCTTCCCGGGACGCGTTGGGATGTGGCCTGAAATCACCCACATTACCCTCAAAAAGAAATTGGCTTAATCCTGCTTTTTATAGAGCCGCGACATAAAATAAATGTGCGGCAAACTCAGAGCGCTAAGGAAGATCAAGAAGTAACTACTCCATTGGGAGAGGGAGTTACGGTCAAATTGGAAAATCACCAAAAACAACGCTACAGCACCAATAGTGAAAGGCAAGGCGCGCATGAACATTTGAACGTGCGACCATTGATGTGCCTTTTTTAGATGATCCCAACCTGAAGCGCTGTGCTGAAGTATAAAGTAGGTACCAAAGGCAAGAGCCAAGGATTGCTCGCCCAGCAACAGCAGCGTCACAATGGATATCAACCAAGGCACTGAGGCAAACCATAAGCCTCCTACGATGCCAATAGCCGCCGCAGCACGATAGGCGGTCACAAGTGCGCCTTCGGAAAAAGTTACTTGTGAAATCCCCATGGTGCTCAGTACTAAATTGACTTCAGACATATGTGGCAACAGCAAGAGTACAAAGAGGATGGTTCCCCAGGCCATGGATAAAATGGCACTCGGCAATCCCCACTCTCGCATGTCGGTTTCTCCAAAATGCCAGGCACTATAGAATATGAACGCCAGCAAGCCCACTATAGGACTCGCAGCCCAGAACAATAAAACTATGGCCATGATGCCGCTATACCTCAATATAAATTTGGGCAAGCGCATCCCGTTAGCATGACCGTAACCGTCCAGTGCACCGTGCGGTATACCTATTAAAAACAGCATAAAGACAAGAATACCTAAGGAAATAGGCTGGGCATATTGCGGCAGGGTCGCTTGCAAACCCATCGCAGTGAGTACCATGGCCATAGGCGCCCAACGCGCTGGTCGAGTGCGTAAGAAGGCGAAGAAGGACGCTACCACAGCCCACAAAAATTTCATGATGGGAAGACCTGCAAACATTCCTAGTTCCCAACGAAGGGTGCTCTTCTCATCCAAGAATCCGAAAATTCCCTCGTGCGTTCTGTTCGTGAATAGCTTTGTAAAAATCTCCTTACCCCACTGCGGCTTGTACTTCAAAATGTGCAAAAGCAAATGATCGTAGAAATAGTGTCGCCCTATGCCTGTTCGGGGCCAATTCCAAAATTGATGCTTACGCGCCACCGTTTGTTGTTCGAGCTCCCCGACCAATTCCTTGGCGCGATCATACATATACTTAAAGCCATAGCCCGTAGTCGGCTTAATGACCGCTCCCCTTGCGCCCATTGAAATGATTCGAGCGTCGGGATGCTGCTGAAGCGCATGTTGAGTCATAGGAATAATCCCTTGTTCTTCATGAACCACATCATAGGGTCCTTCCAAACCAAGGAGGTAACTCTTTAGATGAGTAGTGGCCAATTCTTCTGGCAGCACCTCACTCCCGAATCGCGTCACCTCTACCAAGGCTTCGTATTCATTTATAGGGAGGATATACATGAATTGGGTAAAACCGTTTTGCGGAATATTGAAATCCATCAATACCAACTGAGACGGATCCCAGTTCGGCCAATCCGTTTTTACACGCCATCCGGTAAAACTCTGAAGCACCAACGGACCTGTGGGTTCCTTGATCTCTGGAGGACGACTGTCGTATACACGTTGGGCCATCCATTTAGTGTTATCTGAGTACACCGCTACACCTTCCGCTTCACTCTTGAAGCTGGTCAAAGAAGCGCGAACCAGATTGATATTTGGATATTGAAGTACTAACTGCTTGGTATGCTCGTACAGGGTGATGCTCTCCAACATGCCGTAACGCATGAACTTCATCTGCTCCACCTCGCCTTTGAAATCGAGCTTTGTCCACTCCTTTAATAATAAGGGGCGTAAAGTCGAAAAAATAGGATCCTGATGATGACCCCAGAAACAATAGGTCTTGTCATTCTTCCACTTCGATTGCGATTCGAGGATTAGTACATCCAAATCTTGGAGCATTCCACGCTCGTGTAACTCCAAAAGAAATACACTATTGGAAGCTCCTAAACCGATGAGCGCTAAATCGTAATTCATTATAAAGTGTACTTTGGACCTTTTATATATGAAACAACATTTTTCGAGCGATTTTGTTCAATTCACCCAGCTTTTAGGGCTCAATAGACCATAAAATGGGGTTTTCAGACTATTTTATGAGTGTTTATACTCAATTTTAGGTCCTCCATGAACAATACCCTAAGGAGGCAGTTAAGTGGTAGTTATAACCTTTAATTTTTTAACACCATGTCACTATTTCTAGAAATAGCGAAGTTCCCGGTCGATGATCCGGTAACGTTCACATTCTTCGCTGGCTATATGGCAATGTTTGCCGCGTCAGTATTCTTCTTCATGGAGCGCAGCCGCGTTTCTGATGAATGGAAAACATCTCTACTAGTAAGTGGATTGATCACAGGTATTGCTGCGGTTCACTACTACTACATGAGAAATTACTACCCAGTTCACGGTAGTCCAGTAGTATTGCGCTACGTCGATTGGACTTTGACAGTTCCATTGATGTGTGTTGAATTCTATTTGATTACTAAGAAAGCGGGTGGAACAACAGCAATCCTTTGGAAGCTCATCATGGCTTCTGTAGCGATGCTAGTATTGGGTTACATCGGAGAAGCGTTCTACGCTGATCAATCACAATCATGGGTATGGGGTGCACTTTCTGGCGCTGCTTACTTCTACATTGTATGGTTGGTTATGGCTGGCGACGTTGCGAAACTTGCGAATGCAGCAGGTGGCAAAGTAGCTAAGGCAAACTCTATGTTGGCCAAGTTTGTTGTTATCGGTTGGGCTATTTACCCTATCGGTTACATTCTAGGTACTGAAGGTGGTCTATTCGGAATGTCTATCGGCTCTGCTGATGACGGTCTGTTGAACCTTTGCTACAACATCGCAGATGCGGTGAACAAAATTGGATTCGGTCTCGTAGTTTACTCTTTGGCAATTAGCAAAGACGAAGCTGCGGCTTAATCATAGTTTCAGAGTGTTGGTTAGCCCCGCGACAGTGTCGCGGGGCTTTCTATTTTATACCCTTTCACTCTGCCACGGTTTTCGTGTATTTTTGAGCAAAGGCAAATTCTATGAGCATGCGCAAAATCCTTCTCCTATTCTTACTTCCGCTGTTGAGTTTTGGCCAAAAAACTGGCTACCACAGCTACACCTTAGACCTTATTAATGTCGAGGACGACAGAGTTAAGGTTACGGTAGACGCCACAAAGATGAACTTTGGCGATTATGTAGCAGGCGTAGAATTTAACTTTCCCGCCACCATTCCTGGGACCTATGCCACCTTGGACTACGGTCGATTCATCAAGGACTTCAAAGCCTATGGAGCTGAAGGCAAATCCTTAAAGGTGAAAAAGAAGGGCAATACTTATGTGATCAAGGGCGAACCAAAGAAGATCGAGTATTGGGTGGACGATTCCTTTGACGCCAAGGTGCGCAGAAACAAGATTTTCGAACCGGCAGGAACCAACAATCAAGAGGGACGCAACTTCTTGATCAATGCCGCCGGCTACTTTGGCTTCTTTACAGGTGCCGAGGAAATGCCTATCACCCTAGAGGTTAAAAAAAGTCCTACACTTTATGGGCTGAGTGCGATGAACGGCTATTCCTATGGCAACACCCAAAACTTCCATGCCAAAGATTACCACCAGTTATTGGATTGCCCCATAATGTTTGCGAAGCCAGACACGACTTCATTCAAATTGGGTCCAACAAAAGTGACCATCGGGGTATTTAGCGAAAGTGGTCGAGAATTGTCAGAGGACATCTACGAGCAAGTACGTTTGAGCATGGGGGCTATCGAATCCTTTCTACACGGCAACCTTCCCGTGGATCGCTACGCGTTCATCTTTTACATCAAGGACTACAGCGAATTCCAGGGTTTAGTGGAAGGCACTGAAATTAAGCTAGGCACCATCGTAAAAGCACTTAGAGAATTGATTGGCCAAGGCTTCGGCGCACTAGAACACGGCAACAGCTCCGTGTATTATTTGCCGGATTTTGGCAATGATATGGTCCTCGATCAAATGGCCGATGTGTGCATCCATGAGTTCTTTCACATCCTTACTCCGCTGGGGTTGCACAGTGAGGAAATAGGCAACTTCAACTATATCGACCCCCAGATGAGCAAACACCTGTGGCTCTATGAAGGCATCACAGAATATTTTGCAGGCATCAGCCAAGTCAAGGGCGGTGTAATTACACGCGAGGAATACATCCGATCTGTCTTGCGCCAAAAAATCGTGACTGCAGATCGCTACCCGACCGAAAAGATGCCGTTCACAGAGATGAGCGAAAACGTCCTGCACAAGCCTTACAAAAAACAATACATGCAGGTCTACCAGCGCGGTGCGCTGATGGGAGCGTTACTAGATATTCGTATCATGGAGCTCACGCAAGGAGAAAAAGACTTGCTGGATGTGATCTTGGAACTCCGTGATATTTACGGCCCAGATAAAAGCTTCAAGGACGACGACTTTATTGAGGAATTCGTGGGGCTTGTACATCCTGATTTGCAACAATTCTTTGACGACTATGTGAGTGGCACAACACCCCTGCCTGTGCAAGAGTATTTAGCTAAAGTTGGAGTACTGTACGATCGCAGTTATGTGGGTCCATTGGTAGTAGATCCTTTAAACGATTATGGAATCAAATACCGTCGTATTCGAGGAACAAACACCTTGGTCGTTAAAAAAATTGGCAA
>JAYPCB010000081.1:5080-7870 GCA_038124525.1 Cryomorphaceae bacterium
GTGCTCTAAATAAATGACGTCGTAGCTCACCACCACGTAGTTGCGGGTGAAGGAGCTGTTTTGATGGTAGAATTGGATATCACCCTCGAGCGTATCTACTGTAAATGTACCTTCGGTTTGAACCGTATCCCCATCGTCATAAAACCATAGACCAGAGAGGTCTTCTAAAATACTATCCCCCCGCAGCTCAAGGTATTCACAACAATCTACGGTAGGGTCTGGCGTACCATTGACCGTGCGGGAACTGATTTCCCATTCCCCCATTAACCCCACATCAAAGAGCAGGTCATCACTATGTGGGATGGCCTTGTTACAGGCGGACAACGTCCATAGAATACAAAAAGAAAACAAGAGTGGTTTTCGCATGCCCTAATCTAGGGAAAAGACAAAACAAAACCGGCGCCTCTCCAGGCGCCGGTTGTATAAGAAACCTACAAGACGTGATTTCCGTCGTTAACTCATTACAAATGTGAAAATTCTATTGGAATTGGCCCAAGGTCCGGCATGGACAAAGACTGGACAAAACCTATAGATCTTGCAAATATTGGTCAAGAGACTCCTCCTTTTCTAGGGCAATCTTCTTTTTAAGGCGGTATTTCGCTTTTTCAACAGCAGCCGGACTTACGTTCAGCACCGTCGCAATTTCCTTGTTGTTCATCTTCTGGCGAATGAGGTAACTCAATCGAATTTCCCCTTTGGTCAACTTTGGATGCTTCTCCACCAAGGATTCAGAGAACTGATCGTGGAGGTCACGGTAGTTTCGCTCAAAATGATCCCAATAATTTTCGCTTTGCAGTTCTCGGTTCAAGTCGCGAATAAGACTTTGCAGGAAGGTCCCCACCTCGTTGCCTTTTCCTGCCTTGGTACGTTCCTCTTTTAATCTGTCTCGGAACGATTGCAGGAGCTCGATACGACTGGAGGTTTTCAATAATTGGAAACTGAGCTCATCGCTCTTTTGCTTTGCCTTCGCCTCCATCTCCCCCGCTTTGGCGGATAGAAGTTCTCTTTCTGTCTCAAGGAGTTTCACACGTGTAGCGCGCAACTTGCGGTCTTGATATAGCGCCAGTGATCCACCGACAAGGAGAATAAACAGCACCAATACCAGTGCGCGGAACCATGTGCGTTGCCAGAAATAGGATTTCACTGTCCAAGGCATACTCACAGCGCTTTCCACCTCACCAGCAGCATTGAGCAGTTGCAATTCGAGTGTGTAGTTACCGGGCTGAAGATTGTTAAAGGTCAAACTCCGAAGATTGGACGGTACCGGGGTCCAATTCTCTACCAAGCCCTCTACTCTATATTCGGCTGTTTTTCCACTACGCTCTTGCAGCGACATGATTTCATAGAAAAATTGAGCCGAACGAGTTCCTGGCTCAAGGGTAAAAGCGTTTTCCGCACGTCCACTGACGACGTTGAACATTTGGTCCGCATTATCGACCCTCACCCCAGTCAATAGCAGATTGGAAGCTGGGGATTCCACTGCTGGTTTTGTTTTACTCACGCCACCGGCACCCCCTATCCAAAGGTCTGTGCCTACTCCAAGCATTGATTTACGATTGAAAAGAGAAAGCTGTGTTTCTTCTTGCGGAAGCACTGTAGAGAACTCCCATTGTCCAGCCTCATGTGTGGCCAATAAAAGTCCGGTATTGGTGGTCAAGTATAATTGGCCCTCCATCAACTCCATGCCATAACAAGTCAGAGAAGCCTGGTTAGATATTTCGTTTAGTTCACCATCAGATAAGAGCCATAAACCACCGCCCTCCGTGCCTAAGGCAAGAGTACCGTCCGGCAATGATTGTAGATCCAGGATAGGATAATCCAACGGGAAATGAGTGATGTTTTGACCTTCTATGCGATATAGACCCATGAACTCTGAGGCTACCCAGAGTACCGTTCCCTGGCGCTCGAGGTCCATAATATTTCGGCCCACCGCCCAAGGCTCCTGCCATGGCGTAAGGAATTCCTTTCCATCCCAAAGCTGCAGACCACCAAGCGTTCCGACCCATAAACTATCGCCACCGGCAGGCGCTAGCGACCACACATTGTTGTTGTTCAATCCGAAACTAAAATCCGTGAAGGCCATAAATCTCTTCAAGATCTGACCATTGCGATCTAGATGCAGTAAACCATCATTGAAGGTTCCCAGCCAAATGGAACCGTCGTTATTGGACTGCATGCTGGTAATTACCTGGGGATAGTCATTGAGTTCATTATCTAAATATGCCTTAGGCCTCCAGGCGCCTCCCGAAAAATCGTAACGCACCAAGCCGTCACCATCATATCCAACCCAGATTGAACTTCCCGATGCTTCTATGGACAAGGCGCTCTGAATGGAAGTATAGGTAAAGGACTCAGGATTGCGCAGTTTTTCTATGGGACGGCTGCCTCTCGGAAAAAGCGTGATTCCATCATTGAATGTACCTACCCAAAAATCGTTGCCTACCGCAGTGATGGAGTAGAATTGGTCCGTAGCGATGCCCAGTTGCGGATCTTGTTTGCTCCACTGGGTCCAATTTCCTTCTGCACCGCGCACAAACATCCCGTTACCGTCCGTACTCACCCAAATTTGCTTGCCTTCATAGGCCACATCCCTTGGGTTGGTGGAGGGTGAAGGAATTTGGGATAATTGGCCACCGCTAATTTCCCATAACCCGTGCTCCGCGATTCCGAATAACACTTTGCCGCCCTGTACATCAACGCTCTTGCTGTAAGATTGAAACTCCTCACTCTCCGCAAAGGAATGAACGCGGTCATCACTGTAGAGGTAATACAGTAAATGCTCGCCCGAAT
>JAYPCB010000082.1:0-3652 GCA_038124525.1 Cryomorphaceae bacterium
GAATTGGAAGAAACCAAAAAAATCGCCTTAAGAGACATCCTTCGCAGCATGCCGTATTTTGATGAAGTGGATTGGTCCCCGACTTCGTACCCGTACAGCGTCCATCACAACTGGATCGTCAACACCCCAATGGAAGTGGGATTTGCACCTGAGGAATATGCACTAAAAGCATTGGACAAAGCCGCGCAATACACAAATCCATTTGGGATGTTTGTCACCGGTATTGATCGCGATGAAAGCGCAGGTAGGGATACAGATGGGTTTGCCAAACGCAAAAAGACCTTTACCTATGTCGGGGCGGTGATGACCTTGCCTACGGGGGTGGCAGCGGTTGCTGAAAACAACTATGGCCGTCCAGATAAAGCCTTGGACTACTTACACCGCATGTCCCGCAGTTGGGGATATGCCCACCCTGGCAGCATGTATGAAGTGAGTCCTGATTTCGGGATGATGTGCCAAGCTTGGAACATTTACAGTTTCGGCTATCCAATAGTACGCCAGTTCTTTGGAGTTCAGCCGGATCCACAGCAGCATACAATCACCGTTGATTTGGCCTTTCCGTCGAATTGGACCCACCCCCAGCTTAAAGGCATTGTCATTGGTGAAGGAGAGCTAGAAACACGTTTGGATATTGCTTTTCTTCGGGAGGACGTGATCGGTAAAAACCAATTACTGCTCACTCAACAAGGCCGAAAAAACTGGACGCTACGCACTAAAATTCCTGAGGGTGCCGAGGTTATGGTTGGCGACCAAATCATCCAACCTACACTAGACGAAGAAGGCTATGCAGAAATGACTGACCGCGAAGTCGTCATACGCTGGTAATGTGGTAATATTGTCAGATGAATTGGACCGCGACCATAGGCCTCATTGCTGCCGTATTGACCACTTCCTCGTTTGTGCCCCAAGCGTGGAAAATCATCCGACACAGAAAAGTGAAGGACTTGAGCTTGACCATGTACGCCATGATGTTCGCTGGACAGGGCGGTTGGCTGATCTACGGCCTTCTCATTCAGGACTTTCCACTCATCCTTGCCAATATTATCGGCTGTAGTTTGACGGGTACCATTCTTGGCTTCAAAATCTTTATCAAAGAGTAGTCCGGACTTTGTCCGTCTCATTCCTTTAAAAATTCCTTCGGACCAATAAAGCCGTGGTATAAACTTTGCTTCTTTGCGGAACAAAAAAGCGAGAAATCGCTTATGTAAGTGTAAAACAACCGCAATATGAAAAAATGGCTTGCCTTATTAGGACTAGCGTTTACTCTTTCCGCTCATTCTCAAAACGTTACTATCAGTGGATACATCCGCGACGCGGCAACGGGAGAAGAGCTTATTAATGCTTCTATTATCAATGAAGAGCGTCAGGGAACCGTCTCCAACATTTACGGATTCTATTCGTTGACCCTTCCTGCCGGAAAACAAACCTTCACGGTCAGTTTCATTGGATATACAAGCGAAGTCCGTACCATCAACCTAAGCAGTAGTCAAACCGTCGATTTTGAATTGAGCGAGGCGACAAACGAATTGGCCGAAGTTGAAGTAACCGCTAAGAAATTAGACGAGAACTTGAACCGCGCCGAAATGTCCACCACTCAGCTCAGCGCAAAACAAATCAAAGCCATCCCACAGTTTTTGGGTGAATTTGATGTGGTTCGCTCCATCACCCTGCTGCCTGGAGTTACGACCGTGGGCGAGGGCGCCAGTGGATTCAACGTCCGTGGCGGTAAAACCGACCAAAACCTCATATTACTCGACCAAGCACCGGTGTACAACAGCTCGCACATTTTTGGATTTTTCTCCGTGTTTAACGGGGATGCCGTACGCGATCTAAAGCTATACAAAGGTGGTATTCCCGCACCCTACGGAGGTCGATTGAGCTCTGTGCTCGACGTCTACCAAAAGGAAGGGAATAATAAAGAGTTTGCAGGAAGCATGGGCTTGGGTCTACTTTCCTCTCGTTTGATGTTCGAGGGTCCAATTATTAAAGATAAGGCCAGCTTCATGGTGGCAGGGCGCCGTTCTTACCAGGATGTGCTATTGAAATTGAGCCCTAATGATGATTTGAACAACATCATCGCCAACTTCTACGACCTCAATGCCAAGGTCAACTATAAATTCTCCGACAAAAGTCGTCTCTTCCTCAGCGCTTATTACGGTAAGGACGCCTTTGGAGTACCGGGGCTTGTAGGATTTAATTGGGGGAACCTAGGACTCACGGCTCGTTGGAACTACCTGCTCTCTGATAAACTCTTCATGAACGTCAGCAGCATTTACTCTGATTACGATTACGCCATCTTGTTTGATTTCCCGCAAGCGAAAATTGACAACATCGCCTACATCCGTAACCAGGCCAACAAAATCTCATTCAGCTGGTTCCCGAACGCGCAACACCAAATCAACTATGGGGTCGAAGCCACCGTATATGATTTTGAACCGTTCTCAACCACCTTGGATTATATCGATAGCAACCTCACGGACATCTCCATCGAACTTCAAAACGAGTACGCGGTAGAACCGGCACTCTTTATTGAAGACGATTGGAAGATCAACAACCGACTCACTGTTCGCGGAGGGTTGCGCTACAGCTCTTTCTACAACGTGGGCGCACGCGACGTAGTGAACTACACCCCTACCTCTATCGGTACCGTTCGCAACGACCTCATTGTAGATACCACCTCATATGCCGCTGGCGAAATCATCGAATCTTTTGACGGTTTACAGGGTCTCGAACCACGACTAGGCATCAACTACAAAACCTCGGAAAACACAGCCATCAAAGCGAGCTACAACCGCATGCGTCAATACTTGCATTTGATCTCAAACACCACTTCTTCATTACCTATTGATACATGGCGTCCCGCAGGTCGTTACATCAAACCTGGTACGGCAGACCAAGTAGCCATCGGCTGGAACCGCAACTTCAACGACGGCGAGTGGCAACTCAGCGTAGAATCCTATTACAAGAGCATGCGCGACCTTGTTGACTTCAAGAACGGTGCGCAGCCAACAGGCATCGACAATATCGAAGTAGCCTTGATGACCGGTCAAGGACGCAGCTACGGTTTGGAAATACAGCTGGACAAGAAAGTCGGCCAACTTACCGGTTGGATCGCCTATACCTACAGCCGCTCGGAACTCCAAGTTGATCTGGGCAACACCCCAGACGAATGGATCAACCTCGGCGAGTGGTACCCTGCTGCCCAAGACAAGCCGCATGATTTTGCCTTGGTAGCGGCCTATGCCTGGAAACCAAACATCAGCTTCTCAGGTTCATTCATTTACCAAACTGGTAAACCCTATACCTACCCAGAAGCTAAAAGTGAATTTGAAGGCATCATTTACCCGTTTGCGTTGAGCCGAAACAACAGCCGTACCCCGGCCTACCACCGTCTCGATTTGAGTATGGACATCGCCGTTCCAAGCAAAAAAGGCAACAAAGCCAGCTGGAACGTTGGGGTATACAACGCCTACGGCCGCAAGAATGCGTTCAGCATCTTCTTCGAGGAAGAATTGGACGATAACGGCGACCCAACGGGACAAACCAAAGCCACGCAGCTGAGCATCTTCGCTACTGCCATTCCTATGATTACCTACAACCTAGAGTTTTAATTCCCATGAGAAAGTACCTATACTTCATCATCGCCGCGGCA
>JAYPCB010000082.1:3752-7853 GCA_038124525.1 Cryomorphaceae bacterium
CAGAGGTAAGCCCTGGTCGCTATGAGGATACTACACTGGTTGCAACCATCGGTTACGGCTATCGATTACTTATCGATGTACCGGCGGGTTATGGAGATGCCACAGGCTTGTGGGAAAGCACCACCGACGTGGTGAACACGCCATTCACCCTTCTTGCGCCTATGTTCCCCATCATGGAAGACGACAGCAGCTGGATCGACTTCCGCACCGGAGATTCTGTTTGGTATGCTGATGCTGATTCTTGTTACTACAGTCCCTATGCCCTTTGGAATGATCCTGTGGGGAAAGGCAACGCGTATTGGGTAAAGAACTATTGGACGACAGAAATCTACGCGCCAAACGGACTTTTGGGACCTTTCGAGCCACAAGAGACTGAAAAGAGCTTGAATTCTGAGATCAATATTTTTAACGACGACCAATTCATTCAAGGCGCCCAGGTCAGCCGATTCAATTTCATCGGCCCGCCATACACCGTCTACCGCGACACCTTGATTAACCTCGTTTTCGAGACGCGCACCTTGAGTGAAGGCATGTACGATTACCTCACGGTAATGGCCAATAACATTGGCGGCGGCGGCCTCTTTAGCGTGCCTTACAGCCCACAAATTGGAAATATTCGTCGTACGGATGATACAACAGTCTATGGTTTGGGATATTTTTATGCAACATCAGTTAGATTTGATAGCATAACTCTATTCCACCCGTTCTAATGAATACCCTTCACTGGACCACTGACTTTTTGATCAAACAAGGCGTGCGCGAAGAATTCGTGCAGTGGATTGCCTTGGGCATTGATATCATTCTTTTAGTATTGATTTCATGGGTGGCCGATTTTATCGCCCGTCGCGTCCTTCTCTCCGTCATCCACACCTTGGTCAAACGCTCCAAAGCCACTTGGGACGATTACTTCTTCGAGCAAAAAGTCTTCAAAAATTTAGCGCACCTAGTCCCGGCTTGGATTGTACACACCAGCGTACCCTTCAATTTTGACGACGTCCCAGGAGCCATTCCGTTCCTAGAAAAACTCGTGGTGCTCTATGTCATTGTTCTTGGCGTCAGCTTGATCAATCGCACCTTGCGGGCCTTAGAGAATTGGACCAACATCAACGAGAAATATGCGAATTCCCCCATTCGCACCATTTCCCAAGTCATTCGAATTCTTGCCTTCTTCGGTGCCGTCATCGCCGTGATCAGCATCCTCACAGGAACCAAGGCAGGAAACATTCTGGGCGCACTCGCAGGAACCACGGCCATCATCATCCTCGTATTCCAGGACAGCATCAAAGGGCTCTTGGCGAATTTCCAGATCCACATGTATGACCTGATCAAGGTTGGCGATTGGATTACCTTCAGCAAATATGGAGTGGATGGTGATGTGGTCAGCATCGACCTTACCACAGTCAAAGTGCAAAACTTCGACAAAACCGTGAGCACCGTTCCGGCCACTGCCTTTGTCTCCGACAGCTTCGTCAACTGGCGTGGCATGAGTGAGAGTGGTGCTCGACGCATCAAGCGTAATATCCATATAGATATCACCTCCATCAGACATTTGGACGAAGGCTTGGCAGATAGCCTTAGAGAAATAGACCTTATCCATGATTTCATGGTGCAGCGTCAATCCGAGATTGATGCCAACAATCAGAAGAAGGGCATTAAAGGCGCTAGTAAGCTCAACGGCCGTCGCCAAACCAACATAGGATTGTACCGCAAGTATGTAGAGTTCTACCTGAACAATCACCCCGGCATCCACAACGACTTCACCTTGATGGTACGCCAATTACAACCTACCACGGAAGGGCTGCCTATCGAGGTCTACTGTTTCACCAACACCATCGTGTGGCAAGAGTACGAAGGCATCATGGCCGATATATTCGACCACCTGTATGCTGCGACACGCCACTTCGATCTTGCCCTATTCCAGAGTCCTACGGGTGCCGATGTGAGAGCCATCACTGGAAAGTAAGCGCTCGACTTTTTCCGAAAAATTTTAAAACAAACAAAAACCCCCCGGGCGCGGAGCGCCCGGGGGGTTTCTTATTGCATATTTTGCCTCGGCTTATGCCTCGGCTGCTTCTTCCATGTAGCTCTCGATAGGCTCACAAGTACAGATGAGGTTGCGATCCCCATAGGCATCGTCTACTCGACGTACAGATGGCCAGAACTTGTTATCAGCAACATATTCCAATGGGAAGGCTGCTTGTGAACGTGTATATGGCAACTCCCAAGTATCTGCACAAATCATTGCTTGGGTATGCGGCGCATTCTTCAATACGTTGTTCGCTGTATCCATGTCGCCGCGAGTTACCGCATCGATTTCCGCACGCATGCTCAACATGGCATCACAGAAGCGATCGAGTTCCGCCTTGCCTTCACTTTCTGTAGGCTCCACCATTACGGTACCCGCTACTGGGAAGCTCACTGTAGGCGCGTGGAATCCATAGTCCATCAATCGCTTGGCTATATCGGTAACTTCAATGCCGGCATCCTTCTTGAACGGACGACAATCTAGGATCATTTCGTGTGCCGCACGGCCGTTCTCTCCAGAGTACAATACATCAAATGCTCCTGCGAGGCGTTCCTTGATGTAGTTGGCGTTGAGGATGGCGTATTTGGTTGAATCTGTCAATCCTTCGGCACCCAACATTTTAATGTAGGCGTAAGAAATCAATAGGATCAATGCCGAGCCCCATGGTGCTGCAGAGATCGAGTTGATTCCTTGCTCACCACCCATGTCGATCACTGGGTGCTTTGGAAGGAATGGGGCGAGGTGTGCCTTACAACAAATAGGACCCATACCTGGACCACCACCTCCGTGAGGAATGGCGAAGGTCTTGTGCAAGTTCAAGTGACAAACGTCGGCGCCGATCAGACCCGGTGAGGTCAACCCTACCTGAGCATTCATGTTGGCACCGTCCATATATACCTGACCACCGTGTTGGTGAATGATGTCGGTAATTTCCTTCACTGCACTTTCAAATACACCATGCGTTGATGGGTAGGTGATCATGAGCGAGCTCAAGTTTGCACTGTGTTGTTCCGCTTTAGCGCGTAGGTCTTCTACATCGATATTTCCGTGATCATCACAAGCGACTACTACGACCTTCATTCCCGCCATCACGGCAGAGGCCGGGTTCGTTCCGTGCGCCGAAGAAGGAATAAGCGCGATATCGCGATGGCCTTCACCATTGGCTTGGTGGTAGGCACGAATGACCATTAGACCTGCATATTCACCTTGTGCACCAGAGTTTGGTTGCAAAGAGGTGGCATCAAAACCTGTGATGACGGCTAGATCGCGCTCCAAGGTTTGAATTACCTCAGCATAACCTTCGGCCTGGTCCACAGGCACGAACGGGTGAATGCCG
The DNA here is from genome assembly GCA_038124525.1 of Cryomorphaceae bacterium. GTDB lineage: Bacteria > Bacteroidota > Bacteroidia > Flavobacteriales > Schleiferiaceae > UBA10364. The sequence continues at coordinate 7,115 of JAYPCB010000082.1, forward strand.
TTCCAAGCTGCTGTAGAAAGTGGAATCATCTCAGAGGCGGCATTGAGCTTCATAGTACATGATCCTAGTGAGATCATACTGTGGTTCAAGGCCAAATCCTTGCGCTCCAAAGATTTCAAATAGCGCATCATATCCGTCTCGCTATGGTAGCTGTGGAATACTTCATGCGTCATGAAATCAGATAAACGAATCAACTCTTCTGGCAAGTTGCCGGTAGGATCTGCCATTTCAATGGTCTCTACCCCTTCAACTTTTGCGAGGATGGCGACAATATCTGCCAAATCTGCATCCGTGGTGGTTTCGTTCAATGAAATACCAATGGTTTGCTCGTCGAAATATCTGAAGTTCACCTCAGCCGCCTCTGCCAATGCTTTGACCTGGGCAACCGTTGAATTTTTTAAGGTGATTTTCAAGGTGTCGAAGAAGCGCGTGTTGTGCTGGGTCAATCCCATGCCTTTCACGGCTTCATTCAAGGCTGTGGCATGCAAGTGGATGGTTGAAGCGATGCCTCTCAGTCCTTCCGGTCCGTGGTACACACCATAGGCACCGGCCATTACCGCCAACAATACTTGGGCAGTACAGATATTTGATGTCGCCTTGTCGCGCTTGATGTGTTGCTCGCGTGTTTGCAAGGCCATACGCAATGCCGGATTGCCATCAGTATCGATGGTACGACCGATGATACGACCTGGAATGAAACGCTTGTAGCTTTCTTTCGTCGCAAAGTATCCGGCGTGAG
>JAYPCB010000083.1:0-7712 GCA_038124525.1 Cryomorphaceae bacterium
GCCGGGGCGTTGGGTAAGTATGGGATTTGAGTTTAGATTTAGATAATGGAATTAAGGGACTTATCATATTTAGGAGTGGAAACGGATGGAAAAATGCCCGTCCTATTCTTAGGACATGGAAGTCCCATGAATGCCATAGAGGACAATGCCTTTGTCAAAGGATTCCGTGAAGTGGGGTCGGTGGTACAACGTCCCAAGGCCATTCTTTGCATTTCCGCGCACTGGGAAACTTATGGAACCAAGGTGACAGCGATGGAAATGCCCAAAACCATACACGATTTTGGTGGATTTCCTCAGGCCTTGTACGATGTTCAATATCCTGCGCCAGGCAGTCCAGAACTTGCTCGGATTACGCAGGAGTTGTTGCAGCACGATTGCGAGCTTGACCATCATTGGGGGCTTGATCACGGGGCCTGGAGTGTTATTAAACACATGTATCCAGGGGCGGATGTACCGGTGGTTCAGATGAGCTTGAACAGGTATAAGACTCCTGCGGAACACATCGCTTTGGCTAAGGAGTTACAAGCGCTGCGCCGTCGGGGCGTGCTCATTGTAGGAAGCGGGAATATGGTGCACAACCTAAGAATGGTCGCTTGGGACCGATTGAATGACCCTTTCGGATACGATTGGGCTCAAGAAGCCAATGCCCGCATGAAAACCATGTTGGTGGATTCGGATTTGAATGGGTTAGCGCACTATTCGAAATGGGGAAAAGCTTTTGAAAACGCCATCCCAACTCCAGAGCATTACCTGCCCTTACTCTATGCCATTGGATTGCGGGAGGAAGAAGATAATCTCTCTTTCTTCAATGATGAATATTTGGCCGGGGCAATTTCGATGACCTCGGTGATGATTGGGGGCTAATTACTTGAGCTTCTCGTTGCTGTGGTGTCTGTCGTGGTCGCGCTTGCGCTTCACGTTCATCTTTTTATCAAAGGCCGCTTGTAGATCCGTGCCGGTTTGATTGGCTAGGCAGAGCAATACAAAGAGTACATCGCTTAGTTCTTCGCCCAAATCCTTGGCCTTATCACTCTCCTTCTCGCTTTGCTCGCCATAGCGGCGTGCAATGATTCGAGCCACTTCTCCTACCTCTTCGCTGAGCTGGGCCATGTTGGTCAGCTCATTGAAGTAACGGACACCATGATTTTCAATCCATTGGTGGACTTCTTCTTGCAGTTTGCCCAGCGGCAAATCTGGATTACTAGCGATGGGATCTAAGGCCATTATTCTTTGTTTTTTGAATCTATCCAAATGGTCACTGGGCCGTCGTTGACCAAGTGTACTTTCATATCCGCACCAAATTTACCGCCTTTTACGGGCAGGTCACTTTCCATCCACAAGTGTTCCATGAAATACTCATACAAGGGTTCACTGTGGTGAGGTTTTGAGGCTTTGTAATAGCTCGGTCTATTGCCTTTTTTGGTGCTGGCGTGTAAGGTGAATTGGCTAATGACCAAAAACTCCCCACCGACCTCCTGAACGCTGAGGTTCATCACCCCGTCTTGATCGGGGAACAAGCGCATTTTCGCGATTTTTCCGCACAACCAACGCGCATCTTCCTCGGTATCCTCGAATTCTACACCAAGAAGTATAAGCAGCCCTTTTCCTATTTCATTGTGCACTTTGCCGTCGACGACGACCTTAGCTTCAGAAACTCTTTGGAGCAGGGCGCGCATGTTTAGTTAAAGGCTGGGTTAGGGAATAAGATTAATTGGTCGCCGAAGGCTTTGAACATTTCGTTAAGCTCGAATCCTTTGGGTCCACGGCTCATGGTAAATTCACTTGCTTCGCCTAGACTTGAAGTGAGTACTAGTGCTACTCGGTTGCCCGCTGCATATTCACGTAAGGTGATGTTCTCTGCGTACTTTCCGTATTGCGGTTGGCTGGTCATCATGCTCGCAAAGACTTGGAAATTCTGTTTTTGAAGATCTTGCATGATTTCTATAGCATCTTTTTCTGGGGCCATTAAAATGATTTCCATGCCGGCTTCTGCACACATTCGAATGAACTCTATAGCTTGAGGTTCGTATTGGTTACGACAATAGCCACGCAATTCACCTACGTTGAATTCATCATTGATCGTGCCAAAATTTGCAAAGTACTCGTAGGTCATGTTTTGGTTAAACAGCAAAAAGGTAGCGTCAATAAATACTGCTTTTCCTACGGATTCACCTTTATTCATTAAGTCCTGCACTTTATCTGCGGCCAGTCGCATATTTTGGTTGTAGAGGTAGCGGGCCTCGGAATTTTTCACGGACCAATTCAGTGCTTCATTCACTTCCTTAACCACCGGAGCCGGTGCAGCAGCTTCTGCCGCTTCTTTTTGTGTGCCACATGAGGCCAACGCCAATGCGCTAATAGTCAATGCTGCGGTAATGTGTAGTTTCATCTTGATCATTTAGTTGGTTAAGATAACTCTCGTATCGAGTCGGTGCAATTTTATGTTCGTCGAGGGCGATTTTTACGGCGCATTGCGGTTCGTTAATGTGTTTGCAATTGTGGAATTTACATTCCTTGCTAATGGCAAAAATTTCCGGGAAGAAATGACTGAGGTCGGTATCCTCCATGTTGACCAATCCGAATCCCTTAATCCCCGGTGTATCGATAATATCACCGCCCATTTGCAGCGGGTGCATCTCAGCAAAAGTGGTGGTGTGCTGTCCCTTATTGTGGCTGCTGCTCACTGCGCCTGTTCTTAGGTTTAAGCTCGGTTCAATCGCATTGATCAGCGTACTCTTTCCCACACCGCTGTGTCCGCTGAGTAGGGTAGTTTTTCCTTTGAGTAGGGAGGCCAATTCTGCCAATCCTTCCCCTTTAGTGGCCGAGGTTTCCAAGCAATGGTACCCGATAGCAGAATAGACGGCTTTTCGGTAGTCCAATTCACTTCTGATTTCCTCGCTGTCGTACAAATCATATTTGTTGAAGACGATAATGGTAGGAATGTTATAGGCCTCGGCAGTGGAAAGGAACCTATCCATGAACCCCGCAGAGGTCGCCGGTTGTGCCAGCGTAGTCACCAACAAGGCTTGGTCCATATTCGCCGCGATGATGTGCACGCGCTTGCTCAGGTTGACACTCTTGCGAATGATGTAGTTTTTACGGTCTTCAATCCCGTCAATAATGCCTTGGCCTTCGTCTTTTTCTTCCGGCTCAAAAGACACAAAATCTCCAACCGCTAGGGGGTTGGTACTTTTAATTCCAGCTACGCGAAACTTTCCTTTGATGCGGCAATCGTAAAGCTGTCCTCCGTCCAATTCTCGAACGAGGTACCAACTCCCAGTACTTTTTACAACGACGCCTTTCATGCCAATTAAAATAGGGAATTAACGCTTGGCGTACATGTTGTCGTAATACTCCTGATACGTCCCTGAGGTTACGTTTTTCAACCACTCTGCATTGCTCAAATACCAATCGATAGTGATGGCCAGCCCTTCTTCAAAAGTCACGCTTGGCGCCCAGCCCAACTCCTTGTTGATCTTGGTCGCATCAATGGCATACCTGCGGTCGTGACCCGGGCGGTCTTTCACGTAGGTAATGAGCTTTTCACTGCTTCCTTTTTCACGGCCCAATTTCTCGTCCATCTGCGCGCAAAGCACCTTGATCAGATCGAGGTTGGTCCATTCATTAAACCCACCAATGTTATAGGTCTCTCCGTTCTCGCCTTCGTGGTACACGAGGTCAATGGCACGCGCATGATCCACGACGTACAACCAGTCTCTGGTATACTGACCGTCGCCGTATACCGGCAGTGGCTTTTCTTCCACGATATTATTGATGAAGAGCGGGATGAGTTTTTCGGGGAATTGGTTTTGGCCGTAGTTGTTCGAGCAATTGGTCACCACATAAGGAATGCCGTAGGTCTCGCCATAGGCACGCACAAAGTGGTCTGAAGATGCTTTTGAGGCGCTGTACGGACTGTTTGGATCATATGGAGTAGTCTCCTCGAACAACCCTTCCTTGCCCAACGTACCATATACTTCATCCGTGCTGATGTGGTAGAAGCGCTTGCCCTGGAAATCCTCATGAATGCGCTTAAAGCTGTTGAGCAAATTCACCGTACCCAAGATGTTGGTGCGTACAAAGGCCAATGGATCCTTGATCGAACGGTCCACATGACTCTCGGCCGCCAGGTGAATGACCCCTTCCGGCAGGTACTTGTCAAACATCGCGTCAACGGCTGCAGCATCAACGATATCCACGCGCTCAAACACATAATTTGGGGCACTTTCGATATCACTCAAGTTCTCGAGGTTCCCGGCATAGGTCAGCACATCCACATTGATGATGCGGTACTCGCTGTACTTGTTTACAAACAAGCGAACGACGTGAGAGCCAATAAATCCGGCACCGCCGGTGATGATGATGTTTTTCATATTAGTTGTCTTGAGTCAACGACTGTTCAAAATTCCAAGCATCACGGAGCATGTCCTCCAAAGTTTTTTCTGGGGTCCAATTCAACACACGCTGTGCCTTGCCAATGTTCGCGTATACCGCAGGTACATCCCCAGCGCGACGTGGCGCTAAGCTGTATGAAATGGCAATTCCAGTGGCACGTTCAAAAGCACTAATCATTTCCAACACCGTCGATCCGTTTCCAGATCCCAGATTGATCACATCATATCCCTTGGTCTTGCCGTCGATCAAATGTTGAACAGCCAAAATATGGGCTTTGGCAATATCAATGACGTGAATGTAATCTCGAATGCAAGAGCCGTCGCGGGTATCGTAATCGGACCCGAATACTTTTAATTCTTTACGCTTACCAATGGCAGTTTCAGTGATGTAGGGAACCAAGTGGTGCGGTTCGCCGTCTTGGAATTCGCCAATGATACTTGTGGGGTGGGCGCCGATAGGATTGAAATAACGCAAGCTCAATACATCCACGGTTCCGGTCGCTGCGGTATCTCGGAGAATTTCCTCACCCATCTTCTTGGTATTGCCGTACGGGCTTTCCGCAGGTTGTACGGGCGCATTTTCATCCACATGTGGGTTTTCTGGAGTACCATACACCGTGCAAGAACTCGAGAACACAATGTTGCGAATGCCGTGGGCCTCCATACTTTGAAGAAGGTTAACGGTACTCAACAAATTATTGTGGTAATACTTGAGCGGCGCCTCAACGCTTTCATTTACCAAGAGGAAAGCGGCAAAGTGAATGACCCCTGAAATATCCGGGAACTCTTCAAACACGGCATCTACTGCAGCGCGGTCGCAGAGTTCAACTTGTCGGAAGGTGATTTCCCTGCCCACTATTTTTTCAATGCGGTCCTTGACCTCAATGGGGCTTTCACTTAGGTTGTCGATCACAATAGGATCGTAGCCGGCTTGGATCAATTCCACAACAGTGTGGGAGCCTATGTAGCCGAGTCCGCCTGTGATTAAAATTTGGTTCATGGTTGGTTAGTTTCTTTTGTAATCTTCGAAATCGCGGTGCTCCTTTCGGTACAAACGATCCTCTGGCAAGTTTTTAAACCAAGCGTAGGTACGCTCTAGCCCTTCGGCACGCAAGACTTTCGGCTCCCAATCTAAAATTTCTTTCGCCTTGCTGATGTCCGGTTGACGCTGCATAGGGTCGTTCACCGGTAATTCCTTGTACACCACTTTCTGTGTGGTTCCGGTGAGCTTGATGATCTCCTGAGCAAAATCGCTGATCGTGATTTCGTGTGGGTTGCCGATATTCACAGGCTGTGCGTAATCGCTCATCAGCAGACGGTAAATCCCTTCTACCAGGTCGTCTACGTAACAAAACGAGCGGGTTTGAGAACCGTCGCCGAAGATGGTCAGATCTTCACCGCGAAGGGCCTGGCCGATAAAGGCAGGCAATACGCGTCCGTCGTTTAATCGCATGCGCGGGCCATAGGTATTGAAGATGCGCACGACGCGCGTTTCTAGACCGTGGTAGGTATGATAGGCCATGGTCATGGCTTCCATGAAGCGCTTGGCCTCATCGTAGACTCCACGTGGCCCCACCGGATTAACGTTCCCCCAGTATTCTTCGTTTTGAGGGTGGACCAGTGGGTCGCCGTAGACTTCAGAGGTGGAGGCTACGAGGATGCGCGCGCCCTTGTTGAGCGCTAAGCCCAAGAGGTTGTGAGTTCCTAGAGAGCTCACCTTCAACGTCTGAATGGGGATTTTCAAATAATCAATAGGAGAGGCAGGTGAAGCGAAATGGAGGATGTAGTCCAATTTTCCCGGTACGTGCACAAAGGTGCTCACATCGTGGTGGTAGAACGTGAAATTTGGATGGCCGCTGAGGTGCTCCAAATTCTCCATGTTCCCTGTAATGAGGTTGTCCATAGCGAGGACCTCATCGCCATTAGCAATGAATCGGTCACATAAATGAGAACCTAAAAATCCTGCCGCGCCTGTGATGAGTACTCTTGCCATTAGATCTGTTGTCCTTGGCCGATGCCGTAATAATCAAACCCTATTTCCGCTAGGGTTTCTCTGCGGTAGAGGTTGCGTCCGTCGAACAAGACCTTGCCGTTCATCGCCTCAGCCACCTTGTCCCAATCCGGTACGCGGAACTCTGTCCATTCCGTGATCAGTGCCAAGGCATCTGCACCTTCTGTAGCCTCGAGGTAGCTGTTGCAGTAGGTAATGCTATCGCCGAGCTGGTGCTCCGCTTCTTCCATAGCCACCGGGTCGTACGCACGAACGTGGGCGCCAGCGCTGGTCAACAGGTTGGCGATGACCACGGACGGTGCCTCACGCATGTCGTCGGTATTCGGCTTGAAGGACAGTCCCCAGAAAGCAATGGTCTTGCCCTCGAGCTTGCCGCCGAAGTAGGCGTTAATCTTATTGTAGAGCACACTTTTTTGTGCATCATTGACTTGTTCAACGGCTTCCAAGATGCGCATGGTGTGGCCGTTTTCACGTCCGGTGCGGGCCAAGGCCTTTACATCTTTTGGGAAACAAGAGCCGCCGTATCCGATACCCGGGTAGATGAATTTATTGCCTATTCTTGGATCTGAACCAATGCCCTTGCGCACCCAGTTCACATCGGCACCCATCTTCTCACACAGGTTGGCAATGTCGTTCATGAAGGAAATCTTCGTCGCCAACATAGCGTTAGCTGCATATTTGGTCATCTCCGCAGAAGGGATGTCCATAAAAATGACCGGGTGACCGTTCAAGGTGAACGGACGGTAGAGCTTGTCCAATGTTTTTTGGGCCTGCTCGCTGTCCACACCCACCACAATGCGGTCGGGCTTCATGAAATCTTCAATGGCAGCACCCTCTTTCAAGAACTCAGGGTTAGAGGCGACGTCAAAGCCGAATGCGGCCCCACGAGTTTCTAATGTAGAAGCCACGGCGCCGCGTACTTTTTCCGCCGTACCTACTGGCACGGTAGATTTGGTAATGACCACTAAGTAATCTTGCATGGTCTGGCCAATTTCTTCAGCCACGCCCAACACATACTTCAAATCTGCAGAACCGTCCTCTCCAGGAGGCGTTCCCACCGCAATGAATGCGGCCGCTGAGCCCACAATGGCTTCAGACAAATCCGTCGTGAAGTGCAACCTGCCCTTTTCAAAGTTGCGAAGTACAATGTCCTTGAGTCCAGGCTCGTAAATGGGGAGAATGCCGTTTTTCAGGCCTTCGATTTTCTTCTGATCTATATCCACACAGGTTACCTCGATGCCCACGTCCGCCAAACAGGCGCCGGTCACCAAGCCTACGTATCCAGTTCCAATGACTGTAATCTTCAT
>JAYPCB010000084.1:0-7612 GCA_038124525.1 Cryomorphaceae bacterium
ATCAGGTTGACCTTGACCCGTGGCGAAAAGATCACCTCCGGAATGGACCCGAGGCTGAACCAGAAAGGGTGCACGCTCATTGTATTGGCCGAATGGAAACCGCCGGTATACGACAACGACAAAGGCATCCGAATCATCACCTCGGCCATTCGTCGCAATAGCCCGATGCACTTGGACTCGAAAATTCACCACAACAACTTGATCAATAATATCCTCGCAAAGATTCAAGCGAACCAAGCGGGGGTGGATTCGGCATTGATGTTGGACAACCTAGGTTTTATCGCGGAGATGAACGGGACGAACATTTTTATGGTAAAGAATGGGAAGCTCTTGACTCCTACGGCGGACGCCTGTTTGCACGGGATTACTAGGGGGTTGGTATTGGAATTGGCCCGAGAAAATGGCATGTCGGTAGAGGAACGAAACCTATCGTTGACAGAGCTGTATTCCGCCGACGAGGCCTTCGGAACAGGTTCGATGGGCGAGCTCACCCCGATCACAGAGGTGGACGGTCGCACGTTAGTCAACCGCTCGGGCACCCAAATCACTCAAGAACTTGTTAAATTATTCGAAGGCACCCATGGAAAGTGGAGTACGCCTATTGATAAGCTGTGAGTTGAAATTATCTTTGAGAGATGAAACCAATATTCATGAAGAAATTCACCCTCTTTTTATTTGCCCTTTTATCGGTCCAATTATCTGCGCAGAACATTAGCGGCTGCATCACATCGATGCCGGATTCCATTTCGAACATCAAAGTGGCATATGTACGTGGGAAAGGATTGGCAGTTAAGCAGGAGATTCCTGTAAATAACGGCTGTTTCAATGCAGCGTGGGAGCACCCCGAACAAGGGATTTTCATCGTATACATCGACGGAGGTCACACTTTTGATATGGTCGTATCCAATGGCGATCTAAAGATACAAGGGGACTACAATGCCTTAGAAAATGTCCAATTATCTGGTCCGGGTATTGAGGAATTTAATGGGTTCAAGGGCTTATTGAAATCGGACCCGAATGAAGAGCAAATTCGCAATTACCTACTTGCTATCAAGGATAATGGACTCAGAGAATTTTTACTGCCACAGATATTACCGTTGAATCCAGATACTAATGTGTACTGGTTGCGCAGTCATTTCTGGGATTACACAAACCTCAGATCTAAAAGCACCATTATTAATCCGTTCTTTGAGAAGAATAGAGAAATCTATTTCGAGCAAGTATTAGGACACGATCCGGATACAGTCATCAAGCATTTAAATACGCTTTTAAATTCACCTATGGATGATCAGGTTCGTAAGGTGCTAGTAAGTACGGCTACATATCACTATGAGACTTCAAATTATATGGGGGAGGACAAGGTGTTTGTTTGGCTGGCTCAAACGTTTTATAATTCCGGCTTTGCCGATTGGATGGACAAGGATGATTTGGCAAAAATCAAGGAGAAATCAGACGGACTGAGTACAGAACTCATTGGAAATTCAGCAAGAGATTTTGCCTTCGACACCAAAGACCGTGGTCGCATCAAATTAACAGATGTACAAAGCCCCATTACCATCCTGTACTTCTGGGATAGTACTTGTGGGCACTGTAAGAAAGAAACGCCTCGATTGAAGAAATTCTACGAAGAATACAAGGACAAAGGGGTAGAAGTGGTGGCGATCACATTGGAAAACGAATTCACCTCTTGGAATAAGTACATTGATGAGAATGAGCTTACTTGGATCAACGGCTATGAAAGTGATTTCGAACGCCCGAACTTCTTGTGGTATTACTACATCCCAACGACTCCGAAGAAGCTCGTCTTAGATAAAGACAAAAAGATCATCGCCAAGAACCTTGATGTGGAAACCACACTCCGCACCTTTATCGACGATTATTTGGCGGGTAGGGTCAAATAAAAAAGGCGCCCATCGGGCGCCTTTTTTTGGAATGATCTCAAATTATTTTTCGGTTCCCGCTTCAGCAGGCTTGCTACAACAGCTTTTTTTCTCGTCAGCAGCAGCAGTTTGCTTTGGCTTATCCGCACAAGATGCGCTCGCCGTTGCCTTTTCAGAGCAACAAGATTTCTTCTCTACCATGGCAGTTTCTTTCTTATCTGAACAAGCTTTGGCTTCGCCAGCTTTCTCAGAACAGCAAGATTTCTTCTCTGCCTTTGCCATCGCGCCGTGATCGCACTGTTCAGTACAAACGTGCTTAGATTCAGCGTTTTGTGGCTTTTCTTGGGCGCTAGCAGCTACAGTGAAAGCCAAGAAGCTTAGGGTAAGGACAAATTTTTTCATGGGTTTTTGTGTTTTAAGAGCTTGAAGTTAATGAAAACTAGGGGTTGACCCCTTGAAAGGTCATAATTGTTCTTATTTTTGTGCCAAATCAAAGGATACAAAATGAAAAAGGTACTTGTAATGGCTTTTGCAGCTGCGTTCACGTTGACGAGCTGTGTAAGTAAGCAGAAATACGTTGAGCTTGAAGAATTGCAAAACGCAACTTCTGATAAGTTGAGTAATACTAAAATGGAGTTGGCTGCAATGACTGCAGAACGTAATGCTCAAGCACAACAGTTGGCTGAACTTAAGGCAGATAAAAACAACTTGGCAAAACAAGTGGGTGATTTGACTGCAATGAGCGCTACCAACGCTGAGAACATGGAAAAAACATTGGAAAGCATCAACGAGAAGGATATGACCATCACTCGTTTGCAAGATGCTGTAAACCGCAAGGACAGCGTTACGTTTGCCCTAGTAAACTCATTGAAAGGTGCGTTGGGTGATTTGAACGACGAAGATGTTCAGATCAGCGTTGAGAAAGGTGTGGTTTATGTGAACTTGAGCGACAAGCTGATGTTCCGTCCAGGTTCAGCTTACGTTAGCAAGGATGCGAAAGCAGTTCTTGGTAAAGTGGCTAAAATCATGCAAGCCAAACCAACCTTGGAGATCTTGGTAGAAGGTCACACTGACACTGACCCAATCGCTACAGAATGTATTAGCGACAACTGGGAACTAAGTGCTCGTCGTGCGACTAATATCGTTCGCGTATTGCAGAACGACTTTGAAATCGCTCCAGAGCGTATGACTGCGGCAGGTCGCGGTGAGTACGTTCCAGTAGCAAACAACGAAACTCGTGAAGGTCGCGCTGCGAACCGTCGTACACGCATCGTTGTATTGCCTAAGTTGGACGAATTCAACAAGTTGATCGAGGAAGGATTGAAATAAGATCTTTTTCAAATACTATAGGAAGCCCGGCCTTGTGCCGGGTTTTTTTTGGTCCAATTTTGGCGTTACCTTGGAGGTAACTCGAAACTTACAAGATTATGTTAGACTACTTCATGATGGGCGGCCCGCTGTTTATGGGCATCCTCACTTTAATTCTTTTGTTGATGATTTATGCGGCTGTGCGCAATGGCTGCGTAAAGGAATTGGGTCTCTTGGCCCTCGCGGTAGGCTTTATGGGCCAATTATTAGGTCTTTTCGGCGCCTTCGAAGGCATCGAGCAGATGGGCGGCGTGAGCCAAGCCATGCTCGCCGGTGGCCTAAAGGTCTCGAGCATCACTTCCATTTATGGACTTTTCATCTACATCGTGAGTCTTCTGATTCAAATCGTGAAGAAATTCACTGGGAAGTAAAATTTTTTCGCCCCAATAAAAAAGGCGCCCGGAGGGCGCCTTTTTTGTGCAATATTGTTTCCGCTTACGGACACTCCGCGCGCGTTACTGTCAAATAAGATGGGGTGGCACCACCACCGGCTGTAGCCGAATCCAAAACACCCGGGTCTACACAAGTATCTTCCACGGTGAGATTTGAGGCATCTAATTGATACTGGAAACCGTCCCAAGTGTAATCGTCTTCATAGACATCACAATCACAGAATGCATTTCCACACGAGACTAGGGCAAAGCCTACGCCTAAGATTAGTAGGGCTTTCTTCATAAGTGTAATTATTTAGCGAGTTTGTTCCTCACTAATATAGGGACTTTACCTCTAATGAATCAGGCTGTTGGGCGCATAAGGCAAGTTCGCCTTCTCTGCGACCTTATCCACCACATCCGTAATGTGTATCTTTTCATGGCTGCTGCCCGCACTCACTCCAGCACCCATCATCAAGAAAGGCACATGAGTATCATAGGTATAGCCCGTACCGTGCGTGGACCCCGTAGGACCGTAGAAAATACAATTCGGTTGAAGCTGGAAAATCAAATCCCCCGCGAACCTGGTTTGGTATCCCTCGTGAAGAAGCAGGGCCAATTCCTCATTGCCTGGCCTGCGAACCTCATCCGCGGTGTAGACATGAACAAAAGGATCTACTTGTTCGATAATTTTAGCAATCTCCTTCGCATATGGCTTGGCCCAATTATTCAAATACAGGTGGTGATTGATGATTTTCGCCACAGCGTTTTCCAAGTTTACTTCCACATCCATCTCCTCGACGATGGCATCATTCAGCATGGCCACCACATCAGCATTGGCATAATTGCGGACATCATATCCGAAGTTTCGCAGGTGATTGGGATTTTCGCTCGCCCCATGATCTGCCGTGAGGTAGATGATGTACTGATCGCGACCTACTTTCTTATCGAGGGCCTTGATGAGTCGACCTAATTGGGCATCCAACTTTAAATACATATCATGCACCTCACGAGAGCGCACGCCCCAAGTATGTCCTGCATAATCCGGCGAAGAAAAGCTCACACCCAAAAAATCAGTAAACTCATCGTCCCCAAGATCTTCTTCTTTCAGCAGTAATAGGGCCATCTCCAACACCATTTCATTTCCGATAGGGGTCATTTTGAGTCTTTCCAGTCCCGATTCACTGAATAAGCTATTCGAAGCATTGACCATATATTCTAAATCATATGGAAAACTAGAACTCTGTCTATTTAATTTTGGCTCGTATGGATTCTCATCTTCTAAGCTCAACTGATATTTACGAGGAGATAATTCCAATCTCCAACCACGTCGCATTTCGTGCATTGCGAACTCCTCTCCGTTAAAGTCACGCACATAGTCAGGTAATTGATTCATATAATAAGATGATGAGACAAAATGCATTGAAGCATCTAACCAAAAGGCTCCGTCCGCCATATGACCCGCAGGGAAAATAGCCCCACGGTCTTTTATACTTACCCCGTAGGCCTTCCCTTCATTATTTGTATACAATTTAATACCGTCTGAAAAAGTTAGTGCCCGTAAGTTTTTTGGAGAACGCTTACTCGAGCTTTCAATCGTTCCTAAAGGCTCTACGTCCATATCCTGCGCACAATAGACCTCACTGGCCGTACGGTTGTCCCACCAATCGTTCGCTACTACACCGTGGTATTTAGGTGTGGTGCCGGTAGAAATACTCGCGTGCCCAGGCCCTGTGTAGGTGGGGATGTAGTTATAATGAGTATTGGAATACGAAAAACCGCTGTCCATCAACATTCTAAAGCCACCATCAGGGGCAAACTGGTGGTCAAAGCGCTGCAGGTATTCTGCGCGCATCTGATCAACCACAACTTGAACGACAAGCTTCGGTTGTGCCCAAAGGTTTACGCTTAGGAGGCTTCCGACAATTGCGATTCCAAGGCCTCTTTTTCTTCGTTGAGTTGCTCCCATAATTCCATTTTGCCGCTTACCACGGACTTTTTTTCTTCATACTTGGGATAAAAATCTGGATCAGCCATGAGCGCCTTGCATTCCTGCGGATCGGCGAGCTGCTCATCCCAAGCGTTTATTTCTTCCTCTAAGTTCTCAATTTCTTGCTCAACTTCCTCCAATTTCCGCACCACACTGCGCAAATCTTTCTCTAGCTGCTTACGCTCCTTATAATCCAAGCCCCTGGCAACCTCTTCTTTCGCTTTTTGAACATTTTTTTGGGCCGATTTCGCCTCGACCTCGCGCATCGATTCCAATTTTCTTTGCTCGAGATAGTATTCAATACCTCCCAAAATCGTTTTGACCTTTTGGTCTCTAAACTCAATAGTCTTGGTCACCAGCCCCTCCAAAAACTCACGGTCGTGACTCACCACCAACAGTGTACCGTCAAAGGCCTGAAGGCTCTGCTTGAGCACGTCCTTGCTGTTCATGTCCAAGTGGTTCGTCGGCTCATCCATCACCAAGAAATTGATAGGGTTCAGCAGGAGCTTACAAAGTGCCAATCGGCCACGCTCCCCACCGCTCAAAACTTTCACTTTCTTATCGACGTCCTCGCCTCTAAACATAAAAGCGCCCAACATACTGCGGGCATGCTTGCGCATTTCCTCAGGAGAGGCATCCTCAATGGTCTGTAAGGCCGTTTTACTACCATCAAGGGCATCCGCTTGGTCTTGGGCAAAATAGCCCACCATGACGTTATGCCCCAATTCCATTAAACCATCCGCAGGAATCTCTTTTAGCAAGGCTTTCACCAAGGTAGATTTTCCCTGGCCGTTTTGTCCTACGAAGGCCACGCGATCGCCGCGCTCCACCTCCAAATCTACGCCTCGCAATACTTGCAAATCGCCATAGGACTTGTTCACGCCCTCGGCCTTCACGACCACCTTACCGCTTCTCGGCGCCGGCTGGAATTTGAAATGCATGGCTGAGGTATCCATATCGTCCACCTCAATGCGTTCCATACGGTCGAGTTTCTTGATCAAACTCTGCGCAAAAGAGGCTTTACTCGCCTTCGCACGGAACCGTTCAATCAATTCCTCCGTCTGTTTGATCTCTCGCTCTTGATTTTTAGCTGTGGCCAATTGTTTCTCACGTAACTCCTCCCTCAAAGTCAGGTACCTTGTGTACGGAGCATTGAAATCATAGGCCTTGCCCATGGTCACCTCAATGGTGCGCGTGGTCACATTGTCCAAGAATGTTCTATCGTGACTCACCACCATCAGGGTTTGATTGCTCTCGCTCAAATGTTGCTCCAACCACATGATACTTTCAATATCTAAATGGTTCGTAGGCTCATCCAACAGTAGTAGGTCTGGCTTTTGAAGAAGTAATCGGGCCAATTCTGCTCTCATGCGCCATCCCCCCGAAAATGTGTTGAGCTTATTATGGAAGGTATCTTGCGTAAATCCAAGCCCCTTCAATACCAACTCTACACTTTCGTCAAGATTATCACCGCCTAGGATGCCGAAGCGCTCGCTGTGTAGGCTTAATTCTTCGATTAATCGGGTATAAGAATCACTCTCGTAATCTGTACGAACTTCAAACTCCTTGTTGATCTCCTCCATGCGCTCATTGATGCGCATAATCTCGTCAAAGGCGCTGCGGGCGATCTCCATGATGGTCTTTTCCATATCCATGGCCAAATCCTGACGCAGGAAGCCAATGCGCACTTCTTTCGCCATGTTTTTACTCCCCTCGTCCAGAGAATAATCGCCTGCAATGAGTTTTAGTAGGGTAGATTTCCCTGCACCATTTCGACCCACGAGACCAATGCGATCGCCCGGGTTGATTTGGAAACTGATTTCGTTGAAGATGGCCCTTCCGCCAAAAAAAAGCGAGGCCTTATTGAATGAAACTACCATTGTGACAAAAGTATCAAAAACCCCCGCGCAACCGTTGTATTTTTACCCAGCAAATCAGCAATAAATCAAGATGTTAAAAGGCACGAAATTTTACTCCATCACTAAGAGCAAGTGTCCGCGTTG
>JAYPCB010000085.1:0-3733 GCA_038124525.1 Cryomorphaceae bacterium
CTGATACTGATAAGGCGCCAACATCAAGGTAGTACCTGTATTTACGGTTGCGCCGCTTACAGGGTCAAGCACGGAAACACTTTGCCAATCGCTTGGCAGTCCTATGCTCATCGCAGAGTTCCGCGGATTGACTGCAACGAGGGCCTCATGCCCAGTGCCGGTAGCGGTGAAGGCGGCGATGTTGAACGTAGATAAATTGGTCCTAGATTCCCCTCTAAGCGCATCGTAGGTGTTGTACGCCGATAAAATCGCCTTGTATTCCTTCGTTACCGCTGGGTTCAGGGACCAATTAATGGCCACACTCGTCGGCGTAAAGAAAGGCAGCTTGTACGGCAGCGCTTTCTCTTGCCCATTGTACAATAACGGCACGCCGCCCATGGTGGTGGCCAATACAAAGGCACTCATGACCTTGTCCTGGCTTCCAAAAAGTGCTTGAGGGGTGTTGTCCCAAGCGTTTTGGTCGTGGTTAGTCACAAAGCGTACCATGGTTTTGCTGGGGTCGAGGCTGAAGAATTCGGTCGCGTGCTGGGTATAAAGCCCGCGTGCATCATCCCCCTGAGTGAAGACTCCGAGGCTCTTACCGTAGAAGCCCCAGCTGAAGGCCATATCAAATCCTTTGTTCAAGAGGCTTAAATCATCAGATTCCGCGAACATGATCAGGTCACGGTTAGGGATGCTGTGCAAGGTGTCGATGGCTTCTTCCCAAAACCATCCGGGCACGCCGGTGGCGTAATCACAGCGGTAGCCGTCAATATTGGCCTCAAGGACCCAATATTTCATGGCGCTGATCATCTCTCCGCGCATTTCAGCGTTGCTGTAGTTGAGTTCGGCAACATCTTGCCAATTCGTTCCGGGGGGATGAATAATCACGCCATTTTGCTTGACATAGAAGCTTTCATCCGCCATCCAGATGTGATCCCACGAGGTGTGATTGGCGACCCAATCCATCATCACGGCCATTCCTTTGGCGTGGGCGCTATCGACCAATTCCCGCAGGTCGTCTAAATCCCCATAATTAGGATTGAGGCTTTTGTAATCTTTGATGCAATAGGGCGAGCCTACACTGTTGAGGGAGCCCATCTCATACACCGGCATCAGCCAGATCACATTTACTCCAAGATCTTTGATACTATCCAAGCGTGGCATGATGCCCGCAAAATCTCGTGAAGCTGAAAACACCAAAGGGTTTACCTCATACATCACGACATCGGAGGGTGTGGGTACCGCATCGAACGGCGTACCATATTGGGTGTAGCCATCTCCAGGGTTGCCGGTCGTGTCGACGGGGTTTGGATCGGGATCACAGCAATCCACGGGTTCCTTTTCGCAGGAGGCGAAGAAGAAAATTAGAAGAAGAGGGACCAGGTGTTTCATGGAGATAAGGTAGTAATTATACCTCCGCGTCCATCAAATCTGTCACCACGTGGTAACGCGGGTCCTCAATCGAACTTTGGATGTACTTGTCAAACCCAGGATTCGCCTTATTCAATATAGCCTTGCACTCTGGACTGAGGTGGGTCAAAACCACTTCTTTTCCGGCGGCCAAGTATTTGTCGATTACTCGCTCAATGGCTTCAATACCACTATGGTCGCTCACTCTAGATTCGATGAAATCAATCTCCACCTTGGCAGGATCGTTTTTTACGTCAAATTTGGTCGCAAAAGATTGTACCGATCCGAAGAATAGTGGTCCCCAGATCTCATAGACTTTCGTACCGTCCTCTTTAATGCGCTTGCGTGCACGAATACGAACGGCATTCTCCCAAGCAAATTTCAGGGCACTCATGATTACCCCGGAGATCACGGCAATGGCCAAATCTTGCCATACGGTGATGGCACTGACCGCAATCAATACAAAGGCATCGGCCACAGGGATCTTGCGCAAGATGCGGAAGCTCGACCACGCAAAGGTGCCGATCACGACCATGAACATTACACCGACCAAGGCGGCGATAGGGATGCGCTCGATTAGCGGGGCGCCGAAACGTATGAAGCTGAGCAACCCGAGGGCGGCAACCACACCAGATAATCGGCCACGGCCACCTGAATTCACGTTAATAATACTTTGACCTATCATGGCGCAACCGCCCATACCGCCGAACAATCCGTTGATCAAATTCGCGGACCCTTGGGCTATACATTCACGGTTCCCTGAACCGCGGGTTTCGGTTAAATCATCGACCAAATTCAAGGTCATCAAGCTTTCAATCAAGCCAACGGCTGCCAATAAGAAGGCAGTGCTGATCACCGTGCCCCAATGTCCTTGCATGGTGTCGAAGAGGGTGAAGATATTCCATTGGAACTGTGGCAAACCGCCTTTTAGTCCCTCACCGCCACCGTCTCTAATGAACGATCCTACGGTGCTTACATCCAAGTCTAAGCCTATGGCGATGGCCGCTACCACGATAATTCCGGTCAATGCAGCAGGCACCACTTTCGTAATTTTCGGCAACAACCACATGATGGCCATGGTCAACCCTACGAGTCCCATCATGGTAAATAGCTCTGTACCTTCAATCCAAACCTTGTGGCCGTTCACGTTATGGGTAAACATGCCTAATTGGCTCAAGAAGATCACGATGGCCAAACCGTTGACAAATCCCATCATGACTGGATGGGGGATGAGGCGTACAAACTTTCCTAGACGGAACAGTCCGGCGACAATTTGGATGGCCCCGACAAAAAGTAGGGTAATGAATAACCAAGAAAGCCCTAGCATCTCCATGCCCATGCCTTCACCCACGCTGTTTCCTTGTTGGATCAAATGCACCATCACTACGGCCATGGCTCCGGTAGCACCGGAAATCATTCCCGGACGACCGCCAAAGAGTGAGGTGATCAGTCCCATCATGAAGGCCCCGTACAGACCCACGAGTGGATCAATGCCTGCCACAAAGGCGAAAGCAACAGCCTCCGGCACGAGTGCCAAGGCTACGGTTAAACCGGATAGGATGTCATTTTTTGGATTGCCAACGAAGTTGTTGAAGAGTCGTTTCATGGAAAGGAGTGTCGTGTTGCAGCGGGCAAAAGTAAGGCCTTTAAAATGAATACGGGCGGCCCGCAGGGCCGCCCGTATCAAAGCTTTTCACAAATGATGAAGAAATTACTTCTGGTAACGCTCTCTAAGATCGTCGGTTAGAAGTTTAGTTTCCTTCAGGTCGTTCTCATCGCCACGGCTGAAATCCAATCGCAATGAATCATTAAAGTGATCGTCAGCCTTATCAAATTCACCAATCATGGTGTAGGCCATGATGAGGTTCTTGTACAAATCTGGGATGACCTTTTTGTTGATGCGCGCTTTCTTATCGTCCATATCGCCTTCCGCTAACGCAGCTTCCCACGAGTCGATCGCGCTTTGAAGTTTTTCACGGGCCTCTTCAGGACGGCTGATAAGCATGTCGTAGCCTTGTTTGGCATCGTACATGGCATTTTCTAAATCGTCGTAGGCGCCTTTTTTGTTCTTGACGTAGATGATTTCTACGTTGCGTTTCTGCTCTGTGGTGCCCAATTTGTCGTTGATCAACCACTGAATGGTCCCCATGTTCTCTTCCACGACCTTGGTTTGCAACTGGTCAATGTAGGTCTGTGCGTTCGTAGATGGGTAGCTTCTTTCCTCCTCCCCAGAAGTGAAGGTCTTATAATCCGAAATAGAGCTTGGCACCTCGTCAAAGATGATGCTGCCGTTTGGATGCACCGCACGAAGGGTCATGCTGTGACGGTAATCAATTTTCCA
>JAYPCB010000085.1:3833-7482 GCA_038124525.1 Cryomorphaceae bacterium
GGGTAGTACGGTGAAGGAGGGGTAGGCTTAGAGTTTTCCAATACCTGCTTCTCAATGATTTTACCCACGGAGCTCTTGCTGTTCCAGTCCTCCAGTGCTTTTTCGTATTCCGCGTAGCGCTGGTCGTAGGCCGCTTTTGCCGCCGCTTCCTTCTCTGGGTATTCGGCTAAGGCTTGCTGGTATTCTTCCTCTGCTTTGGCCAATTCTGCATTGACTTCCGCTTCATAATCAAGAATGACGCTGCTGGTATAGCCCATGCCTTCTTCGAGGTGGATGGTTGGGGGTTGGAGATAACTAACGGTGATGCGCTCTTTCTTCATGTTCTGCGCCATCGCAGCCACAGAAAATCCGAGCATCAAAAGTGTCGTGGTTTTCTTCATGGTGTGTTTTGTGTTTGAGAATCGAATATAAGAAGGAATTGTGAGCAGGGGCCCATTTGCCCAGGAGACTGCGTAAGACAAAAAAAGGCACCCGCGAACGAGTGCCTTGAAGTGTGTGAGTGGCGAGCGGACTAGCGGCCGCCCATTTGTCGCCTTTGTTCGGCGATTTTAGGATCAGCAATGAATTGGTCATATTCCATCAACTTGTCCAAATTCCCGTGCGGGAAGATCTCCACGATGCGGTTTGCTACCGTTTGGTTGATGGTGTGGTCATGCGAACTGAAGACCATAGACCCTTTGAAGTCGCGCATTCCGTTGTTCAGCGCTTGGATACTTTCAAGGTCCAAGTGGTTGGTCGGCTCGTCCAAGAACAAGAGGTTGGCTTGCTGGAGCATCATGCGGCTCAGCATACAGCGCACCTTCTCACCCCCAGAGAGGACTTTGGCACTTTTAAATACTTCCTCTCCCGAGAAGAGCATCTTGCCCAAGAACCCGCGTACGAATACCTCGTCCTTGTTTTCCGGAGAGAATTCGCGCAACCAATCGATCAAGTTGTCGTCGGTCTCGAAGAATTCCGCGTTTTCGTTCGGTAGGTAGGCGTGCTTGATGGTCTGTCCGAAGGCGAAGGTTCCGGCACTTGGCAGCTTGTTTCCTGAGATGATCTCGTAGAAGGCAGTAAGGGCGCGGTGGTCGTCCGCCAAAAGGGCAATCTTATCGCTGCGGTTCATTTTAAAGCTCAAGTTTTGGAACAAGAGGTCGCCCGCATCGTCGTGCGCGGCCAATCCTTCCACCTCGAGGATTTGGTCCCCTGCTTCGCGTAATTGGTCAAAAATAATGGCCGGGTACATGCGCGAAGAGGCTTGAATCTCGTCGATGTTGATCTTGTCCAGCATCTTCTTGCGCGAGGTGGCCTGCTTACTCTTGGAAGCGTTTGCCGCGAAACGAGAGATGAATTCCTGCAATTCCTTGCGCTTATCTTCCGCCTTCTTGTTGGCCGCTTGGCGCTGACGCAATGCGAGTTGCGAGCTCTCGTACCAGAAGCTGTAGTTCCCGGTGTATTGCTTGATGCGTTTGAAGTCGATATCTGCAATGTGCGTACAAACGGTATCGAGGAAGTGACGGTCGTGGCTCACGACGATCACGGTATTTCTAAAGTCGATCAAGAAATCCTCCAACCAAGAGATGGTCTTCAGGTCCAAATCATTGGTAGGCTCATCGAGGATGAGGATGTCCGGGTTACCGAACAAAGCTTGGGCGAGTAGCACACGTACCTTTTTCGAACCTTCTAGGTCCTTCATCAGGCTGTAGTGCTCGTCGGCGTGGATGCCCAGGCCGCTCAACAAGTTGGCTGCATCGCTTTCAGCGTTCCATCCGTCCATTTCCTCAAATTTCACTTCAAGGTCTGCTGCCAAAAGGCCGTCCTCTTCGCTGAAATCAGGCTTCATGTAAATAGCATCCTTCTCTTGCATCAAATCCCACAGAGGTTTGTTGCCCTGAATCACGGTGTTCAATACCGTTTCCTCGTCAAAAGCAAAGTGGTTCTGCGAGAGGACAGACATACGCTTGCCGGGCTCGAGAGATACACCGCCGGTATTTGGGCTTACCTCGCCGCTCAAAATTTTGAGGAAGGTAGATTTACCAGCACCATTGGCACCAATAAGACCATAACAGCGCTCGCCATGGAATTTTATGTTGACGTCTTCGAAAAGGACACGCTTCCCAAATTGAAGAGTGACATTATTTACGTTCAGCATGGTGGTTGAATTTTGCCCGCGAAGGTACGATGCAGAGCCGGTTTACCCATAAGATTAAACCTTAGCGTGATAAAAGTGTTAATGTTCTAGAAATTAATTGGTTACAATTGCCCTATGCACATACCAGTCTTTACATACAACTTTCGCAAAACCCTAGGGAAATACGCCCTTTACGCGGCCATTTTCAGTTTTGTGAGTCACTTGCTTTTGCACTTGTTGCGCCAATACATTCCTGGGGGCATGGACGCCAGATTATTGGCAGATCCCATCAGTGCGATTTATACACCCTTCTCCATTCTCTTGGTCTACGAGGCGTATTTGATGATTTACTACCTGCGCCGAAGCACCACCTTGTATATCGCGAAGCAATACGAGGTGATTGCGCTGATCTTGATTCGTGGGCTGTTCAAGGATATGGCGGTATTGGATTTAGGGGTGTCCAATTGGCAGACGATGCACAACCTAGAATTTGGGGTAGATATCCTCTCGGTCATCGCGGTATTCCTGATGATCCTGTCGTTCTACAAGCTCAGCGGAACCTATAAGTATGCGGATTTTGAGGCGATGGAAGAGGAGGAAATTGGCCCCCAATTAAAACAGTTTGTCAAAGCCAAGCACTACCTCTCAATAGGCCTTTTCGTGGTCTTCATCGTATTGGGATTGCAGAGCTTTATCGAATGGGTCATCCCGACCTTCCAGCACATTGAATCTGCGAACATGATTGCCGTCAACGACATTTTCTTTGAGCAGTTCTACAACTTCCTCATCATCTCGGATGTATTGATTTTGCTCTTTTCACTGCTCTATACCGACAATTTCCCGGTCATCATTCGCAACTCGAGCTTTGTAATTTCAACGGTGTTGTTGAAGCTAAGTTTCACCGGTGAAGGCCTGTTAAGTCAAGCCCTGATCATCCTCGGCGTTGGTTTTGGGGTGCTCATGCTCGCCATCCACAATAAATATCGAGCCCTGCAAAAGCTTAATTAACCTGAATGGTTTTTACTCGGCTTGGCGTGGCTTCATCATTGATGTAGAAGTTCAATCTATACGTGCCGTACTCAAAGCCTAGGCTCAGATCAGTTTCTAATCCCGTGCTGATGAAGGTTTGCGTTTGCGTGGTTTGATCTAGACTGCTGATGTTCCAGTTCTGCACGCTGGATACCGAATAGAACCAACATCCGTACTGGCAATTCCCGGAGATCTTTTCAATGACGAGTTTGAGCGACAAACAATCGTTCGGTCTATTAGCCACCAAACTGTGGAAGTCCCATTCTGCATAAACACTATCGGTGGTGTTGAGCAAATTCAATCCGTTCAACCCGCTTTCAGGATAGTCGATGACGGTGCTTTGGGCTTGGTGGGTGGTGTTGTCGATGTAATTCTGAATGTGCTGGCCAAAGTTCGGTACGTTTACGGTGATGCCCATCGCAGCATAACGGTCGACGATGTTTTGGCGAATGGCCGTGGTATCGAGGAGCTTGGCGTGAGAAATTAACTCCGAGGCTAGGGTAGTGC
>JAYPCB010000086.1:0-7471 GCA_038124525.1 Cryomorphaceae bacterium
TTCATCTTCCTCGCTGCGTCATTGCTGCCCTTTGGCACATTCTACGCAGAAAAGCGTTGGTTGCGCCCCATTGGTGCTGCGCACGGCGAAGCTTAATCTTCTAGCGCGTCCAATTTTTGTAAGACCTCCTGCGCCTGCGCCTGTACACGGTCGCTCTCCGCACGATTGCTGTGGCTAAGCTCGTAGCTCTTTTTGATCAGCGCATCGTATTCTGCTTCCAATTTCTCGCGCTCCGTCTTCTTCTTGAACAATCCAAACATTGTGTATCTTTTCCCTATGAAACACCGCGTCCTTGGAATTGGTTCAATGTTGTGCTTGCTAATGGCCTGCACCACTCCAGAACCGCCTGCCCCCACCCCTAGTGATCACCCGCTCCGCGGTACAGATTTTAGCCAGCTTCCGAAAATCGAAGCCTATAACTACACATTTAAGGACGCCGATGGCAATGCTGGCGATGCGCTTGAAATCTTGAGAAACAACGGCCTCAATCTGATCCGGTTAAAAGTCTGGAACAACCCCACTGGTGACGGGTCTTTAGAGGAATTGGTCCCTTATGTTCAGAGACTAAAAACCCTCGGATTCCAAACCATGCTCACCTTTCACTACAGCAACACTTGGGCCGATCCAGGCGCTCAATCTGTCCCTGCGCAATGGGAAAACCTCAGCATGAGTGAACTTGCCGATAGTGTTCGCACCTTTACCCAACACGTGGTAGCTACCCTGCAACCGGAATATGTGCAAATAGGCAATGAAATCAACCACGGCTTCATACACCCCTTTGGCATGCGCAACGGAAATGGAAATTTCCAGACCCTCCTAGCCGCTGGAATTGAGGGCGCCAAGGCAGCAGATTCTTCGGTAACGACCATCCTTCATTACGCCGGATACGACAACGCCATGAACTTCTACGCCACCGTCGATTCCTTGGATTACGATTGGATCGGGCTGTCCTACTACCCGAAATGGCACGGCACGAGCTTGTCCACCTTATCTGAAACGTGCTTTAGTTTGGCCGATTCCTTCCAACGCCCCGTCTCCATTGTAGAAACCTCCTACGCATTCACCTTGGGTTGGAACGACTGGACCAACAACCACATCGGCGGCACTTCAGATTTACACCCTGACTACCCAGCTACTCCTGAAGGTCAAGCGGAATTAATGGCAGATTTACGCGCCATTACGGATTCCTTAGGCACGGGATTAGTCTATTGGGGCGGAGAGCTCGTGGCCTATAAAGGTCCCGAAGCGACAGACGGCAGTCCTTATGAGAACCAGGCGTTGTTCAACTTCCAAGGCATGACCCTGCCGGCACTGAAAACCTTGGGACAGGAACCTTAACGATTTCCTCGAGATACCCTAGTCTTAGTATTCCTACTGGATTTTTCGTTTCCGAAGCTCCCTCGAACTGCAGACCCACCTGTTGTATCGCCTTTGCGATAGGCAACACGCAAGGAATTTTGGATGTCTTTTAAGAATACGTATTGCTCCTTTTCCAACTCAAAGACCATGTCCATCTCAGGCAACTGGTGAATGGTAATGGTATGAATGCCCCCCATACGTTGTAAACTGATGTCGTTGTCCTCATACCCTAAATCTCCAGCGGTAAAGACAAAATGGTATTCTAAGGAATTCACCTCAAATTTTAAGGGCTCTAAACTCTGTAAGGTTGCCGAAGCATTTTCTCCAGCAAAAGTCAATGTGGTGTGATCCGCCGTTTTATAGAACATGCTGCCCGGATGACTCACCGTAAAAATGAAACGAAAACGCTCTTGATTATTCTCTAGCCCGTATCGTGCTTCCAGCATCACAGTGGTATCGCCGTGCTCCGCGAGCTTGAATGGCAATACCTTCGCAATTTGGTAACCACGAGGGTCTACATCAAAAACGACCTGCTTGTTCTGGGCAAAACTTCCCATCCACAGCAAAAACACAAGGATACTTAGGTTGGTTTTCATGGCATATTGTATTTTGGAACTCCTAAACTTACTTCGAATTATGAGAATCCCTGCAAGTTCCGTCTCAGATTATATTTCCAAGGTTCCTGAAGAGCGCCAAGAAGCGTTCGAGCGACTCATGGCCATTTTCAGAACCCACATACCGGAGGGATTCGAAGAAGGCTTGGGGTATGGGATGCCAGCGTTCATTGTGCCGCACAGCATTTATCCCGATGGATATCACTGTAAACCCTCGGAACCACTGCCCTTTGTAAGTTTCGCCTCACAGAAGAATTTCATCGCACTATACCACATGGGGATCTACGCTATACCTGAACTGTACAAATGGTGGACGGAGGAATTCCCTAAGCACAGCAGCAAGAAACTCGATATGGGAAAAAGCTGTGTCCGATTCAAAAAGCCAGAAGATATCCCCTTCGAATTGATCGAAGAATTGGCCCAAAAAGTCACCGTCCAACAGTGGATCGACATTTACGAGTCCAATTACAAGCGATAATAATTTTCAGAAACCCTTATTTTTGCGCCTCAACCAACGCCAATGAAACCCGCACAAGAAAAGTTTGTAGACGTCCACAAAGCCATCAGCGATAAGAGCCCAACGCTCTATCCCTTGATTCCCAATGCTTTGATTAATTGGTTCAAAGAACGTATCGTTCACGAAACCTACATCAACGACTACCTCAATGAAGCACGCGATATTCGTGATTTCGAGTTTTGCGAAAAGTTTTTGGACTATTCTTCTATCAGCGTAAAAACTGTGGGGGCTGAAAATATCCCTACCCAAGGAGGCGCCATATTCGCAGCCAACCACCCACTCGGCGGAACAGATGCTTTGGCCATTTTGGTCAGTATTGGACGCTACAGAAGAGATGTAAAGTTCTTGACCAACGACCTGTTGGAACAAATCATGAACCTCAGCGGATTGTTCGTCGGCGTTAATGCTTTTGGCGCTAACGCCAGAGAAAATATCCGCAAGGTTGATGAGCTATTTGCCAGTGATAACGCTGTATTTATTTTCCCGGCAGGATTGGTTTCTCGTATGACGCGCCATAAGGTGATTCGAGACTTAGACTGGAAAAAGACCTTCATCACCAAGGCAAAGCGCCACCAAAAGCCCGTCGTACCCGTGCATATCAGTGGCCGACTAAGCCGCAGATTTTATACTGTAGCCAAGATTCGCAAGTTCCTTCGCATCAAAATCAATATTGAAATGCTCTTTTTAGTGGATGAAATATTCAAGCAAAAAGGCAATGCCATTACCATCACTTACGGCAAACCCATAGCACCTGAGACCTTTGACAAGAGCCAGACCGATGATGGGTGGGCATACGAAGTCAAGAAACAAGTGTACGAACTCGTAGAATAAGTCTCTAATCGCAATCTGCGAGGTATATTTGCAGCCATGAACGATCTCAGTTATATCCGCCCTGCAGTTCCTGTAGAGGATTTGAAAAAAGAATTGACGCCCGATAAATTCGTGCGCCACACCTCGAAGCTCAACAATGAGATCTATTTCATCAATGCCCACAACTCTCCCAACCTCCTACAGGAAATAGGACGATTGCGCGAGCTCACCTTTGCTACGGCAGATGGCGGCACGGGACAGCCTGTCGATCTAGACGAGATGGACCTCAGCGAAATCCCATATGAGCAATTGATCGTATGGAATCCTGAGGAAGAAGAAATAGTGGGCGGCTACAGGTTTATTGACGGAAAAGTAGTAGCGGAACAAGGAAATTGGGAGCATGACCTCAGCATGGGGCATTACTTCAAGTTCACTCCTTCCTTCGTACAAGATTATTTGCCTCACAGCATTGAGCTCGGCAGAAGCTGGGTACAGCCAAAGTACCAGCCGGCAGTAGATCCAAAACGCGGATTGTTTGCCTTAGATAATATCTGGGACGGCCTGGGCGCCATTGTACGTCGATACGACCACCTGAAGTACTTCTACGGCAAAGTGACCATGTATCCGACCTACAACCGAGAAGCGCGAAACATGGTCCTGAGCTTCCTTGCGCATTTCTTTCCCGATCCTGAGCAACTCATGTCCCCGACCGTTGCCGCAGATGTGGAATTCTTGCCAAATATGGACGAGCTTTTCCCTATCGATCCTAATGATTTCGAAAGCAGCTTCAAAACTGGCTTGCGTCAACT
The DNA here is from genome assembly GCA_038124525.1 of Cryomorphaceae bacterium. Lineage (GTDB taxonomy): Bacteria > Bacteroidota > Bacteroidia > Flavobacteriales > Schleiferiaceae > UBA10364. The sequence continues at coordinate 4,110 of JAYPCB010000086.1, forward strand.
TAACAAGATGGTTAGCGTACACGGAGAAAGTGTACCTCCGCTGATCAAACAATACATGACCCTGAGTCCCAAGATGATGACCTTCGGAACGTTCATCAACAAAGACTTTGGTGGTGTAGAAGAAACTGGAATTCTAATCCCGGTAGAGCACATCTACAGCGCGAAGAAAGATCGCTACATTCAATTCTAAACTAAGGTCCAATTTTGTGGTTATTTTTGATGGAAACAACAACCCATCATGATCAACTTCAATCTGTATAACCCCACCAATCTTTGCTTTGGTAAGGATGCGCATGAACAAATGGCCACCCTCATCCCATCGGGATCAAAAGTCTTAATGACCTACGGCGGCGGCTCCATTAAGTCCAACGGTACCTACGATAAAGTCATTGCTGCTCTCTCTAGCTTTGAGGTCGTAGAATTTGGCGGCATTGAACCCAACCCAGATTTCGATACGCTCAGCCGCGCGTTGGACATCATCAAAACCCAAAACATCACCTTTCTACTTGCCGTGGGCGGTGGCTCGGTCATCGACGGTACGAAATTCCTCGCTTCAGCCGCGCTGTACGACGGTGATGATGCATGGGACATCCTCGACAAAGGCATTCGCACAGAAGTAGGCATGCCCTTTGGTACCGTACTTACCCTACCCGCCACCGGTTCGGAGATGAATAGCGGTGCGGTAATTAGCCGCCGCGCTATTGGTCAAAAACGCGGCATGGGCGGACCTGGTTTATTCCCGCTCTTTTCCATCTGTGATCCTACTGTGGTGGAGAGTATCCCCACGAGACAATTGGCCAATGGCCTGGTAGATGCCTTCACCCACGTCATGGAGCAGTACATGACCTACCCTACGCCCGCAACCTTACAAGACCGCATCAGCGAAGGAATCTTGAGCACCCTAATGGAAATCGCTCCTAGCCTGCTGGAAAACCCGAAGGACTATGACCTCGCCGCAAATTTCATGTGGAGCTGTACGATGGCCTTGAACGGCCTTATTCAAAAGGGAGTACCCACGGATTGGAGCATTCATGCCGTGGGCCATGAGCTCACCGCCGCGTACAACATCGACCACGCCCGAACCTTGGCCATTGTTTTGCCAAGCATGTACCGCTATAAGTTCAGCCAAAAGCAAGCAAAACTTGCCCAATACGGACGTAGAGTCTTGGGCCTCTCCGGTACAGATTTCGACGTTGCACACGAAGCCATCGACCGCACCGAAGCCTTCTTCCAATCCCTAGGCATCGCTACCAAGCTGAGCGAATACGGTGTCGATACTACAGGTATTGAAAAGCGTGCTGCGGACCAATTGAATAATTACGGTTGGACCGCCTTAGGTGAGCACAAAGACATTACCCCTGGGGACGTGGAGAAAATACTGGAAATGGCACTGTAACTAGCCCTCGAGATGGGTCAACAACCCTTCAAGAGCCAAGCGATAACTATCTAACCCAAAGCCGCTTACGGTCGCTATGCAACGCTGGCCCACCAAGCTTGTGTGACGGAAATCTTCACGTGCCAATGGATTAGAAATATGTACTTCTACCACCGGTATTTTAATAGCCGCTACGCAATCCATGATGGCTACCGAGGTATGGGTATACCCACCGGCATTTAGGAGCACTCCATCAAAATTGCCATCGGCTGCTTGGAGTAAATCGATGAGCTCGCCCTCGACATTGCTTTGGTGGTATTCGAAGCTCGCGGCATCGTCGTAGACCGCAGTTAATTCCTCATAGAACGACAGAAAGTCCTGCGCGCCGTAAATGCCCGGTTCACGAGTACCGACTAAGTTCAGATTTGGTCCGTTGAGAATTAAAATGCGCATGGTGCTAAAGTACGATTTGAAGTACGAAATTAGAGGAATGAATTGGACCAACGCCATACAAGGCTTTAAAGATTACCTGAAATTTGAGCGTGGCTTGAGCGACAATACCCTTGCCGCCTATAGTCGCGACCTCAGCCTGCTGGATCAAAGCAGCGGCAAAGGCCCTACGTCCATTTCTGCGCAGGACATTCAGCAATTCTTAATTTCCTTACACGAACAAGGGACCAGCCCCCGCTCGCAAGGGCGGATTCTCAGTGCCCTCCGCGGATTCTTTCGATGGATGCAGGAGGAGCAGATGCGCACCGATGATCCTTCCCTCCTATTTGAAAACCCGAAAGTGGGGCGCAAGCTCCCAGTGGTACTCAGCGTCAGCGAGGTACAGAGCATCCTCGAGGCCATTCCCATGAATGCCGCCAATGCCACCCGCGACCGCGCCATCATTGAACTGCTCTACGCCTGTGGACTCCGCGTGAGCGAGGTATGTACCCTGAAACGATCGCTATTACGTCTTAACGAAGGCTACATCATTGTCACGGGAAAAGGCAACAAACAACGCCTAGTGCCCGTCCACAAAGAAGCGATCAAGTTTTTAGAGCTCTACCTCGAGCACGAACGCCCGCATCTGCCGTGCAAACCCCAACATACAGATACGGTCTTTCTAAGTGTGCGTGGCACGGGACTGACCCGCCAAAGCATCTTCTTGAAGATTAAGCACTTCACCGCCCAAGCCGGCATCAAGAAAAACATCAGCCCCCACTCGCTGCGGCACAGCTTCGCCACCCACTTGATGGAAGGCGGCGCGGATTTGAGAATCGTGCAGCAACTGTTGGGACACGAGAGCATTACGACCACCGAAATTTATACGCATATTAGCGCCCAGCGATTGAGCGAAGAGATTGCGACCTACCACCCCTTGAATTCATTATGAGAATACAACTTATTCTTGGACTTGCGTTGCTGTTGGTCTCTTGCCGCAAGGATACTGACGAGCGATACAACGAGATCATCAACGACACGATGGAATGCAGCTACGACGCCGGCTGGAATGTGAACACTTTGAATGATGCCATCATAGGCACCTACGAATGGCGGTTTGTGCGTGCCTACGGGTTTGGAGAATATTCGAGTGATAGTGATTTTAAGAATTGGACCCTGGAACTAAAGGCAGATAGCACCTTCATTTTAAATCAAGCAGATTCGGCCACTGTGCAAGGGCAATGGAGCCTCTCGAACAGTTGGCTCAGTTTTATGTTAGACTGTCAGCCGCCCGCAAGCACCCTCTGGGGAGATGTGCTCTACTGCGAACCCTACCTCGTGTTCTACAGCAGTCCTGTTGACGGCCCTGACCATTTGTACGAAAGACAATGACAACAGCAGAACTTATTGCGCTGCAACGTGCGCACAAGCAATCCCAGAGCGACACTACGGTCGCCTATAGACTTAAAAAATTAAACCAATTACGCTCGGCACTCAAAGGCCCATGGAAAGAGCGTTTGGAGCAAGCCCTGTGGGAAGATTTCAATAAGAATGCGGC
>JAYPCB010000087.1:0-5365 GCA_038124525.1 Cryomorphaceae bacterium
GGTTAGGTGGACTCGAGTTTTGGCAGGGCCTCATTTTTGTGCTGCTTTTGGTCGGATATAATGTGGTAAAAATTCGAGGCGCACGCAAAAATCGCGAGCTCCACATCGGGGATGATCTCGAGGTCGAGGCCATGCCCATTGTTAAAGGCCTTCTTTTCCTCATAGCGGGTGCCGCATCTCTTCGCTTCGGCGCACTCTACTTCGTCGAGGGCATCGCCAGTGCCGCAGCGGTCCTCGGGATGAGCGAGCGGTTCATCTCCGTCACACTTGTAGCTTTTGGCACGAGTGTACCGGAATTAGCCGCGAGTATTATGGCGGCACGTAAAGGAGAATCAGATATTGCCATTGGGAATATCATCGGCTCAAACATCTTTAATATCCTGAGTGTCTTGGGTTTCACTGCGCTCATACAGCCCATCACAACCTACGACCCGGCGCTCTTCACCTCTGACTTTTGGGTGAGCGTGGGCCTCTCATTGTTAATAATTCCACTCATGGGCTGGTTCACCAAGGATCGATTGGATCGCCTAGAAGGGGCATTGTTGCTGGGAATCTACCTATTCTTCGTTGCTAACCTATTGCTTTAGGGGGTCCTATTGGTAAATAGTTGATAATTTTTGGTTGCACCCCTCCTTTTTAGGGGGTATCTTTGTCGCAATTAAAACATTAACCACATGCCAACGGTAAGATTTCTAGCATTAGAAGAAACAATGGGGCGCAAGCCTAAGAACTTCGAAGCACCTGGAACGAGAGTTTCAGATTACTTCGGCTCACGCGTTTTCAATAGAAAAGCGATGCGTGAATACATGACCTCTGAAGCCTACAAGGCAGTAATCGACGCAATGGACAACGGTACCAAAATCAACCGCAATATTGCCGATCAAGTAGCTGCAGGTATGAAAGCTTGGGCTTTGAACTTAGGAGCAACGCATTACACACACTGGTTCCAGCCACTAACTGGCGCCACTGCAGAAAAGCACGATTCATTCTTCGAGCCAACGGGCAATGGAGAGGCCATTGAGAAGTTCTCAGGAGGTATGTTGGTTCAACAAGAGCCGGATGCATCTTCTTTCCCGAACGGTGGTATTCGTAACACTTTCGAAGCTCGTGGATATACAGCTTGGGATCCAACATCACCAGCATTCATCTTTGGTACAACACTTTGTATTCCAACTGTATTCGTTTCATACACTGGTGAAGCACTGGATTACAAGGCGCCACTACTTCGCGCATTGCAATCTGTAGATGCTGCTGCAACAGCAGTATGTAAATATTTCGATAAAAACGTCACGAAAGTAAACGCAACCCTCGGATGGGAGCAGGAGTACTTCTTGGTTGATGAAGCCTACTTTGCTGCACGTCCAGATTTGCAGTTGGCCGGTCGTGCTCTTGTAGGACACGCGCCAGCGAAGGGACAACAATTGGACGATCATTACTTTGGATCTATTCCGGAGCGTGCGATTGAATTCATGAAAGAATTGGAATACGAAAGCCGCATCTTGGGTATTCCTGTAAAAACACGTCACAACGAGGTGGCACCTGCACAATACGAATTTGCTCCTGTATTTGAAGAAGCAAACGTAGCAGTAGATCACAACTCTTTGTTCATGGACTTGATGGAGAAAGTGGCACGTCGTCACAACTTCCGTGTATTGGTGCATGAGAAGCCATTCGCGAACATCAACGGTTCAGGTAAGCACAACAACTGGTCGTTGGCAACAGATACAGGTGTAAACCTTTTGGCTCCAGGCTCTACGCCAATGAGTAACTTGATGTTCTTGACCTTCTTCATCAATACCATTAAAGCGGTTTACCGTCACGCAGATTTGATTCGTGCGTCTATCGGTTCAGCAGGTAATGAGCACCGTTTGGGTGCGAACGAGGCGCCTCCAGCGATTATTTCTGTCTTCATCGGTCAGCAGTTGAGTGCTGTTCTGGACCAATTAGAAAATATCGAAGGTGGCAAAATGACTCCGGAAGAAAAGACCGACCTCAAATTGAACGTAGTAGGTAAGATTCCAGATGTATTGCTAGATAATACTGACCGTAACCGTACCTCACCGTTCGCCTTCACTGGAAACAAGTTCGAGTTGCGTGCAGCGGGTTCTGCCTCAAACTGTGCACAGCCGATGACCGTATTAAACGCGGCGATGGCAGAGCAGTTGATTGAATTCAAGGCAGATGTTGATGCGTTGATCGAAAAAGATAGCTTAAAGAAAGACGAAGCCATCTTCAGTATATTGAAGCGCTACATTAAAGAAAGCAAAGCTATTCGCTTCGAAGGCGATGGATACGGCGATGCATGGAAGGAAGAAGCTGCCAAGCGCGGTTTGAACAACGAGCCTTCAACGCCACGTGCACTTGATGCGTACGTAAGCGATCAGAGCTTGAAAATGTTCGAGGCTATGGGTGTTATGAGCCACCGCGAAGCGGAAGCTCGTCACGAAATCTTGTTGGAGTCTTACTTCATGAAGATTCAAATCGAATCTCGTGTGCTTGGCGATCTAGCAGGTAACCACATCGTTCCTACGGCAATCAAGTACCAAAATACTTTGATTGACAACGTACAGCGTTTGAAGGAAATCATGGATGCGGAAACTTTCAACAGCGTAGCTAAAGAGCAATTGGAAATGATCAAAGAAATCAGTGCCCGCATCTCTAAAATCCTTTCCTCTAAGGATGCGATGATCGAGGCTCGCAAGGCTGCAAACGCTTTGGAAGATGTTCGTGAAAAAGCCATTGCTTACTACGATAACGTGAAGCCTTTCTTCGAAGTAATCCGCTACGAAAGCGACAAGCTAGAGTTGATGATTGACGACGAACAATGGCCATTGCCGAAATTCCGTGAAATGTTGTTCACGAGATAATTCGAACTTTTTTCGATTCATTCAAATAGAAACCCCGCCGGCGCGGGGTTTCTTTTTTGTTTTTAACTATATTGGGGGACGCTTAAACACTAGAGAATCGTTTCAAATGCAAAAACGCATCCTACGAACCTGGACCTTTATACTCGCTTGTCTTCCTATGGCAGTAATCGCACAAGATGCTGCTGTCGAAGAGGTTGAAATTGAACCGCATAAGACAACAGTAAAGGCAGATGAATACTTTGACGCCAAAGAATATACCACCGCATTGGAGATATATACGAAGGCACTTTCGAAAGAAAAATCACCTGATCAGAAGCAACGCATTGCGTTCAACATGGCAGAATGTTACCGCTACAATGGTGAATTCAAACGTGCTGCCAGTTACTATCAACGTGCCGATAAGATGGGATTCGGCACTACTGCAGTACTGGGATATGCAGAAATGCTCCAGTGTCAGGGAGAATATGAAGATGCTATAGTAGCATACGAAGATTATAAAAAAGCCGTACCGGGTGATCCTCGCGCAGACAAGGGCATTGAATCTTGTCAAAAAGCTGCGAACTGGGTGGTACAAGGATCGTTATTCGCACTGGATAATGCTAAAGATTTGAACTCTAAGAAATCAGATTATGCAATTTCTTACGCCGGTAAGCGTGGCAAGGAGGATTTGACGTTGATGATTTCTTCGATGCGTGACGATGCTACAGGTCGTAAAGCAGACGGTTGGACGGGGCAACGTTTCTCAGATATTTACGTGATCGAGGGAGAGCGCGCCAAGAAAAAGAAAAGACGCGGCCAAGAGGCTAATGCCAATGATGAAGTGAAGTGGGGCGATTTAGAGCCCATGAGCGAAATTATCAATACTAAAGACCATGAAGGTGTAGTTTCCTTCGATTCCAGAGGCAAGACTATGTATTTCACCAAATGTATGAAGGTGAAGAACGTTAAACTTGGTTGTGCCATTTATACCACAAAACTTGTTGGACAAGATTGGGCGAATCCAGAGCCCGTAGTGATCGCTTTGGATAGCGGTGCTTCGGTGGGTCACCCGGCCTTAAGTCCAGATGATAACATCTTGTACTTCGCAGGTGAAATCAATGGAGGTAAAGGCGGTAAGGATATCTACATGACTACGTACGACCGTCGTGCCCGTCAGTGGAATGCGCCTACGAACTTGAACATCAATACACGTGGTGACGAATTGTATCCATATGCACATGGTGATGGTTACCTGTACTTCTCTTCAAACGGACACGTAGGAATGGGCGGTTTCGACTGTTTCCGAGTGAAACTCGACGAAAACGGAATGCCTGTCGGTGATGTGGAGAACATGCTTAGCCCAGTGAACTCAGAGGCCGATGATATCGCTTTGCGTTGGGTGCCAGGAGATAACACCGAAAAAGGTTTTGTAATTTCAAACCGCAAGGGAACTCGTGGCGAGCACGACATATGGCACGTTACCGAATGGTCGAAAGAATTTGAAGTCACAGGAACTGTGGTTAGCTCTAAGAATGGTAAAACATTGAAGGACGTTACCATTGAGGTGAGCGATAAGGAAGGCAATAACTTCAGCATTACTACGGACGCTAATGGCCGTTTTGAAATCGAAAGAGGAACACTAGGAGAGGATAAGAGTTACAAATTGAACCTTAGCCGCAAGCGTTTCTTGACTGCCGTCGGGGATGTGAGTACGAAAGACCTCATGTTGAGTGATTATTCACCGATTAAAGAGGAGCGTACCTATGTCAAGTCCTACAACTTGAAACTCGTGATGGACCCTATCGAAGTGCCTATCGTACTTCCAAATGTATTCTTCGATTTGGCGAAGTGGGACTTGCGTGAGGAAAGTAAAGTTGCCTTGGATACGGTGTACAACATCTTGCAGCGCAACCCTACCATTACCATTGGGCTACGTTCACACACGGATTACCGTGATACCGAGGAAAAGAACCAAACGCTTTCTCAAAACCGTGCCCAGAGCTGTGTGGATTACCTCATTGAAAAGGGTATTCCTGCAGATCGCTTGACTGCTGTGGGTATGGGTGAGAGTGAACCATTCGAAATTCCTGAAAACTACGCAGGTCTAGGCGCGGATCTATTTGATGCCGGTAGCGTACTGACCGAATCATTCATCCGACGCCAAGTGGCTGATGCTCAAGAGGTGGCCAACCAGGTAAACCGTCGTACTGACTTCAAGGTATTAAGTGATGATTATGTGCCAAGTGCTCCCGTAGCCTCAGAAGAAGATGGGGAACAGGGTGGTACTGTCAAACCGAAGAAGGATGAGAATCCAATAGGTCAAACATTGACTCTTGGTCCTAAGGATCGTTCATTGGGTAAAATCGCGATGGACAACGGGATGAATGTCGTAGAGCTGAAGAAACTCAATGGCGGTTTGAAAGGGGCTCGTCCTCTACCAGGAATGGTCATTAAGATTACAAAGAATGGAGATTATACTGATTTCGATGCCTCACATTACCAAGTACAACGAGGTGATA
>JAYPCB010000087.1:5375-7453 GCA_038124525.1 Cryomorphaceae bacterium
CTTCGCACTACCACTTGAAACCGGGCGAAAAGCTAAACACTACCCCAAAAAATTCTGGTTTAAGCGCGAAGGATATCAAGCAATTGAATGACTTTAAAAACGACAACGACCTGATTGTAGGATCCTGGATTCAAATCAAGTAGTTGCCACTAGAATAAATGAAAGCGCGCACGGGTCTCCCGTGCGCGCTTTCTCTTTATTTTTGCAGCATGAGTACACCATCATCAGACCGTTACGCCGGTAGAGGCGTAAGTGCACAGAAAGAAGACGTCCACAACGCCATTAAAAACATCGATAAAGGTTTGTTCCCCAAAGCCTTTTGTAAAATCGTGCCGGATTACTTGACCGGAGACGAGGACTATTGTTTGGTGATGCATGCCGACGGTGCGGGGACGAAGAGTTCCCTTGCCTACATGTATTGGAAGGAAACAGGCGATGTGAGCGTGTGGAAGGGCATCGCCCAAGATGCGCTCATTATGAATATCGACGACCTACTGTGTGTCGGTGCTACGGAGAACATCATGCTCAGCTCGACCATAGGGCGCAACAAAGGTTTGATTACCGGCGAAGTACTAGCAGCCATAATTGGTGGTACGGAGGAGCTCATTGAGGAGTACGGCAAGTTTGGTGTGAATATTTTAAGCACCGGAGGTGAGACTGCGGACGTAGGAGATTTAGTGCGAACCATTATTGTGGACTCTACGGTGGTTGCTCGTATGAAGCGCAGCGATGTGGTAGATAATGCCAACATCAAGCCCGGAAATGTTATTGTTGGCTTGGCCAGCTTTGGACAAGCGAATTATGAAAGTGAGTACAATGGCGGGATGGGATCCAATGGATTGACCAGTGCGCGCCATGATGTTTTCGACAAGAGTTTAGCCGCGAAGTATCCAGAAAGTTTTGATCCTGCTGTGCCACAGGAATTGGTGTATACAGGTTCAAAGCAATTGACCGAAGCTACTGATACTCCTTTGGATGCAGGAAAGTTGGTGCTTAGTCCTACCCGTACATATGCACCAATTATTAAAGCAATTTTAGATAAGTACCTTCACCAGATTGATGGTATGGTACACTGTTCCGGTGGTGCACAGACGAAAATTTTGCATTTCCTCAAAGAAGGACATGTCATTAAAGATAACTTGTTCCCGGTGCCGCCGCTATTTAAGATGATTCAAGAAGAGAGTGGCACGGCATGGAAGGAAATGTATGAGGTCTTTAACATGGGCCATCGCATGGAATTGTATGTGGCGCCGGAATTGGCAGAGGAGATCATAGCCATCTCAGAATCATTTGGCGTTCCAGCGCAGGTCGTGGGCCGTGTGGAAGCTGGGGCTGGCAAGGAATTGACCATCAGCAGTGAATTCGGAACCTTTGAATACAGCAAATAATGCTCGATAAACTCAACGTCGTCTTTCAGCGCTTCAATGAGGTCAATGATTTGATCATTCAGCCCGATATTATTTCGGACGGCAAGCGCTATGTGCCATTGAACAGAGAATACAAGAACCTCAAGCCTATTGTAGAGGCACGGGAGCAGTTCATTGAGATGGAGAGCCGTATTGCAGAAGCGAAGGCGGTGCTCAGAGAAGAATCGGACCCGGATTTCAAAGAAATGGCGAAGATGGAACTCGAAGAGTTGGAGCCTGCTTTTGAAGCGTTGCTGGAGGATATCAAAGTATTGCTCATCCCTAAGGATCCTGAGGACGATAAGAACGCTTTGGTTGAGATTCGACAAGGAGCAGGTGGCGATGAGGGAGCCATTTTTGCCGGTGATCTATTCCGTATGTATCAACGTTATGTAGAACAGCGCGGTTGGTCCATGGAGGTCATTACTGTAAACGAAGGGACTGCCGGTGGCTTTAAAGAAGTTGCTTTCGAAGTAGGTGGTGAAGGCGTGTACGGCATTTTGAAATACGAGAGTGGTGTGCATCGCGTGCAACGCGTTCCTGCAACCGAAAGCCAGGGTCGTGTCCATACTTCAGCGGCATCCGTAGTAGTGTTGCCTGAGGCGGAGGATGTGGACGTGGATCTTGATATGAAAGATGTGAAGAAAGATACCTACCGTTCACAAGGTGCGG